>NZ_LT607560.1:58552-81086 GCF_900095275.1 Pseudomonas sp. UMAB-40
TCGCCATCAAGATGGGACGTCATTCGCCGCTGCATGGCGGCATTCGCTTGGTCGGTGCCCATACCGACAGCCCGTGCCTGCGGGTCAAACCGCAGCCTGAACTGCAGCGCCAGGGTTTCTGGCAACTGGGCGTCGAAGTCTACGGCGGTGCGCTGCTGGCGCCGTGGTTTGACCGCGATTTGTCCCTGGCCGGCCGCGTGACGTTCCGCCGCGACGGCAAGGTCGAGAGCCAGTTGATCGACTTCAAGGCGCCAATCGCCACCATCCCGAACCTGGCAATCCACCTCAATCGTGAAGCCAATATGGGTTGGGCCATCAATGCCCAGACCGAACTGCCACCGATCCTCGCGCAATTTGCCGGTGACGAGCGCGTGGACTTCCGCGCCGTGCTCACCAATCAGCTGGCGCTAGAACATGGCCTGAATGCGGACGTGGTGCTCGATTACGAGCTGAGCTTCTACGATACCCAAAGCGCGGCGATCATCGGCCTGCATGGCGACTTCATCGCGGGCGCGCGCCTGGACAACTTGCTGTCGTGCTACGCCGGCCTGCAAGCCTTGCTGACCGCCGAAACCGACGAAACCTGCGTGCTGGTCTGCAACGACCACGAAGAAGTCGGCTCCTGTTCGGCGTGCGGCGCCGACGGTCCGATGCTTGAGCAAACCTTGCGTCGCCTGCTGCCTGAAGGCGACGAATTCGTGCGCACCATTCAAAAGTCCTTGCTGGTCTCGGCCGACAACGCCCACGGCGTGCACCCCAACTATGCGGAAAAGCACGACGCCAACCACGGCCCGAAACTCAACGCCGGCCCGGTAATCAAGGTCAACAGCAACCAGCGCTACGCCACCAACAGCGAAACCGCCGGGTTCTTCCGCCATCTGTGCATGGCCGAAGAAGTGCCGGTGCAAAGCTTCGTGGTGCGCAGCGACATGGGCTGCGGCTCGACGATCGGCCCGATCACCGCCAGCCACCTGGGCGTGCGCACCGTGGATATCGGCCTGCCGACGTTCGCCATGCACTCGATCCGCGAACTGTGCGGCAGCCACGACCTGGCCCACCTGGTCAAAGTGCTGAGCGCGTTCTACGCCTGCCAGGAATTGCCGTAATTCCTGAAAAGCATCGCGGGCAAGCCCGCTCCCACAGGTTAATGCGAAACCCTGTGGGAGCGGGCTTGCCCGCGATGGCAATCGAACCGACAACAGGCTCACTTCTGACACGCATCACCACCGGTCGCCCAAAAGCCACCTAGACTTTAAATATCCCTTCCGACAAGGCAGTCACCCATGATCTCGATGTCTTCATTCCACGCCATGCTGATCCCCATTCTCGCCGGGATGATCTTGCTGGCAATCGGCTTCAACTTCCGTGACAAAAATGCCGGTGTGTTTGCCATGTGGATCGGCATGCTGACGATCCTCGCCACCGTGGTGTTCAAGATCCTCGCCAAACTCAACGAATAAATCCTCCCCCTGGCTCGCATTGATTTTGACGGGCTCGTACACTCGGCCGATCTGTTCATCCCGAGGTTGACCGCCTAGTGTTCGCTCGTCTTTTCGCTCTGCCGTGTTTTTTCCTTGTCTGCCTGATGACGCTGCTGCCGATGGCGCCTGCCCAGGCGGTCGGTTTACCGGGCTTGCTCAACAGTTCGGCCAAGACCCAGCCAGAAGCGCAGGAACCGCTAGGCCAATCGCTGGACGAAGTCATCAAGTCGCTGGAGAACGATCAGCAGCGGAGCAAACTGCTGGCGGACCTGAAAAAGCTGCGCGACGTCACCAAAAAGGCGCAGCCGGCCACCGAAGAAGGTGTACTCGGCCTGATCGGCGGCACACTGGCCAGCTTCGAAAAGCAGTTTTCCGGGGCCGACAGTCCCCTCACGCGCTGGTCCGAAGAGTTTGACCTGGCCAAAGACGAACTGACCGCGCTAATGCTGCCGGCCAACGAATGGCTGCCGATCATCTTTGCCTTCGCCATGATTCTGATGGTCTGGAGCCTGCTGGCCGCTGCGCTGATCTGGGTCAGTCACCGGGTGCGCATGCGCTTCGGCCTGACCGAAGAATTGCCGCAACACCCCAAGGCTCTCGACATGTTGCGCTTCGCCCTGCGCAAACTCGGGCCGTGGCTGATTGCCTTGGTCATGACGGTCTACATGAGCTACGCCCTGCCCTCGTCACTGGGCAAAAGCCTGGCCATGGTGCTGGCTTATGCATTGGTGGTCGGCACCTGTTTCTCGGCGATCTGCGTGATCGCGTTTTCCGTGCTCGACGGCCCGCATCGCCATCGCGCCTTGTACATCCTGCGCCATCAAGCCTTTCGGCCGTTGTGGCTGATCGGCAGTTTCGCGGCGTTCGGTGAAGCGCTGAGCGACCCGCGCCTGGTCGCCAGTCTGGGCAGTCACCTGGCCCACACCGCCGCCACCGTCGCCAACGTCCTGGCAGCGCTGTCCACCGGGCTGTTCATCCTGCGTTTCCGCCGGCCGATCGCCCACCTGATCCGCAACCAGCCGTTGTCCCGACGCCTGACGCGCCGCGCGCTCAGCGACACCATCGATATTCTCGGCACCTTCTGGTACGTGCCGGCCCTGGTGTTGGTGGCCATCTCGCTGTTCGCCACCTTCGTCTCGGCCGGCGACACCAGCACCGCACTGCGCCAGGCGCTGATTTGCACCGTGTTGCTGGTGTTGTGCATGGTCATCAACGGCCTGGTTCGTCGTCATTCGCTTAAACCGCAAAAGGGTGTGAAGCGTCATGCGCTGTATTCGGAGCGTCTGAAAAGTTTCTTCTACACCCTCGCCCATCTCGTGGTCTGGCTGGTCTTCATCGAACTGGGCCTGCGGGTCTGGGGCATGTCGCTGATCGCGTTCACCGAGGGCGAAGGCCATGAAGTCAGCGTCAAACTGTTCAGCCTCGCCGGTACGCTGATTTTTGCCTGGCTGATCTGGATCCTCAGCGACACCGCAGTGCACCACGCCCTCACCCGCTCGCGCAAAGGACTGGCCAACGCCCGCGCACAGACGATGATGCCGCTGATTCGCAACGTGCTGTTCGTGGCGATCTTCATCATTGCGTTGATCGTCGCGCTGGCGAACATGGGCATGAACGTCACGCCACTGCTGGCCGGTGCCGGCGTGATCGGCCTGGCCATCGGTTTCGGTGCGCAGTCGCTGGTCGCGGACTTGATCACCGGCCTGTTCATCATCATCGAAGACTCCCTGGCCATCGATGACTACGTGGATGTCGGCGGCCACCTTGGCACCGTCGAAGGCCTGACGATCCGCACCGTTCGCCTGCGGGACATCGACGGCATCGTGCATACCATTCCGTTCAGCGAAATCAAAAGCATCAAGAACTACTCGCGGGAATTCGGCTACGCGATCTTCCGGGTGGCGGTGCCCGCCAGCATGGACATCGACGAGGCGATCAAACTGATGCGCGAAGTCGGCCAGAAAATGCGCAGTGACCCGCTGCAACGGCGCAATATCTGGTCGCCACTGGAGATTCAGGGGGTCGAGAGTTTCGAGTCGGGCAATGCGATTCTTCGGGCGAGGTTCAAGACCGCGCCGATCAAGCAGTGGGAAGTTTCACGGGCGTTCAATCTGTCGCTGAAGCGGCATCTGGATGAGGCCGGAATGGACCTGGCGACACCGCGGATGAGTGTGCAAGTCATCACGGCGGGTGGTGGGCCGCAGAAGGATGTGTCCGCTACTTGATTACAGGGTGGCTGTCAGGGCCCCATCGCGGGCAAGCCCGCTCCGACAAGGCTATGCGTTTGTAGATACAGCACCGTCCCCTGTGGGAGCGGGCTGGCCCGCGATGGGGTCGACACGGTCATACAAACAAACCACGCCCGTCAAACCACATCAACGCCGACATGAATCGCATCATGCCGCCAAAACTCCAGGTCACAATCGATCAGCCGCTCATGCTGGTCGTAATTGACCCGGGCAATCCGCAACCCCGGGCTCCCCACCGACACCCGTAACGCAGCCGCCGCATCCACCGACAACGCCGTCGGTACGATCTCGAACCGCACCCGCCCGTAATGCAGGTCGTAATGCCTGGCGTACAGCTCGGTGATCGACTGGTTCAGATCGAACGCCAGAATCCCCGGAAAGTACTGCGGATTCAGATAGTGCTCCACATAGAGCACCAGCCGCTCATCAATGCGCCGCGCCCGGCAGATCTGAATCACGCTGGACAACGCCGGCAACTGCAACCACGCGCACACCGCAGCCGACGCCGGTTGCAACCGCGCCGAAATCACCTCGGTCGACGGCACCCGCCCCTGCGCACTGACCATCGCGTGAAAGTGACTGCGTTGCATCAAGTTGTAAGCCAGGCGCGGCGGCGACACGAACCAGCCACGGCGCTCCTCGCGATAAATCTGCCCCTGGGCCTCCAGTTGCAACAAGGCTTCACGCACAGTGATACGCGTGGTACCGAACAACTCACTGAGCTTGCGCTCGGCCGGCAGTTTGCTCCCGGGCGCCAACAGGCCGTGGTCGAGCTGTTCTTGCAGAACCTGCCCGATGGCTGTCACCGCTTTGGTTGTCTCGATGCGCATCAACGTTACCTATCTGGACTAGACCAGCACTGTTTCGGGGCAGAACCGTGATTCAAACCGGCTCCATCAACTTCCTGCAAGCCTAGGCACTGCGTGTGACTGGCAGATGACAAAGCCGCCGAACGGTTGCGCCAGACACCTGCAAATTCACGGCCAAGTCCTTTCGTATCAGCCCTTTAGCCATGGTCTATGCTTACTCGCAAGCCTGAGCATTACCGCTCGAAAAATGTAGGCCGACCGATCGTCGACATCAAAATGTCATCAGCGGCGCCTAAATTGGCTCAGGTATTGCTGACCTAGACCAACACAACCGCAATCGCAGCGTTGAAAACGCCCAAAGGAGCTTCGGATGAAAAAGCTTTTCCTGGCATCATTGTTAGGCTCGACCATTGCCATGTGCACCGCCGTCATGGCCGCTGATGATTTAAAAACCCTGGAAGCCGCTGCGAAAGCGGAAGGCGCGGTCAATAGCGTCGGCATGCCCGATGACTGGGCCAACTGGAAAGGCACCTGGGAAGACCTGGCCAAGACTTACGGCCTGAAACACATCGACACCGACATGAGCTCGGCGCAGGAAATCGCCAAGTTCGCCGCCGAGAAAGACAACGCCAGCGCCGATATCGGCGACGTCGGCGCAGCCTTCGGACCGATCGCGGTCAAACAGGGCGTGGTGCAACCTTACAAACCAAGCACCTGGGATCAGGTCCCGGACTGGGCCAAAGACAAGGACGGCAACTGGGCACTGGCGTACACCGGAACCATCGCGTTCATCATCAACAAGAAGCTGCTGCACGGCTCCGAAGCCCCGACCAAATGGGCTGACCTGAAAACCGGCAAATACAAAGTTTCGATCGGTGATGTGAGCACCGCCGCCCAGGCCGCCAACGGTGTACTGGCCGCGGCACTGGCCAACGGTGGCGATGAGAAGAACCTGCAGCCAGCGCTGTTGCTGTTCGCAGATATCGCCAAGCAGGGCCGCCTGTCCATGGCCAACCCGACCATCGCCACGATGGAAAAGGGTGAAATCGAAGTCGGCGTGGTCTGGGACTTCAACGGCCTGAGCTACAAGGCCAAGATGGCGAACCCGGACGATTACGTGGTGCTGATCCCCTCCGACGGCTCGGTGATTTCCGGTTACACCACCATCATCAACAAATACGCGAAGAACCCGAACGCCGCCAAACTGACCCGCGAATACATCTTCAGCGATGCCGGCCAGATCAACCTGGCGAAAGGCAACGCCCGTCCGATCCGCGCCGAGCACATCAAGCTGCCGGCAGACGTGCAGGCCAAGTTGCTGCCTAACGAGCAGTACAAAAAGGTCACGCCGATCAAAGACGCGGATGCGTGGGAAAAGACTTCCAAGGCTTTGCCGCAGAAGTGGAACGAAGAAGTCCTCGTCGAAATGAAGTAATGCTTCATCTGTAGGAGCGAAGCTTGCTCGCGATGGCGGACGGTCAGCCAACATCATTGTTGAATGCAAATCCCTCTTCGCGGGCAAGCCTCGCTCCTACAGGTTTTCACGATATCCAATGTTTCGCGGAGTTTTGCCCCTATGAAGCACAACGTCATCCTTGTCGTGCTCGACGGCCTCAACTTTGAGGTCGCGCGCCACGCCTTGGGGCACCTGCAGGCTTACGTCGGCGCAGGACGCGCGGCACTCTACAAACTGGAGTGCGAACTGCCGGCCCTGTCCCGACCGCTTTACGAATGCATCCTCACCGGCGTCCCGCCCATCGAGAGCGGCATCGTCCATAACAACGTCTCGCGCCTGTCCAACCAGCGCAGCATTTATCACTACGCCACGGATGCCGGCCTGACCACGGCCGCCGCGGCCTATCACTGGGTCAGCGAGTTGTATAACCGCTCGCCGTTCGTGGCCGCACGGGATCGTCACACCGACAGCCCCGACCTGCCGATCCAGCACGGTCACTTCTACTGGAACGATCACTACCCGGATTCGCACCTGTTCGCCGACGCCGAAAACCTGCGTCTACGCCATGCGCCCAATTTTTTGTTGATCCACCCCATGAACATCGACGACGCCGGGCACAAGCACGGCCTCGACACCCCGCAATACCGCAACAGCGCCCGCTCGGTGGACATTATTCTGGCCGACTACCTGCAAGCCTGGCTCGACGCCGGTTATCAGGTGCTGGTGACCGCCGACCATGGCATGAACAACGACCGCTCGCACAACGGCCTGCTGCCGGAAGAACGCGAAGTACCGCTGTTTGTCCTGGGCGATGCCTTCAGCTTCAACACCCGCGCCGCGCCAAAACAGACGGACATCTGTGGCACGGTCTGCGAACTGCTGGGCGTGGCCCACGACAAACCTGTCTGCCGGGAGCTGCTCAAGTGAACGCCATGACCCGTGGTAAATGGCTGGCAGCATTGTGTCTGGTGCCTTTTGCACTGTTTTTTATCGTGTTCGAGATCGCGCCGCTGGTCTGGGTGATGATCAACAGCCTGCAATCGGAAGAGTTCGGTTGGGGCCTGGCCAACTTCACCAAGATCTTCAATTCGAAATTCTATTTGCAGGCGATCCAGTACAGCCTCGAAATCAGTTTCTGGTCCAGCGTATTCGGCATCATCATCGCGGTGCTCGGCGCCTATTCCCTGCGCCGGGTCGACTCGAAACTGCGTAACTTCGTCAACGCCTTCGCCAACATGACCAGCAACTTCGCCGGCGTGCCCCTGGCCTTTGCCTTCATCATTTTGCTGGGCTTCAACGGCAGCTTCACCATCATGCTCAAGCAGGCCGGAATCATTCAGGACTTCAACCTGTATTCGAAGACCGGGCTGATCATTCTCTACACCTACTTCCAGATTCCATTGGGCGTGCTGCTGCTCTACCCGGCTTTCGACGCCTTGCGCGAAGACTGGCGTGAGTCCGCCGAATTGCTTGGCGCCAACGGCTGGCAGTACTGGCGCCACATCGGTTTGCCGGTGCTGACCCCTGCGCTGCTCGGCACTTTCGTGATCTTGCTGGCCAACGCGCTTGGCGCCTACGCCACGGTCTACGCGCTGACCACCGGTAACTTCAACGTGCTGCCGATCCGCATCGCGGCGATGGTGTCCGGCGACATTTCCCTGGATCCGAACCTGGCCAGCGCCCTGGCCGTGGTGCTCGTGGCGTTGATGACCCTGGTGACCATCGTGCATCAGCTGCTGTTGAAGAGGAGCTACCATGTCTCGCGCTGAACTGGGCCCCGTCGGTGTCTATCACCGGGTGGTGGTGTACGTGCTGTTTGCCATTCTGTTGTTGCCGCTGGCCGGGACGTTGATCTACTCGATCGCCAGCAGCTGGTCGGCGACCATTCTGCCCAGCGGCTTTACCTTCAAGTGGTACATCCAGCTGTGGAGCGATCCGCGCTTCCTAAATGCCTTCGGGCAGTCGCTGCTGGTCTGCGTCGGCGCGCTGATTCTGTCGGTGGTGCTGATTCTTCCGCTGCTGTTCGTGGTGCATTACCACTTCCCCAAACTGGATGCGCTGATGAACATCCTGATCCTGCTGCCCTTCGCGGTGCCGCCGGTGGTGTCCTCGGTGGGGCTGCTGCAGCTCTACGGTTCCGGGCCGTTTGCGATGGTCGGTACGCCGTGGATTCTGATCGGCTGCTACTTCACCATCGCACTGCCGTTCATGTACCGGGCGATCACCAACAACCTGCAAGCGATCAACCTGCGCGACCTGATGGACGCCGCGCAACTGCTCGGCGCCAGCACCTGGCAAGCCGCATTCCTGGTGGTGCTGCCGAACCTGCGCAAGGGTTTGATGGTGGCATTGCTGCTGTCGTTCTCGTTCCTGTTCGGTGAATTCGTGTTTGCCAACATCCTGGTCGGCACCCGCTACGAAACCTTGCAGGTCTACCTCAACAACATGCGTAACAGCAGCGGCCACTTCACCAGTGCGCTGGTGATTTCCTACTTCTTCTTTGTGCTGGTTCTGACCTGGGCGGCCAATATCTTGAACAAGGACAAAAGCGAATGAGCTATGTCAGCGTCCAACATCTTCAAAAAAATTACGCGGGCACCACCGTCTTCAGCGACATCAACTGCGAAATCCAGAAAGGTGAGTTCGTCACCCTCCTCGGCCCGTCCGGTTGCGGCAAGTCCACGCTGTTGCGTTGCATCGCCGGCCTGACGTCGGTGGATGGCGGCAAGATTCTGCTGGAGGGCGTCGATCTGGTGCCGATGAGCCCACAGAAACGCGGGATTGGCATGGTGTTCCAGAGTTATGCACTGTTCCCCAACATGACCGTGGAGCAGAACATCGCCTTCGGTCTGCGCATGCAAAAGGTCAACGCCGACGACAGCCAGAAGCGTGTCGCCGAAGTACTGAAACTGGTGGAGCTCAATGACTTCGCCGCCCGTTATCCGCATCAATTGTCGGGCGGCCAGTGCCAGCGCGTGGCCCTCGCCCGATCATTAGTTACCCGTCCGCGGCTGTTGTTGCTGGACGAACCGCTGTCGGCCCTCGACGCGCGGATTCGCAAGCACTTGCGCGAACAGATCCGTCAGATCCAGCGTGAACTCGGCCTGACCACGATTTTCGTCACACACGATCAGGAAGAAGCGCTGACCATGTCCGACCGGATTTTCCTGATGAATCAGGGAAAGATCGTACAGAGCGGCGACGCCGAAACCCTCTACACCGCGCCCGTGGATGTGTTTGCCGCCGGTTTCATCGGCAACTACAACCTGCTGGACGCCGACAGCGCCTCGAAACTGCTGCAACGGCCGATCAACCACCGCATTGCCATTCGCCCGGAAGCCATCGAGCTGAGCCTCAATGGCGAGCTTGATGCGCAAGTGCGCAGCCACAGTTTGCTGGGCAACGTGATTCGCTATCGGGTCGAAGCCCGGGGCGTGGAATTGGTGGTGGATGTGCTGAACCGCTCGGCGGCCGATCTGCACCCCGATGGTCAGCGCCTGGCACTTTCCATCGATCCGACTGCCCTGTGTGAGGTAGCCTGATGCCTTTGTTGATGTCGAAGAGAGAACTGCACTGATGGCCCTGGCAATTTTTGATCTGGACGAAACCCTGATCCACGGCGACTGCGCCACCCTCTGGAGCGAGCAAATGGGCCGCCTGGGCTGGGTCGATCCCGAGTCGTTCATGCGTCAGAACAACGAACTGATGGACGCCTACAGCCACGGCAAGCTGCGGATGGAGGATTACATGACCTTCAGCCTGGAGCCGATGATCGGGCGCACACCGGAAGAGGTCGACCATCTGGTCGGGCCCTGGGTGGAAGACTTCATCGAGCCGATCATCTTCAGTGACGCCACCAAAGCGATTGCGGCCCATCGCAAGGCCGGAGACCGGATTCTGGTGATCTCGGCGTCGGGCACGCACCTGGTCAGACCGATTGCCGATCGTTTGGGCATCGACGAGATTCTCGGTATCGAACTGGAAGTGGCGCACGGCGTTTACAGCGGCCACACCGTCGGCACCCTGACCTACCGCGAAGGCAAGATCGTCCGGTTGCTGGAGTGGCTGGACGCGGAAGAGGAAAACCTGGAAGGCGCGAGTTTCTATTCCGACTCGCGTAACGATCTACCGCTGCTGTTGAAGGTGGATTTTCCACACGTGGTGAATCCGGATCCGGTGCTGCTTGAGCATGCGGAAAAGGCCGGTTGGCCGATCCATATCTGGAAGTAACCGCTCTCTCAAGAATTACGCCGTACCTGTGGGAGCGTGGCTTGCCCGCGATGAACGATGACGCGGTCTGACTGACACACCGCGCCGCCTGAATCGCGGGCAAGCCACGCTCCCACAAGGATTTCGTTTAGCCGGGGATCAGGTCAGGCTTGGGTCGATGATCAACACCAGCTTCCCCGCCACCTTATTACTCGCCAACTCCGCAAACGCCGCTTCGGCGTCCTTGATCGGGTAGGTCTTCGCCAACTGCGGACTCAACCGCCCTTCAGCAAACAACGGCCACACCTGCTGGCTCAAATCACTGAACAAATCCGCCTTGAACTGCTCATCGCGGCTGCGCAAGGTCGAGCCCAGCAGTTGCACGCGCTTGGCCAGAACCTGCGCCAGATCCAGGTTCGCTTCACGACCGCCCATCAAGCCGATCAGCACCCAGCGACCATCCAGGGCCAGCATTTTCAGGTTCAGTGCGGCGTAATTGCCGCCCACCGGGTCGAGAATCACATCGAACGGCCCCAGGTCACGCAGGCTGTCCAGGTCGCCCGAGCGCACCACACCTCCCTGCGCACCCAGCGCTTCGCAATAAGCCAGACGCTCGGCAGAACCGACGGTGACCCAGCACGGGTTGCCAAAGGCTTTACATAGCTGAATGGCCGCTGAACCGATTCCACTTGCTCCGGCGTGCAAAAGAACTTTCTCACCCGGTTTGAGCGAAGCCAGTTGAAACAAATTCAGCCAGACGGTCGCGTACACTTCCGGCAACGCTGCCGCCTCGGCCAGGGACAAACCTTCGGGGACCGGGAGCACATGCCGTCCGTCGACAACTACCTCCTCGGCCATCCCGCCCCCGGCCAGCAAGGCGCAGACCCGATCGCCGACCTGCCAGGACGAGCCCGGGCCGACCTCGCTGATCACCCCTGAACACTCAAGACCCAGTACCTGACTGGCTCCCGGCGGTGGCGGATAAAGCCCCGCTTTCTGTAACAAATCGGCGCGATTGAGGCCCGCCGCCGCCACTCGAATACGAACTTGTCCTACATCGCATGTAGGACTGGGCTCTTCAACCCACTCCACTTGACCTTCCACGCCTTGCAATGCTTTCACAGTGCCTCCATAGTGAGTCTGGACTGAGCCCGTAGCTGTAGCGCCGGGCTTTCTTGCATTATGTGACCGGCCCTTTGTGGAACCGGCGACTTCAAAGACGGCCTAATATGCGTGATCAATTGTCCCCGCGTCGAATCAGCATGAAGCATTTTTTCCCCAGCACCGCCCTAGCCCTATTCATCGGTATCGGCCTGTTGCCGATGTCGAGCAATACATTCGCAGCCAATAGCTGGGACAAGCTTCAGCCTGATCGTGACGAAGTAATCGCCAGCCTGAACGTCGTCGAACTGCTCAAGCGCCATCACTACAGCAAGCCGCCGCTCGATGACGCGCGCTCCGTGATCATCTATGACAGCTACCTCAAGCTGCTGGATCCGTCGCGCAGCTACTTCATGGCCAGCGACATTGCCGAATTCGACAAGTGGAAGACCCAGTTCGACGACTTCCTCAAAAGCGGCGACCTCAACGCCGGGTTCACCATCTACAAGCGCTACCTGGACCGCGTCAAAGCGCGTCTGGACTTTGCCCTTGCCGAGCTGAACAAGGGCGTCGACAAAATCGACTTCACCACCAAGGAAACCTTGCTGATCGATCGCAAGGACGCCCCTTGGCTCAAGTCCACCGCAGAACTCGACGACCTGTGGCGCAAACGCGTCAAGGACGAAGTCTTGCGGCAGAAGATCGCGGGCAAGGATTCCAAACAGATTCAGGAAACCCTGACCAAGCGCTACAAGAACCAGTTGGCGCGCCTGGACCAGACCCGTGCGGAAGACATCTTCCAGGCGTACATCAACACCTTCGCCATGTCCTACGACCCGCACACCAACTATCTGTCGCCGGATAACGCGGAAAACTTCGACATCAACATGAGCCTGTCCCTCGAGGGCATCGGCGCCGTGTTGCAGAGCGATAACGATCAGGTGAAAGTCGTGCGCCTGGTGCCTGCCGGCCCGGCCGACAAGACCAAGCAGGTTGCACCGGCTGACAAGATCATCGGCGTTGCCCAAGGCAACAAAGAGATGGTCGACGTGGTTGGCTGGCGCCTGGACGAAGTGGTCAAGCTGATCCGTGGTCCGAAAGGCACCGTGGTGCGCCTGGAAGTGATTCCGGCCAGCAATGCGCCGAACGACCAGACGAGCAAAATCGTGCCGATCACCCGTGAAGCGGTGAAGCTTGAAGACCAGGCGGTGAAGAAGTCGGTCCTCAACCTGAAACAGGATGGCAAGGACTACAAGCTCGGCGTCATCGAGATCCCGGCCTTCTACCTCGACTTCAAGGCGTTCCGTGCGGGCGATCCGGACTACAAGAGCACCACTCGCGACGTCAAGAAATTGCTGACCGAGCTGCAGAAAGACAAGGTCGACGGCGTGGTCATCGACTTGCGCAACAACGGCGGCGGCTCCTTGCAGGAAGCCACCGAGCTGACCAGTCTGTTCATCGACAAAGGTCCTACCGTGCTGGTGCGTAATGCCGACGGCCGGGTCGATGTGCTGGAAGATGAAAACCCGGGTGCGTTCTACAAAGGCCCGATGGCGTTGCTGGTCAACCGCTTGTCGGCCTCGGCTTCGGAGATTTTTGCCGGCGCCATGCAGGACTATCACCGTGCGCTGATCATCGGTGGCCAGACCTTCGGCAAAGGCACCGTGCAGACCATTCAGCCGCTGAACCATGGCGAACTGAAACTGACCCTGGCCAAGTTCTACCGGGTTTCGGGCCAGAGCACCCAGCATCAGGGCGTACTGCCGGACATCGACTACCCGTCGATCATCGACACCAAGGAAATCGGCGAAAGTGCCCTGCCGGAAGCCATGCCGTGGGACACCATCCGCGCGGCCATCAAGCCGGCGGTCGACCCGTTCAAACCTTACATCGCGCAGCTCAAATCCGAGCATGACTTGCGTTCGACCAAGGATGCGGAGTTCGTGTTCATCCGCGACAAGCTGGCCCTGGCCCAGAAGCTGATGGCGGAAAAAACCGTCAGCCTCAATGAAGCCGATCGTCGTGCGCAACACGCCGATATCGAAGCCAAGCAACTGGTGATGGAAAACATCCGTCGCAAGGCCAAGGGCGAAGAGCCGCTCAAAGAGCTGAAGAAAGAAGACGAAGACGCCATCGCGGCCGAGCCGGACAAGACCAAGCCAGAAGACGATGCCTACTTGAGCGAGACCGGGCGGATTCTGTTGGACTACCTGAAACTCAACACCGCGGTCGCCAAGCACTAAAATGATGGCAATTTAATGCTGACGCTCCCCGGAGCGTCATCAAACAGTCATCATTCTGTCGTGAAATAAAGGACTGGGAGCTCATGGCTCCCAGTCCTTTTTTTATCGCCAGAGATCGCCATGACCACCACTGAACAGCTGAGTGCCTTGAGTTCCATTCTGGCTCAAAGCGGTTTGCACAGCCTGTTCCAGCCGATCATTTCCGTCTCTGAGCGACGCATTGTCGGCTACGAAGCCCTCACTCGCGGCCCATCAAACAGCCCGCTGCACTCCCCCATCGCATTGTTCGCGGTCGCCCGCCAGGCTGGTCGCTTGAGCGAGCTGGAAATCGCCTGCCGTGAAAGTGCCTGCCGACGCTTCAATGAACAACAGCTGCCCGGCAAACTGTTTCTCAACGTCTCTCCTGAATCCCTGCTGGAAGCCGCCCATCAACCGGGTCGGACCCTGCAATTGCTGCAGGACTTCGGCATCCCGCCGAGCCAGGTGGTGATCGAACTCACCGAACAGACCCCGACCGACGATTTCCAGTTGCTGCAAAACGCCCTGCATCACTACCGGGCGATGGGCTTTTCCATTGCGCTGGATGATTTGGGCGCCGGTTATTCAAGTTTGCGCTTGTGGTCTGAACTTCGTCCGGACTACGTGAAGATTGACCGGCATTTCATCGACGGCATCCATCAGGACGCGCTCAAGCGTGAGTTCGTCGGCTCGATCCTGCAAATCGCCAAAGCCTCGCGGGCTCAGGTGATCGCCGAAGGGATCGAACTGCCGGAAGAGCTCGCGGTGCTGACGGAGATGGGCGTCGATCTGGTGCAAGGCTACTTGCTGTGTCGGCCTCAAGAGCATCCACCGCGCGAGGCGCGATCCTTGATGCCAAAACACGACAGCACCGCCGTGGCGCTGAATGACGAAGGCAGCGACCTCAGCGCCTTGCTCAACGACCAACCGGCCGTGGCCCGGGACACACCGACGGCCACGGTGCTGGAAGCCTTCCGCCGCCAGGCCAACCTGAACTCACTGGCGGTACTCGACGAGCAAGGCCACCCCTGCGGCATCGTCCATCGACATTCGCTCTCGGACGCGCTGCTCAAGCCCTTTGCGACCGATCTGTTCGCACGCAAGCCAATCAGCCGGCTGATGAACGACGACTTCCTCGCCGTGGAGATGAGCCAGTCGCTGCAACAAGTCAGCCGCTTGATCACCAGCCGCGCACGGCAACGCATCGAGGAAGACTTCATCATCACCCTCAACGGCGGCTATCTGGGATTGGGCCGGGTGATCGATGTGCTGAAGTTGATTACCGAACTGAAAATTCAGCAGGCCCGCTACGCCAACCCGCTGACCCTGTTGCCGGGCAACGTGCCCATCCAGCAATGCCTGACGCGGCTGTTGCAACAGGAGCGGGAATCGGTGATCTGCTACGTCGACATCGACAGTTTCAAACCCTTCAATGACATCTACGGCTACGGCCGTGGGGATGAAGTCCTGCTGTGCCTGGCGCAATGCCTGAACGATCGCGTCGATCCGGCCCGCGACTTCGTCGGCCATATCGGCGGCGATGACTTTCTGCTGGTGCTCGGCCCGGAAGACTGGCGCAAACGTTTGAACCAGTTGCTGGACGACTTCCAGAGCCAGTGCCGACGCTTCTACCGCAGCGAACACCTGGAAGCCGGCTGCTTTATTGCACCGAATCGCCAGGGTGTGCGCCAGGAATTTGCGCTGCTGTCATTGTCGATCGGCGTGGTGCATTTGCATCCACAGGCCTGTGGACAACTCGATGCGAGCCAGTTGGCGGAGATGGCATCGCAGGCCAAGCATCACGCGAAGAACGTGGCGGGGTATAGCGTGTATGTGATTGATAGTTTGGTGGTGCCGGTGCGAGAGGAGGAATGGCTGCTAGGGCATCGCTGATTGAACTGACGCTATCGCGAGCAAGCTCGCTCCCACAGGTTTTTGTGTCGTTCGCAATTATTGTGAACGACACCAAACCCTGTGGGAGCGAGCTTGCTCGCGATGAGGCCAGAACATACACCTAAAATCCCTGGTACTAATCCGCTTCTGACCGCGCGCCCAACCGCCGCCCAACCACATCCAGCACATCACAGCCATCACGCAACGGAATGGCGCAGAGCAACGCGAAGTCGCTGAGAATCATGGAATCGCACTCAATCGAACCGCGCATGGACAGGTTCTCCAGCACTTGGGTGACGGCTCGGATTCGGTAGCGGGCAGCGTCGGTCAAAATATCGAGCGGCGCGTGGGTGTCGACGAACAAGGTCGGCATGTCGCTGCAGTTGCTGGTCAGCGCCATGAAGCGGTTGTCGGGATGAGGCGTTAGAGGGGTGTAAGGCGGATCTGGCGTAAGTGTTTTCATTGGTTTACTTCCTAACGTATGGATTGGAGCCGCCAGTAATCACTTCCACGCGATAGGTGGCGGCTGAACGCGGGTGTGGAAGACCGAGACGTTAGGCACTCGGTGCACTCGAAAGCGCCCCGCGCACAGCCACCATAAAACACAGACGAAAAAACGCCGAATTGGTGGCGCTTGACGCGCCTAACGATAGAAGGGCTTCCACGCCCTGTCACTGAATTTGCAGTGACAGCCAGAAGACTATCGATGAGACACGTCGCGCACCAGTTCATGAAAGCCGCCACAACTCGAAGGAAATCTCCGATGGATTTACACAGCAATAAACGCGCAGGACTTTGCGGGGGATCAATCAGGAAAGAAATCAGCAACGGACGATGTTGGTGTAAGGCAATTCTCTAATACGTCGCCACGAATTAACGAACGCTCAGAAACGCAAACGTGGCGAGAGGTTTCCCTCACGCCACGTTATGTTCTGCGAACAAATGATGGGGTTACTTCGCAGCATCGCGAGACGCCAGCTCTTTAAGCTTCATCTCAGCCAACGGATGCCCAGCCTGCGCCGCAATCCGCCAAAACCGCGCCGCTTCCACGGGGTCCGGCGCCTTGCTCGGCGTCCCCGCCAAACTGATCACCCCCACCTGATACGCCGCTTTACCATCCCCCGCCAACGCCGCCAGGCGCAGCAATCGAACACCTTCCTCACGAGCCCCAAGGCCGACGCCACGGAAGGTCAGGATGTGGCCATAGAAGCTTTGCGCACCGACGTCACCCAGGTTGGCCATGCGCGCGAACTGGCCTTCGAGCCAGCTCCAGCCGCGGGGCTGTCGCACGAACCACGACCAGTGAAATAACCGGCGGGCCAGCCAGTAACTGGCGCGCGCCTTGAGTTTCAAGAACACTCAGGCCTCCGCCGATTCCGGGTATTCGTATTCAAACACGCGCACCACTTCCGAAGCGTGCCACGAGGCGGCAGCAACGCCGTCGGACGGCCCCGAGAAACGCCCCAGACGCTCGACGCATTCGAAGAAACCGGTGCGTGGCAGGCGACTGGCGCCCTGGCTGATCACCAGCGAACTGCGCAGCGGCTGCTCGGCCTTGGCGTCCAGCGCGGCCAGATGCTCAAGCGCAGCGGTGAGGGTTTGCATGGCCGGCGTGGGCAACTGCAAACGTTCCAGCAAGGCTCGATAAGTCAGCAGGTGGCGCTGACGGCGGGCCTGATCCAACTCACCCAACAACCCGTCCCAATGTTGACGACTGATGCGTACGCTCACGATTCATCCCTCCACCCTGGCACCGTCAGTTCCCAGGCCAGGCTGCGGCGAATCGCAGCGTCGGGTAGACGCTCGCCACTTTCGATCAGGGCCAGATAAGACGGGCTGATGCCTACCGTGCGGGCCAGCGCCTCAATGGCGATGCCCTTCCCTTCGCGCAAACTGCGTAATTGATCCAGACCCGGAAGAATCTGGTCTGGTGATGGTGCGTGACGCACCGGCGAGTCGGGCGCCGATTGTTCGTTGATGCCTGCTGCTTTCAGTAGAGCCTGATACTGAGCCCACGGCAAAACCGCATATTCGGGCTCGCCTTCGCGTGTGATTATCTGAATATCCATGACTTCCCCGTAGGACAACGACACTTAGCGAGTCGGCACTTTTCCCTAGAAGTGTAATCCTAACAGCGGTCACGGTCGCGGGGGGTATGAATATAAGGACGATCCTCAATCGAATCAGGTTTTTTTCGGGCCTTGAAGCTGAAGTTGCTCAGGTGTATCGGGGAGCCGCTCCACCACCGCAAGCTTCTCCGGCAACTGACGATTGCGCCAGGCACGGAACGCATTGAGTTCATCGTCGAGGACTTTCATCAGCCAGGCCAGCACGGCAATGTCATCGAGCATGCCGAACACAGGGATGAAGTCTGGAATCGCATCCACCGGGCTGAGGAAGTACATCAGGCCAGCCACCACCGAGATCAGCGCCTTCGGGCTGATGGCGCGGTATTCGCCCCGCCAGTAGGCCAGGCACAGTGCCTGCATCAGGCGCAGATCGTCCTTGAGTTTGCCCAATCGATTGCCCTGGCTGGCCCCTTTGCTGGCGACGGCGAACAGCAGGGTCGGCAAGCGTCCACGGGCAAGCAGGCGTCCGGCGAGTGGCAGGAAACGAGCAAAATTCCAGGGTGCTTTCATCATTCCTCCCGCTGAAATGTTATCCACACAAATTGTGGATAACCTTGTGAACAGAGCTATTTTTCACCGCTGAAAGCCCCGTTTCATAAGGGCTCAACTCAGATCGGGCGTTTTTTACTCACATAAAAAAACCCAAGATTTCATTGACTTGGAGCGCCGGCGCGGCTAGCACGGCGTCCTCAATGGCTATGACTGCACCGTACAGCATCCGTTCGCTTTGTTTACCCTCGCTGAACGCCAGATGCAACAACGCCCCGCATAAAGCGAGGCGTTGTTCTTGAAGCAGACGCTGATTACTTGGCGGCGTCTTCTTTTGCTGGATCCTTGATCGCCAGCAGTTCCAGGTCGAATACCAGCACCGAGTTGGCTGGAATCGCCGGGCTTGGGCTTTGGGCGCCGTAGGCCAGCTCGCTAGGAATGTACAGCTTGTACTTCTCGCCAACGTGCATCAGTTGCAGGCCTTCGACCCAACCCGGAATCACGCCGCTAACCGGCAGATCGATCGGGCTGCCACGGTCGACGGAGCTGTCGAAGGTAGTGCCGTCGGTCAGCTTGCCGGTGTAGTGAACAGTCACTACGTCGGTCGGCTTTGGCTGTGCGCCATCAGCTTTCTTGACCACTTCGTATTGCAGGCCCGAAGCAGTGGTGGTGACACCGGCTTTCTTGGCGTTGTCTTCGAGGAATTTCTTGCCGGCGGCTGCCGACTCTTCGCTCATTTTGGCCATACGCTCTTCAGCACGTTTCTGCAGTGCTGCGAAGGCTTCGACCAACTCGTCATCCTTCAGCTTCTGTTCTTTCTTGCCGACGGCATCTTCGATGCCTTGGGCTACGGCTTTGGAGTCCAGGTCATCCATGCCTTCCTGAGCCAGGCTCTTGCCCATGTTCAGGCCAATCCCGTAGGAAGCTTTTTGCGCCGGGGTTTTCAGCTCTACGCTGGTCTGCGAGTCACAACCCGCAAGTACCAGGCTAACCAGGGCCACCGCCGCCGCCAACCGATGCTGTTTCATGCTATTTCCTTGTTCATGCGCCTAAAGGGCAATCGAGTAAAGCCGCGAGCTTATCAGGCGGCCACGACCAATGGCTACCGGCATGAGAGCAGGAAACTTCTGATAAGTTCAGGTGTTTTAACGCATTTCGGGATTGGGATCATGAAGCTTCTGTCATCTTGGGCCCGCAGAGACGGATACCGGAACCCACAGCATCTGGCGTAATGGCCACTTGCCACCCCTCAAGCCCTGAGGCATAAGAGAGCTACAAATCGACAAGGATGTTTATCTTGCGCCTCTTATTCCGTGTGCTGGTGTTGTTCGCTGTGCTGCTGGGGCTGGGCCTGGCCGTGGTGCTGTACTACGTTGCCAACCCGAAGCTGCCGACCTGGTCACCCGCACAACAGGTGCATTACCTCGAACAGTGGAGCGCCGCCGACCGCCAGACTTACTACTTCACCCCCCAGGGCACTCAGGTCAAAGGCTTGCGCTACGACTGGTTCAAGGAACTCGAACTGCCCTTCTCGGAACAACGCTTCGCCGCCCCCGAGTATCTCGCACGCTTTGGTTTTCTGATCGACCCCGACCAGAAGGACACACCGAGCAACCCCGACAACTTGCCCGTGGGGTTTGCCCGCCATCAAAACCCCGGCAGCCAGGACGAATTCCTCGACATCACCTGCGCCGCCTGCCACACCGGTGAATTGCGCTTCAATGGCCAGGCGGTGCGCATCGACGGCGGTTCGGCGCAGCATGTCCTGCCTTCCAGTGTTCCTACAGTACGGGGCGGCAGTTTCGGACAAGCACTTGTCGCCAGTCTGGCCTCGACGTATTACAACCCTTGGAAATTCGAACGTTTCGCCCGCAACGTGTTGGGCGAGGACTACGAAACTCGCCGTCAACAGTTGCGCCAAGACTTCAAAGCCTCCCTCAATACGTTTGTGAAAGTGGCCTGGAACGACACCCATCGCGGGCTCTATCCGACCGAAGAGGGTCCCGGCCGCACCGACGCCTTCGGGCGGATCGCCAACGCCAGCTTCGGCGATGCGATTTCACCTGATAACTACCGCGTGGCGAATGCGCCGGTGGACTACCCGCAACTGTGGGACATGTGGACCTTTGACTGGGTGCAATGGAACGGTTCGGCGCAGCAACCGATGGCCCGCAACATCGGCGAAGCGCTGGGCGTCGGTGCCACCCTGAATTTCTTCGACGCCAATGGCCAACCGCTCAAAGGTGACGAGCGCTATCCCTCGAGTGTCCGCTTGCGCGACTTGCACCAGATCGAACAAACCCTGCAACGGCTCAAAGCACCGGCCTGGCCAGAGGAGCTGCTCGGCGCTGTCGACAAACCCCTGGCCGCCAAAGGTCGCGAATTGTTCAGCGAAAACTGCGCCGGCTGCCACGTGCCCCGATCGGTCCAGACCAACGGACGTTGGGTGCAACACCTGAAAATGCTGCCGGTGGACTACATCGGCACAGACCCCGGCGCGGCCAATAACATCGCCGACCATCGCTTCGACCTGAGCGCCTTGCAATGGGACCCGGCGGAGCTGGCGAAACTGGATGTGCAGTTGCAGCCGCCGCCCGCCGAACCGCTGGACATGAGCAAACTCTCGTCAGCCAAAGGCCTGGCCTACGTCACCGCGCTCGTAGGAAACCGCGCTTACCGCGAGGCGAAAATCCCCGAGGCCGAGCGTTCGGACATGGATGGCTTCGGCCTGCCGATTGGCGTGCGTGAATTGCGCGCCTACAAGGCTCGCCCCTTGGCCGGCGTCTGGGCGACGGCGCCGTTTCTGCACAACGGGTCGGTGCCGAGCATCTATCAACTGCTCTCGCCCCAGGATGAACGCGCAACGACCTTCTTCAAAGGCACGTTCGAGTACGACCCCAGGCACCTGGGCTATCGCACCGAGGCCTTTACCAATGGCTTCAAGTTCGACACGCGCATCACCGGCAATCACAACAGCGGCCACGAATTCCGGGCTGGCAAGCTGGGTAACGGCGTCATCGGTCGCCTGCTGCAACCGGAGGAGCGCTGGGCGCTGTTGGAGTATCTGAAAGTGTTGGGCGGCCCGCTGGAGGCACAATTGCCATGAGCAGACTGTGGATGTGGTTTGGTGCCTTCCTCGGCAAAACCCTGTTGTGGTTACTGGGCCTGGGAGTGCTCGGGTGGGCGCTGGCCACGGCGTGGTTTGCCTGGCAGCACCGGGGACCGGTATCCGCTGAAGAACTGATCCCGAACGGCGAAGCGGCGATGACGCAAGACATCATTCAGACGGCCGTGCGCATCGTCGATCAGCATCGTGAGAGCACCCGCTACCTGCGTGATGCGCATGCCAAGGCGCACGGGTGCGTGAAGGCCGAGGTTCAGGTGCTGCCGAATCTGACGGATGAACTGCGTCAGGGCGTGTTCAGCGAACCCGGCAAAACCTGGCAAGCGACGATGCGGCTGTCCAACGGCAATGCCTATCCACAGTTCGACAGTATTCGTGACGCCCGGGGCATGGCGATCAAGTTGCACGACGTGCCCGGTAAACAACTGCTCACCGATCAACAAAGCCGTGGCGAACAGGACTTCGTGATGTTCAGCCACCCGAACTTCTTCGTCAGCGATGTCGCCGAATACCGTCAGAATGTGGCCGCCCAGGCCGATGGCAAGAAGCTGATGGCGTTTTACCCCGGTTGGGATCCGCGCACGTGGCAGATTCGTCATCTGTTTATCGCTTTGGCGACACTCTCCCCAGCGCCGGAAAGTCCGACGCAGACGACGTACTTTTCGGTTTCGCCCTACAAGTTTGGTAACGCCAATGCGAAGTTTCGGGTGACGCCAGACCCTGACAGTTGCCCGGCCTACACGTTGCCGGCGCAGAACCAGAAGCTGCCGAATTTTTTACGTAATGCGCTGAATCAGCAATTGTCGACGGATCGGGTGCCCGCGTGCTTTGTCTTGCAGATCCAGCGGCAGGACGCAGACCAATACATGCCGATCGAAGACACGAGTATCGAGTGGAAGGAAAAGGACGCGCCGTTCGAAACCGTGGCGCGGATCAAACTGCCCGCCCAGGACTTCGACACGCCGGCGCTGAACGTGCAATGCGATAACCAGTCGTTCAACCCGTGGTTCGGGCTTGAGGCTCATCGACCGATTGGCGGTATCAACCGCCTGCGCAAGGCGGTGTATGAAGCGGTCAGCGATTACCGCCACAGCCGCAACGCCGAGCAATAAAGCCAAATCCCGGACAGCAAAAAGCCCGCATCAAGCGGGCTTTCTGTGTGGTGACCTGGCGTTCAGCGTTCCAGATTACCGAATATGGCGCAGCGGACGGGACTCGAACCCGCGACCCCCGGCGTGACAGGCCGGTATTCTAACCGACTGAACTACCGCTGCGCGTAGCGTTGAAAGTAAGTGGTGGGTGATGACGGGATCGAACCGCCGACATTCTGCTT
>NZ_LT607560.1:81116-168609 GCF_900095275.1 Pseudomonas sp. UMAB-40
GCGGGGCGCATTGTGCCACAGATTTTCTTAAAGTGTTGATTTAATTGATATTTTTTCAAAAAAATCTGAAAACCGGTGAAACAACACATACCGCAGGAACAACAGACAGAAAAAAACCCGCGTTAGCGGGCTTTTCCGTGGTGACCTGGCGTTCAGCGTTCCAGGTTACCGAATATGGCGCAGCGGACGGGACTCGAACCCGCGACCCCCGGCGTGACAGGCCGGTATTCTAACCGACTGAACTACCGCTGCGCGTAACACTAAAGCGAATGGTGGGTGATGACGGGATCGAACCGCCGACATTCTGCTTGTAAGGCAGACGCTCTCCCAGCTGAGCTAATCACCCTTCACTTTCGGTGTGGCGCGCATTCTACGGAGCGACCCAACCTCTGGCAAGCACTTTTTACAATAATTTTTGCAGGCCTTCCAAAGGCTTAGAGAAGGGTTGGCCTATGGCTTCGCTAAGAGAATAATGCCCCCCTTTGTATAAAGGAGAGACTCGCCCCATGTGGTTCAAAAACCTGCTTATCTATCGCCTGACCCAAGATCTGCCTTTTGATGCCGAGGCGTTGGAAACTGCACTGGCCACCAAACTGGCGCGTTCATGTGCAAGCCAGGAGTTGACCACTTACGGTTTCGTCGCGCCCTTCGGCAAAGGCGAAGATGCACCCCTGGTGCATGTCAGCGGCGACTTCCTGCTGATCTCCGCCCGTAAAGAAGAACGCATCTTGCCGGGCAGCGTCGTGCGTGACGCCGTCAAGGAAAAGGTCGAAGAGATCGAAGCCGAACAAATGCGCAAGGTCTACAAAAAGGAACGCGACCAGATCAAGGATGAAATCATCCAGGCGTTCCTGCCGCGTGCCTTTATCCGTCGTTCGTCGACCTTCGCCGCCATCGCGCCGAAACAGGGCCTGATCCTGGTCAACTCGGCCAGCCCGAAACGCGCTGAAGACCTGCTGTCCACGCTGCGTGAAGTGATCGGCACGCTGCCGGTTCGCCCACTGACCGTGAAAATGTCGCCGACCGCGACCATGACCGAATGGGTCACCACCCAGAAAGCTGCGGACGACTTCTTTGTGCTGGACGAGTGCGAGCTGCGCGACACCCACGAAGACGGCGGCATCGTGCGTTGCAAGCGTCAGGACCTGACCAGCGAAGAAATCCAGCTGCACTTGAGCACCGGCAAAGTGGTGACTCAGCTGTCACTGGCCTGGCAAGACAAGCTGTCTTTCGTCCTCGACGACAAGATGGTGGTCAAGCGCCTGAAGTTCGAAGACCTGCTGCAAGACCAGGCGGAACAGGACGGTGGCGAAGAAGCCCTCGGCCAGCTGGACGCCAGCTTCACCTTGATGATGCTGACCTTCGGCGACTTCCTGCCGGCGCTGATTGAAGCGTTGGGCGGTGAAGAGCTTCCGCAAGGGATCTAAAGGCTGGTGATACTAATGTGGGAGCGAGCCTGCTCGCGATGAGGGCGTGACATTCAACATTGAGTTGACTGACACCCCGCCATCGCGAGCAGGCTCACTCCCACATTTGGTTTGTGATGGTACTTAAAATAAGGATCAGGCCATGCGCGCCCTCGCTGCATTGAGTCGTTTTGTCGGCAACACCTTCGCTTACTGGGTTCTGATTTTCGCCGTCGTGGCGTTTCTGCAGCCGACGTGGTTCATCGGCCTCAAAGGTGCGATCGTGCCGCTGCTGGGCCTGGTGATGTTCGGCATGGGCCTGACCCTCAAACTCGAAGACTTCGCCGAAGTCGCTCGCCATCCGTGGCGCGTGGCACTGGGCGTGGTTGCACATTTCGTGATCATGCCCGGCGTGGCGTGGTTGCTCTGCCAGGCGTTTCACCTGCCGCCGGAAATCGCCGTCGGCGTGATTCTGGTCGGCTGCTGCCCAAGCGGCACCTCGTCGAACGTGATGACCTGGCTGGCACGCGGTGACCTGGCGCTGTCGGTGGCCATCGCCGCCGTCACCACCCTCCTCGCTCCGCTGCTGACGCCGGCGCTGATCTGGCTGCTGGCCTCGGCGTGGCTGCCGGTGTCCTTCATGGAGCTGTTCTGGTCGATCCTGCAAGTGGTGCTGTTGCCGATCGTGCTCGGTGTGGTTGCCCAGCGCCTGTTGGGCGATCGGGTGCGCCATGCGGTGGAAGTGTTGCCGCTGATTTCGGTGGTGAGCATTGTGATCATCGTCACCGCGGTAGTGGCCGCCAGCCAGGCGAAGATTGCCGAGTCGGGCCTGCTGATCATGGCCGTGGTGATGCTGCACAACAGCTTCGGTTATCTGTTGGGTTACTTCACCGGGCGCCTGTTCAAGTTGCCGCTGGCCCAGCGCAAATCCCTGGCGCTGGAAGTCGGTATGCAGAACTCCGGTTTGGGCGCCGCGCTGGCCAGTGCGCACTTCTCGCCACTGGCGGCGGTGCCTAGCGCGTTATTCAGCGTCTGGCACAACATTTCAGGGGCGTTGCTCTCGACGTATTTCCGCCGCATGAGCGAAAAACAAGACCGGGAAACCGCGGCTCAGCAAGCGGCCGAGTAATCCGCAAACTTGATCCCCGGGTTAATGATGGGCACTCTATGGCGCAACGCGAGGACGACCTCGCGGCTCGATCGAGTCATTAATCTGGGGACGACCCCGTCAATCGATGGAGGTCTTTCATGTCCTGGATCATTCTGTTTTTCGCCGGCCTGTTCGAAGTTGGCTGGGCCGTCGGCCTGAAATACACCGACGGGTTCAGCCGCCCTATCCCGACCGCATTGACCGTTGCAGCCATGGCGATCAGCCTTGGCTTGCTCGGCCTTGCCATGAAGGAATTGCCGCTGGGCACGGCCTATGCGATCTGGACCGGTGTGGGTGCCGTGGGCACGGTGATCGCCGGGATCATTCTGTTTGGTGAATCCATGGCGCTGTTCAGGCTGGCCAGCGTGGCGTTGATTATTGCCGGGTTGATTGGCCTGAAGGTCAGCGCCTAGGCCACTACCGCTATCGCGGGCAAGCCCGCTCTCACAGGGTTCAGTTTTATGCCTGCCATCTGTGGCACGCCAAAAAACCTGTGGGAGCGGGCTTGCCCGCGATGAGGCCCCCACACTCGCCAACTATCTAACGGTCCCACGCAAATCCCCGACCATCGCCTGCAACTTCGCCGGTTCCGCCGCCTCAACTGCCACCGCCGGCCCTGCCACCAACGTCACCCGCGACCACAACCGACGAAACAAGCCCTTGCCCGGATCGCGGCTGAAGAAGCTCCCCCACAACCCTTGCAACGCCAGCGGAATCACCGGCACCGGCGTCTCTTCGAGAATGCGCACCAGCCCGCCCTTGAACTCACTCATCTCCCCGTCAGCGGTCAACTTGCCTTCCGGGAAGATGCACACCAGCTCACCGTCCTTCAGGTATTGAGCGATACGCGTGAAGGCTTTTTCGTAGATTTGAATGTCTTCCTGGCGCCCCGCAATCGGAATCGTCCCCGCCGTGCGGAAGATAAAGTTCAGCACCGGCAGGTTGTAGATCTTGTAGTACATGACAAAGCGAATCGGCCGACGCACCGCACCGCCAATCAGCAACGCATCCACAAACGAAACATGGTTGCAGACCAGTAATGCCGCACCTTCTTCGGGAATCAGGTCCAGATTGCGATGCTCCACGCGGTACATGGAATGGCTGAGCAGCCAGATCATGAAACGCATGGTGAACTCAGGCACGATGCTGAAGATGTAGGCGTTAACGCCGATGTTCAGCAGCGACACCACCAGAAACAGCTGCGGGATCGACAGCTCGACCATGCTCAGCAGCACGATCGAGACAATCGCCGACACCACCATGAACAGTGCGTTGAGAATGTTGTTGGCGGCAATCACCCGCGCCCGCTCGTTCTCGGGGGTGCGCGATTGAATCAGCGCATACAGCGGCACAATGTAGAAACCGCCAAAAATCCCCAGGCCCAGAATGTCGATCAACACCAGCCAGGTGTGGCCAAACCCAAGGATTTCGATCCAGCCGTGGCCGTCAACGCTGTCTGGAATACCGCCGGAATGCCACCACAGCAGCAAGCCAAACACCGTCAGGCCAAACGAGCCGAACGGCACAAGTCCGATCTCGACTTTGCGTCCGGAGAGTTTCTCGCAGAGCATCGAACCGAGCGCGATACCCACGGAAAACACCGTCAGAATCAGCGTCACCACGGTCTCGTCGCCGTGCATCCATTCCTTGGCATAGGCCGGGATCTGCGTCAGATAAATCGCCCCGACAAACCAGAACCATGAGTTGCCGACGATGGAACGCGACACCGCAGGCGTTTGCCCCAGGCCCAGTTTCAATGTGGCCCAGGATTGGCTGAAGATGTTCCAGTTCAGGCGCATTTGCGGCGATGAGGCCGCCGCCCGGGGAATGCTGCGACTGGCCAGGTAGCCGAGCACCGCGACAGCGATGATCGCGGTGGACACGATGGGCGCGTAATGACTGGACGACATCATGATCCCGGCGCCGATGGTGCCGGCGAGGATCGCCAGAAACGTGCCCATTTCCACCAGCCCGTTGCCACCCACCAACTCTTCTTCACGCAGGGCCTGGGGCAGGATCGAGTACTTCACCGGCCCGAACAGCGCCGAGTGCGTGCCCATGGCGAACAACGCCACCAGCATCAGCCACAGGTGATCGAACAGGAAACCCACCGCGCCGATCGCCATGATGGCGATTTCGCCAAGCTTGATCAGACGAATCAGCGCGTCCTTGGCGAACTTTTCCCCAAACTGCCCGGCCAGCGCCGAGAACAGAAAGAACGGCAGGATAAACAGCAGCGCACACAGGTTTACCCAGATCGAACGGTCACCCGAGAGGGTCAGTTTGTACAGAATGGCGAGGATCAACGACTGCTTGAAGACGTTGTCGTTGAACGCCCCGAGGGACTGCGTGACAAAGAACGGCAGGAAGCGCCGGGTGCGAAGCAAGGTGAACTGTGAGGGGTGGCTCATCTTCCATGTGTCCCTGAGATTGGGTAAAGAGTGGCTTGGGGATTTGTTATTGGAATGTCGAACGTCGATCCAGGCCACACATTACCTAATCTTTGCCGGTTATTTCTTTAATCCTGCAATGCACGGCGAGACAAACAACTCGCCCCGCCACGCGCCCTGCACGGTGCGTTTGGAGACGATCAGCCACATCACCACCAGCATCGCCACCAGCACGCAGCCAAAGATACTGAAAAACGCCAGATTCAAGGTGCTGCCCAGTTTCAACGTCGTCAGAGAATAGACGCCCAGCGGGAAGGTGAAGCCCCACCAACCCAGGTTGAACGGGATACCGTCGCGCAGGTAACGCACGGTGATCAGCACCGCCATCAGCATCCACCAGAAGCCGAAGCCCCACAGCGTGATCCCGGCCACCAGGCCCAGCCCAGCCGCAATTTCACCGATGCCCGGCAAGCCGTTGGCCGCGAAGATCGCCGGAGCATCGGCCCCCAGCAGCAACATGCCCAACGCCCCGGTGCCGATCGGCCCCAGCGCCAGCCAGCTGGAGGCGGCCATGTTTTCGTGAGGCAGTTTATGCAGCGCCATGCGCAGCAACAGAATCGTCAGAATGCTGAACGCCACCGGCAGGGAAAAGGCCCACAGCACGTAGCTGGTCGTCAGTACCACCAGTTGCGAATGGGCATCGGCCAGGTGCGGTGCCAACAACCCCCCGCTGGCGGCCGCCACTTCCGCCGCGACCACCGGCAACAGCCAGACCGCTGTCATCTGGTCGATGCTGTGCTCCTGACGGGTGAACATCATGTAGGGGATCAGCACGCCGCAGGCCAGCGACATGACCACATCGATCCACCACAGCACCTCGGCGACATGAATCACTCCGTCGCCCCAGCGCGGCAAACCGAACACCAGGAAGCCATTGATGATGGTTGCCAACCCCATGGGGATGGTGCCGAAAAACATCGAGACCGTGGAGTGGCCGAAAATCCGTCGAGCCTCATCGAAGAACAGCACCCAGCGTGCCGTGTAGGCGGCGGTGAATAATACGAACAAGCAGATATTGAGCAGCCAGAGACCTTCGGCCACCGCGTTCAGACCGGGTATGGCGACGGGCAGTTGTGCCAGCGCCAATGCCAGTACGCCCGTGCCCATGGTCGCGGCGAACCAGTTGGGCGTGAATTGGCGAATGGCCTCGAGCGGGTGCTGCAAATGGCTGAACGGTTTGAAACCGGGTGTGGTGGTGTTGGGGCATGTCATGGCGAATTCCTCTCCTCTTGTGAGGTGGAATTCATGGTAGATCCGAATCGAATATCTATATAACGGGTAATATCTCTAACTGTTATCTGTTTTGTAGATATACCGTCAGACGCTGCCTTCCGTCTCGATCACCAGGATCCTCGCCGCACCTTGTGGATGAGCAACGTGTTCGGTGCCCACCGAGGCGTAGAAAATGTCGCCGATGTCGAGCAGCGTGTCCTTTTCAACACCGTCTTCGCGATAGCGCATCTGCACCTGGCCATCGAGCACGACGAACACTTCCTGCCCATCGTTGACGTGCCATTTATACGGCTGATCGGTCCAGTGCAAACGGGTGGTGATGCCGTTCATGTTGGCGATATCCAAGGCGCCCCAGGCTCGGTCAGCGGTGAAGGATTTGCTGCGGATGATCTTCATCGGTCGTTCCGTCGAAAGAAGTGGCGTTGCCAAGGCTAGCGATCATCGAACATCGGCGCCACAGACTTTGACTGGCTGTCGACGCATCAACGCGAGCAGAGCGCCGAGCGAAAGGACAATCAGCACCATGCCATAACCATCGGTCGTGGCCACCAGACCGAAGGCCCGTGTCAGATTCCCCGCCAGCAACGACGGCAGACAGAAGGCCAGATAGCTGAGCACATAAAACGCCGACATCAATCCGGCCCGTTCGTGGGGCAAGGCAAGCGGCACGACGCTGCGCAACGACCCGAGAAAACTGGCGCCGAAACCGCATCCGGCGACCAGCGTCCCGATGAAAAACAACGGCAGGCTGGCGCCGTGTACCGCCAGTAAAATCAGCGCCACACCGACGGGCAGAATGCTCGCGCCGACCCGCAAGACTTTGTCGGCCGGGCGACTGCGCAAGGTGTAGATCATCAGTGCACCGGTGACAGTCAGCACGGCGACTGTCGCACCGCCAATCAGATTGGAAGTCGATCCGGTGGCCGTCCGCACAAGGGATGGAGCGAGGGACGCGTAAAAACCACCGAGCGCCCAAGCGGCGGTGTTGATCGGCAGCACCAGCCACAACGCACGCCGTGCCTGGATGGGCACATGCAGGGTCGGGCGCAGCGACGCCAACGCGCCAGGTTGCGCACTGACGCTTTCCGGCAGACGCCAGACGTACAGCGCCTGCCACCCGAACAGCGCGAGCAGCACCCAAAAGGTCAATTGCAGCGGCAGTGGCGCAAACTCGGCCAGCAAGCCGCACCCCATGGCGCCGGCCGCCATGCCGAGCAGCGGTGCGACGCTATTGACCAGCGGACCTTGCTGGCGATCCGTGTCGAGCAGCGCGGCGCCCAACGCAGCTGTGGCCATCCCGGTAGCAAAACCCTGAAGCACCCGGGCACTGATCAACCAGGCGACGCTGTCGGCATTGATGAACAGCAGCATCGCCAGCATGTTCAGCACCACAGCGGTGAAAATCACCGGTTTGCGTCCCAGGTAATCCGAGAGCGAACCCACTGTGAGCAGCGCGGCGAGCAAGCTGATGGCGTACACACCGAAGATCAGGGTCAGGGTCGCTGCCGAAAACTGCAGGTGTTCCTGATACAAGTGGTACAGGGGTGTCGGCGCAGTGGAAGCGGCGAGAAAACTCAGTAAAGTGATCGCCAGGAACCACAGGCTGGAACGGTTTGATATCGAGCTGGACATGCGCACTCTCCGCAAAAGCTAATTTATTGCTTTTGCGGAGTGTGCTACTGGCCCGCGCTTAAAGCAAATTCTTTGTGTTAAGGTCCGCCGTATGGCTATTAAAGAAGGTTTACGCCCGGGCGGTCGAAGCGCACGGGTACAAGAGTCGATTCATTCGGCTGTCCGCGATCTGCTTGAAGAGCAGGACCGCTCGACCGTGACCGTCCCGCAAATCGCTGCGCGCGCGGGGGTGACGCCGTCGACCATTTATCGACGCTGGGGCGATTTGTCGGTGTTGCTGGCAGACGTCGCGCTGGCGCGCATGCAACCCGACAGCGAGCCGACCAATACGGGCAGCCTGCGCGGTGACGTGCGAGCCTGGGCCGAGCAATACCTGGACGAGATGAGTTCCGAGCCTGGCCGCAACATGCTTCGCGACGTGCAATGCAGCACCACACCGGTCTACTGCACGACGATCATTGGCGGGCAGTTGCAGACGATTCTGGACCGTTACCCCGATCAGCCGAAGCCGAGTGTTGATCGATTGATCAACCTGGTGGCGGCACCGACGGTGTTTCGCATCCTGTTTTCGGCGACGCCGTTGGAGCTTGAGGAGCTGCATCAGCTGATCGAGATTGCGTTGAGTCAGTGAGGCCGCCTTCGCGGGCAAGTCGGGTCGCCCGACTTGCCCGCGAAGAGGCCAGCACTAACGCCAAAAATCCAGCAGACAAACACCCTGCGACACCCCACCACGCCACGACCTTGGTCGACACTGACTAACCCCGGCCATCGTGCGAGACTGTCTGACCGGGCGGGAGTCCCGGGTGTCTTTTGCCGGGAGTTCCCATGTCGCTGTCCAGCGGGCTGATCGCCGCCGTCGCCCTGGCCTATATGGCCATCATGTTCGCCATCGCCTTTTACGGCGACCGTCGCAGCACACCGTTGCCGCCGCGAGTGCGCGCGTGGGTGTACAGCCTGTCGCTGGCGGTCTATTGCACCAGCTGGACCTTCTTTGGCGCCGTCGGCCAGGCCGCCGAGCAACTCTGGTCATTCCTGCCGATCTACCTCGGGCCGATCCTGCTGCTGGTCTGCGCGCCGTGGGTCCTGCAAAAAATGGTGATGATCAGCAAACAGGAGAACATCACCTCCATCGCCGACTTCATCGCCGCCCGCTATGGCAAATCCCAATCGCTGGCGGTGGTGGTGGCGCTGATCTGCCTGGTGGGCGTGTTGCCCTACATCGCGCTGCAACTCAAGGGCATCGTGCTCGGGGTAAACCTGCTGATCGGCGCCGGTGCCGACGCCATGGGCACCCGCGCCCAGGACACGGCGCTGATCGTGTCGCTGGTGCTGGCGCTGTTCACCATTGTCTTCGGTACCCGCAACCTCGACGCCACGGAACACCACCGTGGCATGGTGCTGGCGATTGCCTTTGAATCGCTGGTCAAGCTGTTCGCGTTTCTCGCGGTCGGGGCGTTCGTTACTTACGGCCTGTACGACGGATTCGACGACCTGTTTGACCAGGCCATGCTCGCCCCGCGCCTGGAGGAATACTGGAAGGAAACCATCAACTGGCCGTCGATGGTGGTGCAGACCGGCGTGGCCATGATGGCAATCATCTGCCTGCCCCGGCAGTTCCACGTGACGGTGGTGGAAAACATCGACCCTCAGGACTTGCGCCTGGCGAAATGGGTATTCCCTGCCTACCTGGCGCTGGCAGCGCTGTTCGTCGTACCCATCGCCCTCGCCGGTCAGATGTTGCTGCCCAGTTCGGTACTGCCGGACTCTTTCGTCATCAGCCTGCCACTGGCCCAAGCCCACCCGGCCCTGGCACTGCTGGCCTTTATCGGTGGCGCCTCGGCGGCGACCGGCATGGTGATCGTCGCCAGCGTTGCGCTGTCGACCATGGTCTCCAACGACATGTTGCTGCCGTGGCTGCTGCGCCGGAACAATGCCGAGCGACCGTTCGAAGTGTTCCGCCAGTGGATGCTGTCGGTGCGCCGGGTCAGCATCGTGGTGATTCTGTTGCTGGCTTACGTCAGTTACCGCCTGCTCGGCTCGACCGCGAGCCTGGCAACCATCGGCCAGATCGCCTTCGCCGCCGTGACCCAACTGGCCCCGGCCATGCTCGGCGCGCTGTACTGGAAACAGGCCAACCGCCGAGGCGTGTTCGCCGGTCTCGCCGCCGGGACATTCCTCTGGTTCTACACCCTCATTCTGCCGATCGCGGCCCACAGCCTCGGTTTGTCCTTGAGCAGTTTCCCGGGGCTGGCCTGGCTGCACAGCAACCCGCTGAACCTGCCGCTCACCCCGCTGACCCAAGGCGTGGTGCTGTCGCTGGCAGCTAACTTCACGCTGTTCGCCTGGGTGTCGGTGCTGTCACGCACGAGGGTGTCGGAGCACTGGCAGGCGGGCCGATTCATCGGTCAGGAAATCAGCGCGCGCCCCAGCGCCCGCTCGATGCTCGCGGTGCAGATCGACGACTTGCTGAAACTGGCCGCACGCTTCGTCGGTGAAGAACGGGCGCGGCAGAGCTTCATCCGTTTTGCCTACCGCCAAGGCAAAGGCTTCAACCCGAACCAGAACGCCGACGGTGAGTGGATCGCCCATACCGAACGTTTGCTGGCCGGCGTACTCGGTGCGTCATCGACGCGCGCGGTGGTCAAGGCCGCCATCGAAGGTCGGGAAATGCAACTGGAGGATGTCGTGCGGATCGCCGACGAAGCCTCGGAAGTGCTGCAGTTCAACCGCGCCCTGCTGCAAGGCGCTATCGAAAACATCACCCAAGGCATCAGCGTGGTCGACCAGTCGCTGAAACTGGTGGCCTGGAACCGGCGTTATCTGGAACTGTTCAATTACCCGGACGGGCTCATCAGACTTGGCCGACCGATTGCCGACATCATTCGCTACAACGCCGAGCGCGGACTGTGCGGCCCCGGTGAAGCCGAAGTGCACGTCGCCCGCCGCTTGCACTGGATGCGTCAGGGCCGTGCCCACACCTCTGAACGACTGTTCCCCAACGGGCGTGTGATCGAGCTGATCGGTAATCCGATGCCCGGCGGCGGTTTCGTCATGAGTTTCACTGACATCACCGCGTTCCGCGAGGCCGAGCAGGCGCTGACTGAAGCCAACGAAGGCCTGGAGCAGCGCGTCACCGCACGGACCCACGAGCTGTCACAACTCAACGTGGCCCTGACCGAAGCCAAGGGCACCGCGGAATCGGCCAATCAGTCGAAAACCCGCTTTCTGGCAGCGGTCAGCCATGACTTGATGCAACCGCTGAATGCCGCACGCCTGTTCTCCGCCGCCCTCTCCCATCAAGACGATGGCCTGTCCAGCGAAGCGCAGAAACTGGTGCATCACCTCGACAGCTCGTTGCGCTCGGCCGAGGACCTGATCAGCGATCTGCTGGACATTTCCCGCCTGGAGAACGGCAAGATCAACCCGGACCCCAAGCCCTTCGTGCTCAACGAATTGTTCGATGCGCTCGGTGCCGAGTTCAAGGCACTGGCTCAGGAACAAGGGCTGAAATTCCGTGTTCGGGGCAGCACGCTGCGGATCGACAGCGACATCAAACTGTTGCGGCGGATCCTGCAGAATTTCCTGACCAATGCGTTCCGCTACGCCCAAGGACCCGTGCTGCTCGGCGTCCGGCGGCGCAAGGGCGAGTTGTGCCTGGAGGTGTGGGACCGAGGACCGGGAATCCCTGAAGACAAGCAGCAAGTGATTTTCGAAGAATTCAAACGCCTCGACAGCCATCAGACGCGCGCCGAGAAAGGCCTGGGACTGGGGCTGGCGATTGCCGATGGTCTATGTCGCGTGCTGGGACACACCTTGCGCGTTAGGTCCTGGCCGGGGCGCGGCAGTGTATTCAGCGTCAGCGTGCCGCTGGCGCGGGCTCAAGTGGTCGCGCCGACCCAGGTCAGCGAGCTTAATGGTCATGTGATGAGCGGCGCGCAGGTGCTGTGTATCGATAATGAAGACAGCATCCTGATTGGCATGAACAGCCTGCTGACACGCTGGGGTTGCCAGGTCTGGACCGCACGCAACCGTGACGAATGCGCGGCGCTGCTGAAGGACGGTGTACGCCCGCAACTGGCGCTGGTGGATTACCACCTGGACCATGGCGAGACCGGGACCGAATTGATGGCGTGGTTGCGCACCCAACTGGGTGAGCCGGTGCCGGGGGTGGTGATCAGTGCCGATGGCCGGCCGGAGACGGTGGCCCAGGTCCATGCGGCGGGCCTTGAGTACCTGGCCAAACCGGTGAAACCGGCGGCGTTGCGGGCGTTGTTGAGTCGGCATTTGCCGTTGTGATGGCAGGCTTGAGTTCTTTGGCGGCAGTGCTGACGCCTTCGCGAGCAAGCCCGCTCCCACAGGGGATCGGAGTTGTTGCACACATCGATTGAACAACACAAAAACCTTGTGGGAGCGGGCTTGCTCGCGAAGCTTTTGACTTATTCAGGCAACTCAGCCAATCCATCAACATCGGTCATCGCCCGCTCCAGCAGATCAGCCGGCAAGCTCTTGCTCGCTCGCGCACCCAGCAATTTCAACTGCTCACTGCGACTGACCAGATTGCCGCGTCCTTCTGTCAGCTTGTTGCGCGCAGAGCTGTAAGCCTTGTCCAGTTGCTGCAAGCGATTGCCGACTTCATCCAGGTCCTGGATAAACAACACGAACTTGTCGTACAGCCACCCGGCGCGCTCGGCGATTTCCCGGGCGTTCTGGCTCTGGCGCTCTTGCTTCCACAGGCTGTCGATGACACGCAGCGTCGCCAGCAACGTGGTCGGGCTGACGATGACGATGTTGCGGTCGAAGGCTTCCTGAAACAGTGTCGGCTCAGCTTGCAAGGCAGCGGAAAACGCCGCTTCGATCGGCACGAAGAGCAAGACAAAATCCAGGCTGTGCAAGCCGTCGAGTCGTTTGTAATCCTTGCCCGACAGGCCTTTGACGTGATTGCGCAGCGACAGCACGTGCTGCTTGATGGCGATCTGGCCGATGGCATCGTCTTCGGCCGACACATATTGCTGATAGGCCGTGAGGCTGACCTTGGAGTCGACCACCACCTGCTTGTCGCCCGGCAGATAAATGATCACGTCCGGCTGGAAACGCTCACCGTCCGGCCCCTTGAGATTGACCTGGGTCTGGTACTCGCGGCCCTTCTCCAGCCCGGCGTGTTCAAGCACGCGCTCAAGAATCAACTCGCCCCAGTTGCCTTGGGTTTTCTGCCCTTTCAACGCACGGGTGAGGTTGGTGGCTTCGTCGCTCAGGCGCAGGTTCAGCTGTTGCAGGCGTTCCAACTCCTTGGCCAGGGAAAACCGTTCGCGGGCTTCGGCCTGATAGCTTTCCTCAACACGCTTTTCGAAAGACTGAATGCGCTCTTTCAAAGGATCGAGCAACTGGCCCAGGCGCTGCTGACTGGTTTCGGCGAAACGCTGCTCGCGCTCGTCGAAGATCTTGCCCGCCAGTTCGGCGAATTGCGCTCGCAGCTCGTCTCGTGAGCCTTGCAGGTCGTCGAGGCGTTTTTGATGGCTGTCCTGCTGCTCACGCAGTTCGGCGGTGAGCGAGGCCGCCCGGGCGTCCAGGCGCCGCAGCTCGGCATCTTTGCCGGCGCGCTCGATGTTCCAGGCGTGAGACGCGTCGCGGGCATCGTCGCGCTCTATCTGTAGCAGTTCGATTTCACGGCGCATGGCGGCCAGCTCTGCCTGCTTGGCGGCGTTGGCCTGGCCCAGATCACCGATTTCATCGCGGCAGGCTTCGAGCTGAGCGTTCAAGCCGTCCTGCGCCAGTAGCGACATGGCCAGACGCTCTTCCAGCAACGCCACCTCGGCTTGGGCCGCGCTCGCCCGGCGCTGGATTTGCCAGGCCAATACCAGCAAGGGCAGTGCGGCGCCCGCCAGACCCAGCAAAATGCTGGTCAAGTCCATAGCCATAGCGACTCCTGCCGATGAGATAAAGCTTGAAGGGTAACCAAGGCGTCAGGACTTGGACAGCTCAGTCTTCGACCAGTCCCAGTTCCCGTTGAGCGCGCCGGTCCCCTGCTCGCGCGGCCTGGCGCAACAGGTCCTGGCCAATGCGGCGATCGCGGGCATTGCCGCATTCGCGGCACATCAACTGGCCGAGACGACTTTGCGCGGCCACCACACCTTCGCGGGCTGGCTGTTTGAGCAAGCGTCCGGCGAAATGTTTGACGTTGGTGTTTTCACCCAGGCGCGGGCTATCGAGCAACCACTCCGCTACTCGCATCGAAAAGCGTTTGGGAGGGGTAACACTGGGAGGTGTAGAGGTGGCAGAAACTGATACGGAGCGAAACTTCATAAAGCACTGTGGGGCAGATCGGAAGGCGCGCCACTCTACTCTTTTTTTCTTACAGGTAAAGCCTAAAAAAACCCGGCACGCCCGTCCTAGAGCAAGCGCTCGGGACAATCCACAGAAGCTGTGGATAACTCAGTGGACAACCGCCCTTGAACTCGCGCAAAGCCCTGTGGAATGGGGCTCGCAGTCAAACTGACGATTTTTTCACCAGTAAAAAAAAGCGATGTTTTTCATTGACTTAAATTTTCAGTACAGGCACCCACTGTGGTCGGGGCGCGGATGACAGTCCGGTTACAGTCTGCGCAACTTATGTGCACAAGTACCTTCGCGGCAGTTATATCGATACTCTTTTTCGGAGCGTTTTGTGGAGGGTTTCTGGGGATAACCTTGGTAAAGCCTTGTCCCAGGCTTATGCCGGAGCGGCGACCAACGGTCGGAAATTGTCCCCTGACGCAGCATGTTGGCGGGGCACGGAAATTATTTTGCCTTCACGCTTCCCTTCGCCTACTCAATCCGTTAGTATCCGCGGCGTTAGTACCAAGCTGAAAGTCAATTCTGGTCGAACAAATCCTCCCGGTCAGCCTTCCCAACGGAAGCCTCCACCGAACAAGCGGGATCGACCACCTCGATGGTTTCCAGGTAAACCTTGCGCCAACACAGCCTTTGAAACGAAAGCAAAGGGTGTTGCGAAGCTCACTTACTCTGACCGAACCAGCCTGCAAATTGATCAGGATCTTCACCCCGGGCCCAGAACCTTTGCCCTTGATGTGTTGCCTGCCCTCCTAAGTACCTACCTGCCAGCCCAAGCGCGCCAATTATCAGCGCTTCAAACTGGCTGCTTTGTTCCAGTCGGGTTCTTCGTTCGACCAATGGTGGTCGTCGTCACTGGAACGTTTAAATTTTGCACGGCTCTTATCCGTGTCGCTTGTAGGAACACCATTTAATGACTACTCAAATCCACACTCAGGATGCAATCCGCACCCTAACCAACGCTTTTGCACCAATGAACTGCCTGATCATGGCTGCTCGCAAAGGCTGCTTCAGCTTCACCCTGGTCAACGAACACGGCATCGCTCGTCACAGCGAACGCCTGTACCCCGATCAATACTCCAGCGCAGAACCGCTGCAGGCAGTGATCGAGCGTACCCGTCAGGCACTGGTTGCCTGATACGCCAGAAAGACTGAAAACCTCAAAAGCCCTGCTCAAAAAGCGGGGCTTTTTATTGCCCGATATTTCTCATTGCGCAGCCTTCCACTAATTACTAACCGATATAACGGTTATAACTCGCAGCCAGAAATATTTTAAAAACAGGCCTTTACAGCGCGAATATGACACTACACTTCAACTCAAGCGGCTTGATCCGCTTCCGGCGAGCCTGAGTCGATTCACCTGCTGCCAACGCTCCCTTCAGGTTTCGCCGCCCATTTCATGTTTCGAGGGCTTTATGGGTATCGCTGCCAGCGAACTGTGCCGTTATGTGATCCGTCCGACATTGATTTACCTCGGGCGCCATAGCGCAACCGCCGAATCCCTGCTGCTGGGCATCGCCGCCAGCCAGTCAGCCCTTGGTTCCGCCCTGCATGACCGCCGTGGACACGGCCTGTACCGAATTGCCGAACCGCGCCACCAGGCGCTCTGGGATCACTACCTGGCATTGGACCCGGAGCGCGCGAGCCTCGTGCGCGGCCTCGCCAGCCAGCATGCCTTTCTCAGTGGTCCTCACCTGGAATTGACCGTCAACCTGCGTTACGCCACTGCCATCGCCTGGCTGCTGGTAGAAGAACAGAACACTCCCCTCCCCGCCGCGGATGACTTGTTGGGAATGGCCCGAATCTGGCGCCAGACTTTTCAGCCTCAAGGACGTCTGCGCGATTTCACCTACGCTTGGCAAACCTGTGTTTCACCCCTGAATCAGGTCGCTTGCTGACCCGCCGGTTTCCAAAGATCCTGCAACGGGTCGCGAATCTGGTCGGATTGTCCTACAAAACCGCTCTAACTCAAGCCATACAGCCTATAGCGCTGGGACGAAAATGTTGGTAATTTTCGCCCCGGTGATCACCAGGAGTTCTAATAATGAAAAAAGTAATGCTCAAAACCACCATTAGCCTCGCCGTTGCCATGGCATCCACCCAGATCTTCGCAAGTGGCTTTGCCCTCAACGAACAAAGCATCAGCGGGATGGGGACAGGTTTTGCCGGGCGATCTTCTGCTGCCGACGACGCATCCACCATTGCTGGCAACCCTGCCGGCATGTCTCGCATCAAGCGCGAACAAGTGACCGGCGGTGTTGCATTCATCGACGCGCACACTGACATCAGTGACGCCAGCTCTCGTCCAAATGGCGGTACCAACAAAGGTGACATGGTCCCTTTCATGGGCGTACCGATGGGCTACTACGTCAAGCCAATCGACGACCACTGGGCATTCGGTATCGGTGTGTACGCTCCGTTCGGCCTGGTGACCGATTACGAGAACGGCTTCGCCGGCCGTTACTTCGGCAGCAAGAGCGAAGTCAAGATCGTCACCCTGCAACCGACTGTCAGCTACGCCTTCAACGACAAGGTCTCCATCGGTTTCGGCCCGACCATCAACCGTATCGACGGCACCCTGGAATCGAACCTGTCGATTACCCAGGCCGCACCGGACGGCAAGGTCAAGATCAAGGGTGATGACACCGCACTGGGCTACAACATCGGCGTCCTGGTGCAAGCCACCGACAGCACTCGTGTCGGCCTGACCTACCACTCGAAAGTGAAGTACAAGCTCGAGGGTGACACCAAGGTCAACTACAACGTGCTCGCCGCTGTGGGCCAGAATCCAAGCCAGAAGTACGACGCCTCGCTGGACCTGACCACGCCTGAATCGGTGGATTTCTCGGTCACTCACCAGCTGGACGACCAGTGGACGCTGTACGCAGGCAGCACCTGGACTCGCTGGAGCCGCCTGAAAGAAATCACCGTCGATAACAAGGGGGTTCCGGCCATCCTGAACGGTCAGTTCGGCACCATCACCGAAGAACAGAACTGGCACGACACCTGGGCTCACGCCATCGGCGCGTCCTACCAGCTGAACAAGCAATGGGTGCTGCGTACCGGCCTGTCCATTGACCAGGCACCGACCAACAACGCCGACCGCTCCCCACGCATCCCGACTGGCGATCGCAAGATTTTCAGCGTGGGCGCTGGCTGGAGCCCGACCGACGACCTGACCATCGACGTAGCGTACTCGTACCTGCGCGAAGAGTCGGTCAAGGTCAACAACAGCAACGACCGTGGCCAGAACTACAGCGCCAAGTATGAAAACTATGCGAACGGTTTCGGTGTTGGTGCAACCTACCGCTTCTGATGATTCACGGCGCGCCTGAAACGCTCGCCAGCTGAATCACAAAAGCCCCGCTCTCTTGCACAGAGGCGGGGCTTTTTCATGGGCGTCAATCAGGGTTGCGAGGCCAGGGCTTTTTCCACCGCAGCGATGAACTCGGGATCGTCGGGCTTGGTCAGGCTGGAGAAATTGGCAATCACCATACCCTTGCGATCGACCACGTACTTATAGAAATTCCACTTCGGCGCGCTGGTCTGTTTGGCGAGGATTTTGAACAGGTGAGTCGCGTCATCGCCACGGACTTTCTGCGGCTCAGTCATGGTGAACGTCACGCCATAGTTCACGTAGCAGACCTTGGCGGTCTCAGCGCCGTCCTTTGACTCCTGCTTGAAGTCATTGGACGGAACGCCGATCACCTCCAGCCCCTGATCCTTGTAACGCTGATTCAGCGCCTCAAGGCTTTTGAACTGTGGGGCAAAGCCACAGAAGCTTGCCGTATTGACCACCACCAGCGGTTTACCCTCAAACCGCTGGCACAGGTCGATGGTTTCCTTGGCGCGCAGCTTGGGCAACGAGCCCTGCAACAGCTCCGGGCACTCGGCCGCTTGTGCCAATCCGGTAAACGCCATCAGCAACGCGGGGACTGCAATCCAGCGCATCAGCATGTCGGTGCATCCTTGATTAATGGTCACAAACGAAGTTACTCGCCCTCGCCTGTTCCTAGCAAGCGCCCATACCCAACTGCATCAGCGCCAATCCGCCCTGATGCCAGCCCCACCAGGCCAGGGCCAGCAGCAAGGCGCCGACAGCGACCACCGCTATCCGCGGCCACAGACGGTTCATATCGCACTCAACCGGGTTTGCAGGCGCGCCACCGGCTGCTCACGCACCGGCCAGTTCAGGGCGGCGGCCAACAGGCTCAAGAGGATTGCCACTTGCCAGATCAAGTCATAGCTCCCGGTTTTGTCATACACCACCCCGCCCAACCAGCCGCCGAGGAACGAACCGAGCTGGTGAAAGAGGAAAACAATCCCACCGAGCATGGACAGGTTTCGCACACCAAACAAGGTCGCCACTGTGCCGTTGGTCAACGGCACGGTCGACAACCACAGGAAGCCCATGGCCATGCCGAACAGGTACGCAGTGGTCGTGGTGACCGGCGCCCACAGGAACAGCGTAATCACCACCGCCCGCAGCAGGTACAAACCGGTGAGCAAACGCGGTTTGGACATGCGACCGCCGAGCCATCCTGCGGTGTACGTGCCGAAAATATTGAACAGCCCGATCAGCGCCAGCACCGTAGTGCCCACTGTGGCCGGAAGGTGCTGATCCACCAGATACGCCGGCAAATGCACGCCGATGAACACCACCTGAAAACCGCAGACAAAAAAGCCGAACGCCAACAGCCAGAACCCCGAATGAGAGCAAGCTTCATGCAGCGCTTCAGAGAGGGTTTGTTCATGGCCGAGCACTGGCAGCGGCTTGTCCTTGAGCATGCTCACCAGCGGGATAATCAGCGCCACCAGAAGGCCCAGGACCAGCAATGCCGCGGACCAGCCGAGCCAGCCGATCAGCCCCAGCGTACCGGGCAACATGGCGAACTGACCGAAAGAACCGGCGGCACTGGCGATGCCCATGCCCATGCTGCGTTTCTCCGGCGGCACGGCGCGACCGACCACGCCAAGGATCACCGAGAACGAAGTGCCCGACAGGCCGATGCCGATCAACAGGCCCGCACTCAGGGACAAGGTCACCGCCGAGTCGGACAAGCCCATGCACACCAGGCCCAAGGCGTACAGAACACCGCCGACCAACACCACTTTCGCCGCGCCAAAGCGGTCGGCCAGCGCGCCGGTGAACGGCTGCGCCAGGCCCCAGATCAGGTTTTGCAGGGCGATGGCAAAAGCGAACGTCTCACGCCCCCAGCCGAATTCGGTACTCATCGGTGCCAGGAACAGCCCGAAGCCGTGTCGCACGCCCAAAGACAATGCCAGGATCAGCGCACTCCCCACCAACACCCAACCGCACGTACGCCACATCGAGGTCATTCTTATTCTCCGGTAGCGGGTATATACCCGCTTAAGATCGGAAAAACCGGCATCACGCCAGTTCGTCCAGCAGTCGCAACAAGGTTTCGCGTTTTTCGGCGCCCAGACGATCAATCAACCGCTGCTGCGCCGCTTCCCAGGCGGGCAAGGCCGCTGCGAGGCGATCGGCACCCGCCTCGGTCAGGCGGACAATGCGGTTACGCATGTCCTCGCCCTCGACCAGCGCCACCAGGCCCTCACCTTCCAGCACCCGAAGATTGCGCCCCAGGGTGCTGCGGTCCAGGCCCATGGCTTCGGCCAGGGTGGAAATACTCGGTTCATTCAGACGCTGCAGATTGCACAGCAAAGAATACTGGGCAACGTTGATCCCGAAGCCGTCGAGAGCGCCGTCGTAATGCCTGCTGACGCCACGGGCGGCGCGACGCAGGTTGATGCATAAACATTGAGAGTCGAGCATGGTGCGTGTATATACCCGCGAGTGTGTTAAATCAAGTTACAGAAGGGTTCATTCATGAATTTCGAGGTGTTTGGCCAACCGCAATCGCGAGCAAGCTCGCTCCCACAGTGGATCTTCAGTGGATGTTGAATTTATGTTCGACGCCATCAATGTGGGAGCGAGCTTGCTCGCGATGAGGCCGGCACATCCTGCCCACAAACCATCAGACCAACGCCAACCCCACCAACACCACCATCTCCAGCAACTCCAGCAACGCCCCGGCCGTATCCCCCGTTGTCCCACCCAATCGCCGCAGCATCACTTGCCGCAACCAAATGAACATCCCTCCCGCCAGCACCAGCGCCCAGAGACCGCCGACTCCAGCGATCAACACGCAAACCAACGCACTGACCGCCAACACCTGCTGACCCGCCGAACGCGGCAAATGATCCGCCAGCGCCTGCCCCAACCCGCCGGCACGCACATATGGCGTGGTCAGGAACAATCCCAGCATCGCGCTGCGGCCAATCAGCGGAACAATGATCAGCACAACGCTGTGCTGCTGCTCGATCAGCGCCAGCAACGCGGCAAATTTGAGCAGCAACACCAACACCAGCGTCACCACCGCGATCGGTCCGCTGCGCGGGTCTTTCATGATGGTCAGCGTACGCTCGCGGTCACCAAAACCACCGAGCCATGCATCGGCGCTATCGGCCAGACCGTCCAGGTGCAACGCGCCGCTGAGCAATACCCAAGCGGTCAGCAGCAACGCGGCGTGAAGCAACGAAGGCGTGCCCAGTAGCAGCCAGTTCAGTGCCCATAACAGCGCGCCGAACAGCAGCCCGACCAGCGGATAAAACAACAGCGACCGACCCAGTTCCTGAGGTGCGGGCATGCCTGGCAGACGAATCGGCAAACTGCTGAGAAATTGCAGGGCGATCCAGAAGGGCAACATGGTCAGATCGCTTCCTTAAGGAGGACGCCTGACTCGACGCTCAACGAAAACAGCGAGCCATGGCCGACCTCGACATTCAACAACTGCTCACGAGGCAAGCCACGTGCCTGAGCCAGCAACAAACGCATGACGCCGCCATGGCTGATCAGCAAGATCCGTTCACCCGCATACGCCGCGTGCAGACGCGCTACCGCCGCCAGCACCCGCGTTGAGAAATCCTCGACCGGCTCACCTTCCGGCGGCGTAAAGGTATACGGATCGGCCCAGAACAGGCCCAACCCCTCGGCGTCAGTCTCCATCAGCGCCGCCGCGCTCTGCCCTTCCCAGGCGCCGAAGTGCAGTTCTTGCAAATCCTTGTCGAGGTGTACGGGCAGCCCCAACTGTTCGCCGAGTTCATCCGCAAACCGCGCGCAACGTTGCAGCGGCGAACTGATCAGCCGATCCCACGGCCCTTGCTCGACCACCGCCGCGCGCATCTGCTCCCAGCCCTTGTCGGTCAGCGCATCGTCGAGGCTGCCGCGCAAACCGCCGCCGAGTTCAGTTTCCCCGTGGCGCAGAAGATCCAGTCGCAACGTCATGCCGGGCGATCCGCCACCGCCGCTTCGGCGAAGGTTGCCATCTGCCCGTGAAGATCGCAGGCCAGACGCAGCAACGGCACGGCCAACGCAGCGCCACTGCCCTCGCCCAGACGCAGCTCCAGATCCAACAGCGGCTCGGCATTGAGGGTTTCCAGCACATGACGATGACCCGGCTCGGCACCGCGATGGCCGAACAGCAGCCACTCACGGCAGTCAGGGTTCAAGCGCACCGCCACCAACGCGGCGACGCTGCAGATAAAGCCGTCCACCAGCACCGCAACACCTTCCTGGGCGCAGGCCAAATACGCACCGACCAGCGCCGCGATCTCAAAACCGCCAAGGTTGAACAGGGTTTGCATCGCATCACCGCGCTGAGCGCCGTGTAATGCCAGGGCACGTTCGATGACCAGGGCTTTGTGGCTGACCCCCGCCGCGTTCAAACCGGTGCCCGGCCCGGCCAGATGCACCACCGGGCAATCGAGCAAGGCACAGGCCAAGGCGCTGGCCGCCGTGGTGTTGCCGATACCCATCTCGCCACCGATAAACAACTGCGCACCATTGGCGACCGCACGTTGCACACTGTCGCGACCGGCCTGCAAGGCGAGTTCGCCCTGGGCAGCCGTCATGGCCGGGCCTTCGACGAAATTGGCGGTGCCCGCGCCGATGTTGAGATGACGCACGCCCGGCAGGTTCAACGACGGCGTTACCGTGCCAAGGTCGACCACTTCGAGGGAGGCCCCAAGCTGGCGCGCCAACACACTGATCGCCGCACCACCGCTGACGAAGTTGTGCAGCATCTGCCCGGTGACTTCCTGAGGGAACGCCGATACGCCTTCTGCAACCACACCATGATCGCCGGCAAAAATGGCAATCCACAGCTGATCGAGACTCGGTTTGACCTGCCCTTGCAGCCCCGCCAATTGCACGGCCACCGATTCCAGTCGGCCGAGTGAGCCGGCGGGCTTGGTCAGCTGCTGTTGACGTGCCTGCGCCTGCTCGACGGCTTGCGCGTCGATCGGCTTGCACGGGTTCAGCCACCAGGATTGAGTCATAACGCAGTTCCTTTCAAAGTCAGGGGCAGACCGGCGACGGTCAGGACGACACGTTGACAGCGCTCGGCCAGGGCTTGATGCAGCCAACCGGCTTCATCGACATAGCGGCGAGTCAATTCGCCCAGCGGCACGACACCCATTCCGGTCTCGTTGCTGACAAAAATGATTTCACCCGGCAATGACGCCAGGCAGTCCAGCAAGGCTTCGCGTTCTGCGTTCAGACGTTCGGCATCGTCGAGCATTAGCAGATTGGTCATCCACAGGGTCAGGCAATCCACCAGCAGACAACGCTCGGCGTGGGCGCTTTCGCGCACTACGCGGGCGAGTTCGATGGGCTCTTCGATCAACGCCCATTCGACCGGACGACGGGCCCGATGATGGGCGACCCGTTCGTTCATTTCACCGTCCAGCGGTTGGCTGGTGGCGATGTAAGTCACTTGGAGTTGACTGTCTAACGCAAGTTTTTCAGCCAGTCGGCTTTTGCCGGAGCGGGCGCCGCCGAGGATCAGTTGCAGCATGGTCATAACCTTCTAATTGGCGGTGTGGCAACAGGCCTCATCGCGAGCAAGCTCGCTCCCACAGGTATCGAGGCTGTTCACAGATTTTTGGTCCACCTACGGAACCTGTGGGAGCGAGCTTGCTCGCGATGAGGCCAGTACAGCCACCTCAAATCCCACAGAGCCCACGCAGCAGCGAGGTATCCAAATGCTTCTCCACCAAATCCGCCAACCGCTCGATATCCCGCTCGCGCAACCCGTGGTAATCCACTTCCTGCACCTCCTGCAAACCCGCCCAGCGTAGCAGCGCACTGCACGCCGCCGGGGATTCAAACAGGCCATGCAGGTAAGTGCCGAAAATCTGCCCGTCAACACTTTGCGCGCCATCGCAGCGACCATCGTCCAGCTGCACCGCGGCGTTTTCCAGCGCTGGCCCGGTGGTCACCCCGGCATGGATTTCATAGCCACTGACCTGCGCATCCTCCAGCGCCAGGCGACCGCGCACATTGCGCAATTGCTTCTCTTCTTCGAGCTGTGTTTTGAACGCCAGCAAACCCAGGCCGGCACTGGAACCCGGCGCGCCTTCGAGGCCCAGCGGATCGTGCACTTGCTCACCGAGCATTTGCAGGCCGCCGCAAATCCCCAGCACTTTGCCGCCATAGCGCAGATGACGATTGATGGCCGCGTCCCAGCCATTGGCCCGCAGGTACACGAGGTCGCTGCGCACGCTTTTGGAGCCGGGAAGAATGATCAGGTCGGCCGCAGGTATCGCCTGGCCGGGGCCGATGAATTGCAGGTCGACTTGCGGATGCAGGCGCAGCGGATCGAAATCGGTGTGGTTGCTGATGCGCGGCAGCACCGGCACCAGCACTTTGAGCACGCGCTCAGCCTTGTCGGTCTGGCGCTGATCGATGCCGTCCTCGGCCTCCAGGTGCAAATCCATCACATACGGCAGCACGCCGATCACCGGTTTACCAGTGCGCGCTTCCAGCCAATCGAGACCGGGTTGCAGCAAGGCGATGTCGCCGCGAAATCGGTTGATGATGAAGCCTTTGACCCGCGCCTGCTCGGTCGGCGACAGCAGTTCCAGCGTGCCCACCAGATGCGCAAAGACCCCACCGCGATTGATGTCGGCGATCAACACCACCGGGCAATCCACCGCTTCGGCAAAGCCCATGTTGGCAATGTCGCCGGCACGCAGATTGATCTCGGCCGGCGAGCCTGCGCCTTCGACCATGACCACCGGATACGCCGCGCTCAATCGTTCATGGGAAGCCAGCACGGCTTGCATGGCGATGGCTTTGTAGTCGTGATAGGCGACCGCGTTCATGGTCGTGACCGCGCGACCATGAATGATGACCTGGGCGCCGGTGTCGCTGTTGGGTTTGAGCAGCACCGGATTCATGTCGGTGTGCGGTTCAAGGTTGGCCGCCTGGGCCTGCACCGCCTGGGCGCGGCCGATCTCGCCACCGTCGGCGGTCACGGCACTGTTAAGGGCCATGTTCTGCGGTTTGAACGGCACGACGCGCACACCCTGACGCGTGACCCAGCGACACAACGCCGTCACCAGCGTGCTTTTACCGGCGTCGGAAGTGGTGCCCTGCACCATCAACGTTGTCATTGGTTGTCCTTTACGAAGGCTTGAAGCGCTTGCTCAAGACGCCGCCAATCGGCTTCATCCGCCGGCAAGCCGAAACGCACGCTGCTGTTGTGGCTGAACAACCGCAGCAAGATGCCGCGCCGAGCCATGAATTCATGAAGCGCTTCGGCATGCTCGGTCATCAGCCATTGAAAAAAGGCGCAACCACCCTGCGGCTGCAAACCATACTGCCCAAGCAAAAGCGCCAGGCGTTTGCTGGCCTCTTCGCTGCGCGCGCGCTGCCTTGCGTGGCCTTCGGTGTCCAGCAGACAGGCTTGGCCCAACACGCGTGTCGGCCCGCTGACCGCCCACGGGCCCACCTGCTCGGCGAGCAACTTGAGCAACTTGCGCTCGGCCAGCACAAAGCCCAATCGCACACCGGCCAGGCCAAAAAACTTGCCGAAGGAACGCAGCACGATCAGGCCGACCTGATGGGCAAACGGTGCGAGGCTCAACGCCGGCGTGTTGTCCATGAACGCTTCGTCCACCACCAGCCAGCCGCCGCGCGAGGCCAGTCGGGCGTGCCAGTCGAGCAGGCGACTCGGGCTCAGGCTCAAGCCTGTCGGGTTGTTCGGGTTGACCACCACCAGCACGTCGAGGCTGTCGATATAGAAGTCGACTTCCTGCTCCAGCACTTCGCGCACGATGTAACCATTGCTGCGCCATGCGTGCGCGTGTTCGGCGTAACACGGCGACAGCACGCCGACCTTACCGGCCCGACGCAAACGCGGCAGCAACTGGATGGCCATTTGCGAACCGGCCACCGGCAGCACCTGTCCGGTGCCGTAAAAATCGCAAGCGGCCTGCTCCAGACCGTCATCGGTTTCCGGCAAGCGAGCCCAGGCGCGCGACGGAATGTCCGGGATCGGGAATGGCCACGGCGCGAGGCCGCTGGACAGGTCCAGCCAGTCAGCTTCAGCAATGCCGTATTCGAGCGCTGCCTTGCGCAAGCGACCACCGTGCTCAAGCATAGAATTCAGCTCCCACGCAGAGAATCAGCAGCCATAACCATACCCCGCGCTGAACCAATTGCCAGCCACGGTCGATGGAATCGGCATCCGCCGGCACGCCTTCGCCCAGTTGCGGACGCTGATGCAGTTCACCGTGATAGATCGCCGCCCCGCCCAACTCGACGCCGAGCGCACCGGCGCCGGCCGCCATGACGGGCCCGGCGTTGGGGCTGTCCCAGGTTGGGCCCTGGGTGCGCCAGCATTTCAACGCCAGTCGGGTTTTGCCCAGCAGCGCGTAGGTCAACGCCACCAGGCGCGCAGGAATGTAGTTGAGGACGTCGTCGATCTTCGCCGCCGCCCAACCGAAACGTTCGAAGCGTTCGTTGCGATAACCCCACATGGCATCCAGGGTGTTGCTCAAGCGATAGAGCACCACGCCGGGCGCGCCGGCCACGGCAAACCAGAACAGCGCAGCGAATACCGCGTCGCTGCCGTTCTCCAGGACTGATTCAGTGGCGGCGCGGGCCACTTCGGTTTTATCCAGTTCGGCGGTCTGACGGCTGACCAAATAACCCACGCGCTTGCGGGCTTCGTCCAGATCATCACTGCGCAAAGCCTTGGCCACCGGCTCGACGTGCTCACCGAGGCTACGCATGCCGAGGGCGCAATAGAGCGCGAGAATTTCGACAATCCAGCCGACATAAGGCGCCCAGGAAAACGCCGTGGCGAGCAAGGTCAGCGGCACGACCGCGATCACCCACGCGGTGACGCCATGGCTGCGCCAGCCACGTCCCTCACCGTTGAAACGTTGCTCGATGCGGTCGGCAAAACGGCCGAACGCCACCAGCGGATGCCAGCGTTTGGGTTCACCCAGCAGCGCGTCCAGCGCAACCGCGGCGACACTCAATAACGCCACACTCATTGACTCACTCCCCAATAATTTTCATACAGCAACTCACTGAGCGGACGCGCCTGCGCCCACCCTTCGAGTACCAGCATCGGCGCCGGATAGAATTCCTTGACCGGGCCGAGGCAAAGAACCGCCAACGGCTTGGCCCCGGGCGGCAAACCCAACAGGTCCGCCAGCGCTTGCGGCTCGAACAGCGACACCCAGCCCATGCCCAGACCTTCGGCTCGGGAGGCCAGCCAGAGGTTCTGGATCGCGCAGGACAACGAGGCCATGTCCATTTCCGGCAAGGTGCGTCGACCGAAGATGTGGCGCTCGCGATCGTCCATCAGCGCGGCGACCAACACCTCGGCGCAGTCATTGATGCCTTCGACCTTGAGCTTCATGAATTCGTCGGTGCGCTCGCCGAGGGCTTCGGCGGTGCGGATGCGTTCTTCTTCCACCAGCTGCTGGATCTTGCCGCGCAGGGCCCGGTCGCTGATGCGGATGAAGCGCCAGGGCTGCATCAGGCCGACGCTGGGGGCCTGATGGGCGGCTTCGAGCAGGCGTCGTAACAACGACGGCTCGACCGTGCCGCCGCTGAAGTGGCGCATGTCGCGACGTTCGGCAATGGCCCGGTACACCGCTTCGCGTTCGGCCTTGCTGAATGCGTTGTCGGTCATGGCCTCTTCGCGAGCAAGCCCGCTCCCACAGTGGACCGCGTTTTTTCAGACAACACATCTTCAACTGTGGGAGCGGGCTTGCTCGCGAAGGCGTCCTCACAGTTGGGCGCAAACAGTGCGGCAACCGCCGAAGGATTCGACGGGAAATAAAAATGCACGTAAGAAGCCGTCATCCGCCCCTCACGATAAACCGCCTCCGCCCCACGCCCGCCATTCGGACTCAGCCCACGAGCAATCGGCTCAAGTTCGGTGCTGGTCAACGAATGGTGATAGGTGTGCCCACGCAGCGAACCTTCCGGCAACTCAACCGCTTGCAACGCCAACGCGGCCAGACGCTTTTGCATCACCGCATCACCTTTGAGCAAGCCCACCAGTTCAGCGCGAGTGCCTTCGACATCGGTCAATGAATCGAGCAGGTACAACATCCCGCCACACTCGGCCAGCAACGGCTTGCCGGCAGCATGATGGGCGCGGATCGCGTCGAGCATCGGGGTGTTCTGCGACAGCGCCACATGGTGCAGTTCCGGATAACCGCCCGGCAGATAAAGGCTGTCAGCTTCCGGCAAATCAACATCGCGGATCGGCGAGAAGAACAGCAATTCGGCGCCCATGGCCCGCAGCAAATCCAGGCTCGCGCCGTAGGTGAAGGCGAACGCTTCATCACGGGCCACGGCAATTCGGATGCCTTTAAGCAAAGGCTCGGCGGCGATCACGTCGGGTCCGGCGAATTCCACGGCGGGCGGCAGCGCCACATCGCAACTGCTGGCCAGCGATTCGGCCGCCGCATCGAGGCGCAGGTCGAGATCGTTCAACTCGCTGGCCTGGACCAGACCGAGATGCCGACTCGGCAATTCGATCCCGGTTTCCCGCGACAAGGCGCCATACCAGCGCAAGCCTTCAGTCAGGCTGCCTTCGAGCAATTGCGCATGACGCAGCGTGCCCACGCGATTGGCCAATACACCGGCAAACGGCAGGTCCGGCTGATACTTCGCCAGCCCCAACGCCAGCGCACCAAAGGTCTGCGCCATGGCCGTGCCGTCGATCACCCCGAGCACCGGCACACCGAAGTGCCGCGCCAGGTCAGCGCTGGACGGCGTACCGTCGAACAGGCCCATGACGCCTTCGATGAGGATCAGGTCGGCCTCCCCGGCCGCTTCCCACAACAGACGACGACTTTCCTGCTCGCCGACCATCCACATGTCCAGTTGATACACCGGCGCACCGCTGGCGCGCTCGAGAATCATCGGGTCGAGAAAGTCCGGGCCGCATTTGAACACGCGGACCTTGCGCCCCTGATTGCGGTGCAAACGGGCCAGCGCGGCGGTGACGGTGGTCTTGCCCTGACCGGAGGCCGGCGCGGCAATCAATACCGCTGGGCATTGACGATGGCTGTTCATAAAGTGCAGCTCACAACTCGACGCCTTTTTGCGCTTTGATCCCGGCCTGGAACGCGTGCTTGATCACGCCCATTTCGGTGACCGTGTCGGCCAGTTCGATCATCTCTGGTTTGGCGCCGCGACCGGTGACCACCACGTGTTGCATCGGCGGACGCGCCTGCAAATCACTGAGTACCTGATCGAGGTCGAGGTAGCCGTGCTTGAGGGCGATGTTCAACTCATCCAGCACCACCAGACCGATCGACGGGTCACGCAACAGCTCCTGGGACACCGCCCACGCGGCCTCGGCGGCGGCGATGTCACGCTGACGGTCCTGGGTTTCCCAGGTGAAGCCCTCGCCCATCACATGAAAACGCACCTGCTCCGGAAAGCGCCGGAAGAACAGCTCTTCGCCAGTGCTGTTACGGCCCTTGATGAACTGCACCACGCCGCACTGCATGCCGTGGCCCATGGACCGGGCGAGCATGCCAAAGGCCGAGCTGCTCTTGCCTTTGCCGTTGCCAGTCAGCACCAGCAGCAGGCCGCACTCATTCGGCGAGTTGGCGATGCGTTCGTCGATGACGGCTTTTTTGCGCTGCATGCGCGCCAGGTGGCGTTCGTCACGATCAGGGGAATCAGTCATGGGGGAGCTCTCCGTTGAGGCTGGATAACGGCGGGCAGGCACAAGAATAGACGGCAAGAAGCCTGGCATCGCCCACCGTGATGCCGTTGGATGAATCAGGCCGGTCTCCGGGCTCATGAGCGGCTCGCGCCGGACTGCGCGCCTTCCCATGTCAGTCGACACAGTGGCTCAAGACGCAGTGTTCACTCATTTACCGTTGCGGGGGCAGGGCCGGGATCGTGACGTTTCGTCGCTTGGCGATAGTCACTCACCGGCTTCCCTGTTTCACTCTGTCGGCCATCGCCACAGAGCACCTGAAACAAGCCGCGAAGGTTAGAGGGTTGGGGGTGGAGCGTCAATTGAAGACAAAGCGCGAGCGCTCGATATACTGCCGCCCATCAATTACCTGACGCCCATCTTGCACCACACTGTCAGCAGTGATATCAAAGCGCCACAAACCCAACAACACAATTACAAGGGTGAGCAACATGCAAGGCATGATCATCAGCAATCCGAGGCTGGAATTCCTGCGACCGGTGCTGGAACGCTGGTTTGACTGTATCGACCGCTACAACGCCGTGCGCGGCGATAACGACACGCCATATTGGTACGACGAGAAAGCCAACCTTGGCCTGCTCTCCGCCGCAGCGTGGATGGCGGAAATGGTCACGCTGCAACAAACGCCGACCCGTAAACAGAACGAAGAAGGCGAACGCAACAGCCGCGCCGACCTGTTTATCGCCTCCACTGAAGAGCGCGCCTACCTCCAGACCACGCAACGCTGGCCGCGGGTTAATAACCTGAACCTGACCCAGGCGCTGCAGGACATCACCAGCGACGCCAAACGCATCAGCTATTCCAGCGACCTGAAACTCGGCTGCCTGTTCGTTGCGCCTCAAAAGGCCCAGCAGAGCGCGACGCCGGAAGAACTCCAGGACATGGTCGACGACCTGCAAAAGGAACACAGCTGCGCCGTGGCCTGGTATTTCCCATACGCCTACCGCAAGTTGCGCAACGAAGCCGGCAACTATCACCCCGGCATCGCTGTGCTGCTCAAGGAAGCCCGCGGCTGACCGGTTGAACCATCGCGTGCTTAAGCTTCTCTATGATTAAGACAATGCACTCATAGGGAAGACCAGCATGCGCAAGCCCCAGCTCGTTCTCGTCATCGTGCTCGCCGGAGGGCTCGCCGCCTGTGGCGAAACCTCCAGCCTGCAAGTCTCCGACGGCACCGGCCCGTCACCCAAGCTGCCCGAACCGAACAAGACCCTGATCCCGACGGTGAACATCGCCCCGGCGATCGGCTGGCCGGATGGCGCGAAACCCACCGCTGCGGCGGGCACTCAAGTGGCGGCATTTGCCGAAGGGCTCGATCACCCGCGCTGGCTCTACGTGCTGCCCAACGGCGATGTGCTGGCGGCCGAAACCAACGCGCCACCGAAACCTGATGATGGCAAAGGCATTCGCGGCTGGGTGATGGGCAAAGTCATGGGCCGTGCCGGTGCCGGCGTCCCCAGCCCCAACCGCATCACGTTGCTGCGGGACAAGGACCACGACGGCATCGCCGAAACCCGCACGGTGTTCCTGGAAAACCTCAATTCGCCCTTCGGCATGACCCTGGTCGGCAACGACCTGTACGTCGCCGACACCGACCGCTTGCTGCGCTTTCACTATGAAAATGGCGACACCGCGATCAAGTCGCAGCCGATCAAGGTGGTCGACCTGCCGGGTGGCACGCTGAATCACCACTGGACCAAAAACGTTATCGCCAGCAAGGACGGGAGCAAGCTGTACGTCACGGTCGGCTCCAACAGCAACGTCGGCGAAAACGGTCTGGATCAGGAAGAAGGTCGCGCGGCGATCTGGGAAGTGGATCGCGCCACCGGCAATCACCGGATCTTCGCTTCGGGGATTCGTAATCCAAACGGCCTGGCCTGGGAACCTCAGACCGGCGCCCTGTGGACGGCGGTCAATGAGCGAGACGAAATCGGCAGCGACCTGGTGCCGGACTACATCACGTCGGTGAAGGACGGCGGGTTCTACGGCTGGCCCTTCAGCTACTACGGCCAGCATGTCGATATTCGCGTCGAGCCGCAAAACCCTGATCTGGTGGCCAAGGCCATTGCGCCGGATTATGCGGTCGGCCCGCATACCGCATCGCTGGGCCTGTCGTTTGCCGAGGGCAACACACTTCCCGCGCAATTCAAGGAAGGCGCCTTCATCGGCCAGCACGGCTCATGGAACCGCAAGCCGCACAGTGGTTATAAAGTTATTTTCGTCCCGTTCGCGGGAGGCAAGCCGACCGGGCAGCCGGTTGATGTACTGACAGGGTTCCTCAATGACGATGAGAAAGCCATGGGCCGGCCCGTGGGAGTGGTGATTGATCAGCAGGGCGATTTGCTGGTGGCCGATGATGTGGGGAACAAGGTGTGGCGGGTGTCGGCCACGAAGTAACTGCAACACATATCCCTTGTGGGAGTGAGCCTGCTCGCGATTGCGTCAGCATAGCTAGCAATGATGTTGCCTGACGCACCGCTATCGCGAGCAGGCTCGCTCCCACAAGGGCTTCGCGTTTAGCGTTTACGACAAAGCGTGAGCCCATCACCCAACGGCAACAACGACAGATCCACACGCGCGTCATCCTTCAAGGCGCGATTGAGCGCCTGGATGGCTCGGGTGTCTGCGCTCTCGGGATTCTCCTCAAGCACTCGCCCACTCCACAGCGTGTTATCGAACACCGCCAGCCCGCCGACCCGCAGCAGACGCAGGGCATGCTCCAGATAGTGCGGATAGTTGGACTTGTCGGCATCAATGAAGATCAGGTCGAATTGCCCCGGCTGATCCAGCATGGCGAGCGTTTCCTGCGCGGGCGCCAGACGCAGGTCAATGCGCTCGGCCAGCCCCGCTTCCTGCCAATAACGGCGTGCGATAGCGTTGTAGTCGCCAGGGATATCACAGCAGATCAGCGAACCGCCCTCTGGCAACGCAGCGGCCATGCACAAAGCGCTGTAACCAGTAAAAGTGCCGACTTCCAGCAAGCGCTTGGCGCCAATGAGTTTGACCAGTAACGCGAGGAACTGCCCCTGCTCCGGCGCTACCTGCCAGCGCGCCATGGGCATCGCCTGGGTTTCATCGCGCAAGCGCTTGAGCAGCGGCGTTTCCCTCAGGGAAACGTCGAGCAGGTATTGATACAGGGCATCGTCGAGATTGAGAGTGCGAGCGGTCATGACAACCTCTTCGGACAGGACGCTACGGGTTACGCGCCAGGTGTTCAGGCTGCAGAACGCGCTTGGCGCTCAGATAAGCCTTCTGCCAGTAAGCCTTGGACAGGCTGTCCAGCTTCACCGTGCCGCCAGTGGCCGGCGCATGAACGAAGCGGCCTTCGCCGACGTAGATACCGGCATGGCTGACCTGGGAGCCGCCATTGGTGGCAAAGAAGATCAAGTCACCGGTTTGCAAGCCTTCCTTGCCGACGCTGGCCGCCTGCATGCTGATCATTTCGCGGGTGGTTCGCGGCAGGGAAATACCGGTGACGTCACGGTAGACGTAACCGATCAGGCCGCTGCAATCGAAGCCCGAATCCGGCGTGTTGCCACCCCAACGATACGGCGTGCCCACCAGACCCAGCGCACGGAACAGCACGTCTTCTGCCTCGGGGGAAAAGGGTTGCGGGTTACCGAAAACAATGGGCGCGCGAACCACCGGCGCAGGTGGCGGTGTGCGACTGGCGCAGGCGCTGAGCAGCGCTGCGAAGAACATGATTGCGAGGCGGGCCGACATCGTCATAAGCAGAACATCCTGATCTGGCTGCGGCTTTTTCTGCCGGGAAGACAGAAAAGAAAACCGCCTGCGCAGGACGCAGGCGGTTTGCCATCAATAATAGATCTGGATTCTAGCGGCTATACGCCAAACTTCAAGTAAGACTTTAAGTTCGCCTTACAAACTGTCCGCCTACTTCATTGCGAAGAGGCAGTTGTCACCACCAACGTGGCGACAGATTAAGCCTTATTTGCGTGCAGTGACCACGGTCGGGGCCATCGCGAGAGCGCGCTTGGCTTCGATGAAGGTCTTGCTCCAGTAGCTGTCGCCCAGGCTATCGACCCGGACACCACCGCTTTTTCGGCTGCTGGAGTGGATGAACTGATTGTCACCCAGGTAGATCCCGGCGTGACTGACACGACCGCGACGACCATTGGTGGCGAAGAACAGCAGATCACCCGGCTTCAGCGCGCTGCGAGCAACCAGCGGAGCGTCGACGTTGATCATTTCGCGAGTGGAGCGCGGCAGGTTCATGCCGGCTTCTTCACGAAACAGATAACCGATGAAACCGCTGCAATCGAAGCCAGCCTCGGAGGTACCGCCGAAACGGTAACGGGTACCGATCAGGGACATGCCACGCTCGAGGATGCTGTCGGCCAGAACTGGAAGCTGGTACGACTTGCCATCGGCGAAGTCTGCCAGTTCCTTATCGGTGGCCAGCTCTTCCTGGAAAAGAACGGAAGAAGACTGCGCTGTAACTGAATTCTTGACCTGCTGTTGTTGCTCTTGCTGAGTCACTGGGGAGTGGGCAGCGCAACCGAACAACAGGGTGACGAGTGCGAGAGGCACGAGGGGTGCGAAGCGCTTTAGCATGGGCACGACCGTGGCTGATAGTTGTAAAGAAGCCGAGACTATGCCCGCTATCATCCTCATTTGCAAATTCAATCGAACTTTATGTGACTTCCCGGTTTCGCGATTACATCTAAGCGCTTAAGCCCCATTTAGACACTCGCGCAGCCTGCAACCCTGTAGGAAAGCGGATTTTCTGGCGCCTGAAACATGTCAAAACCCCCGCCAGGCTTAGGTTTTACCAGCCTAGAGTTTCTTTGAGGAACGGGATCGTCAGCTTGCGCTGAGCTTGAAGGGAGGCCTGATCGAGACGTTCAAGCAGCTCGAAAAGCGCGCTCATACTGCGGGTACCGCGAGTCAAGATAAAATGCCCGACTTCATCGGTCAGGTGCAGGCCGCGACGGGAGGCGCGCAGTTGCAAGGCGCGCAATTTGTCTTCGTCGGAGAGCGGACGCATCTGGAAGATCAGTGCCAGGGTCAGGCGCGATTTCAGGTCAGCCAGTTTCACCGGCAATTCCCGTGGCGAGGTTGATGCAGCAATCAGCAGACGCCGACCGCTGTCGCGCAGACGATTGAACAGATGGAACAGCGCCTCTTCCCAATCCGCCCGGCCGGCCACCGCCTGCAAATCATCAAGGCAGACCAGTTCGTATTGTTCGAGGTTGTCGAGGATCGAGATGCCGCGGTCCAGCAGCTCGGCCAGCGGCAGATACACCGCCGGCTCCCCCAGTTGTTCGAAGCGCAGGCAGGCTGCCTGCAACAAGTGCGTGCGCCCTACCCCGTCCTTGCCCCAGAGATAAATCAGGCTTTCGGTCCAGCCGGCGTCGGCTTCGCATAGCCGCTCGACATAGCCGAGTGCAGCGGCATTGGCGCCTGGGTAGTAGTTGATAAAGGTAGCGTCATCACGCAGACGCACACCTAGGGGCAGCTGAATCGGTTTCATGCTGACTGAACAGTTCCAAAGGAACCGTTAGTGGCCTCTGTGTAAAGTTTGCGAAGTTTATACCCGTGAGGCGGGTCGCACAATGCGACAGACCACAAGCAAAATCAAAGGTTTGCGTTAACGCCCTGGTTTGATGACAGTTTCTTTGGCGGCGCATGTGACAGCAGTGCGGGGGATACGGGCCGACCTGGCATGCAACCAGGCCGCCCGCCACAGGACTTCAACGACTCTTATAGCTGCGGTTCGTCGACACCGCTGTAGATATCAGAGTCCTTATACAAATCTTGCACATGGCGCACCAGCACCATGATCACCGCCGCCACCGGCAACGCCAGTAACACGCCGGTAAAGCCGAACAGTTCGCCCCCCGCCAGAATGGCGAAGATCACCGCCACCGGGTGCAGGCCGATACGATCGCCCACCAGCAGCGGCGTCAGCACCATGCCTTCCAGTGCCTGCCCGACCATGAACACCGCGACGATGCCAATCATGGGATACAAATCGCCACCGAACTGGAACAGGCCGGCGATCAACGCCGCGCCGATCCCGATGACAAACCCCATGTACGGCACAATGGCCGCCAGACCTGCGATCAGACCGATCAATAGCCCCAGTTCCAGCCCCACCAGCATCAAGCCCGCGGCATAGATCACGCCCAGCGCCAGCATCACCAGCAACTGCCCGCGAACGAATGCACCGAGCACTTCATGGCATTCGCCCGCGAGTGTCACGACGCGTTCTTCACGATCACGGGGCAGCAGGCTGCGGATCTTGGCCATCATCAGGTCCCAGTCCCGCAGCAGGTAGAAACTCACGACAGGGATCAGCACCAGATTTGCCAGCCAGCCAATCAGCGCCAGCCCGGACGCCGTCGCCTGACTCAGCACCACCCCGACGATGTCGGTGGTCTGGCCCATGTGTTCGCTGATCGCGGCCTTGAGCTTGTCGAACTTCCAGAAGTTATCCGACAGTCCGAATTTTGATTGCGCCCACGGCAGTGCGGTGTGCTGCAGCCAGTCGAGCATCTGCGGCGCCAGTTCATACAAGCGAAACAACTGCTTGGCGAGCATCGGCACCAGAACCAACAGCAATGTGGTGAAGATCAAGGTGAACAACGCAAACACCGCCACCACGCCCCAGGTACGTGACAAGCCGGCCTTTTCCAGCCGATCCACCAGCGGATCGAACAGATACGCCAGCAGCAACGCGACCAGAAAGGGCGTCAGGATCGGATGCAACAACCAGACAAACACGCAGAGCAGAACCACCCCACCCAACCAGAACCAACGCCGCGTATCGGCCATGTACCACTCCATATGCATCTATATAAAGAAAGAAAACGTTACCAACGGAATCTCAGCTGCGGCACCGGCGCCGGTGTTGGCGCAACGACCGGCGCCGCACCCTCGGCTGGCTGCGCAGGCGCTGCCGGTGCAGGCGCCTCACCGGCCGGAACCTCCTGCAACTTCGCCAGGGACAGTTGCGAGCGTAACTGCTCGGCGCTGCCATTGACCCGATAAAGAATGCGCTCGCCGTCGACCGTTTGCAGGCGCGCACCAAAAGGCTCCAGCAAGCGCCCAAGGGCGGCGTAGCGCTCCAGGTTCATGCCCTGCACTTCCAGCAATTGTTCGCCCGACGCCCCCGGCTTGACGACAAACCGCGGTGCCAGACGCTCACTGACAGCCAGCATCACCGCATCGGCCACAGCAGCCTGATCCGCCCCTTGTACGCTGCCCGCCTCTTTCTTGTCGCCCAACCAGAAATTCCACTTGGCCTGCCACTGGCCGCCCTCTTCACGGGCATGCACCGCGAGCAAGGCGTCAGCGTTGTAACGGTCCGATGCTGCGCGCAGCGGCGTGGCATCCGTGCCTTCAAGGTTCGGCGCCGTAGCGACCAGTTGCTCACTCAGGTCCGCCAATGGCAGACGCAACGGCAGACCACGGTGTTGTGCCGCGCGACGCAACGGCGCGGCGCTGGCCTGACCATCGCCCACCAGGCTCGATCCCTCGGCGGAGTCGTTCAACCACCAACTCAAGATCGACGGCCGATTCGCCCCCCACAAAGACAACCCGGCGCGGCGCAAGGCTTGTTCGGTACTGGCCGGGTCGAAATCGACTTTCAGCACTTCCGGCGGGCCAGCGTCGAAACCGTATTGACTGATGATTTGTTGCGGATCTTTGCGCAGCGCCGCCAACCCCGGACTTTGCACAGCCTTGGGATCGCCGGTCAGGCGCAGCACCAAGGTGTCCAGCGCGCGCTGGGTCGCCTGATCGCGCTCCTCAGTCGATTGACTGCTAACAGGCTCGCGCACTTGATACAGGCCTTTAACGGTTTCGGCATGACTCGCCAGGCTGACCAGTGACAAACAGCCTGCAAATAAAAATCTGGAAAAAAAACGCATGGAAGATTCCTGACGACGAGAGCGGCTGGAACAGACCGCATGAAGATGATCGAGCAAGGCTGTGACCACATCCCTGCGCAAAACATTCACCACGATCTGACTAAGTTTTCGCACTGTCCTAACGATAGACGGTTAATCGCGATACCTTATACAGCCATCGAGGCGGCGACCAACACGGACAATACCGGTTTTTTTCAGCCGATATGCCCCTGCCGTCGGCGTGAGGATGGCCGCTGCCCTTCAAGCCTGATAAAATCGCGCGCCTTCGCAGACCGGCAACAGCCGGGCACCCTGAAATTCGTGCAAGGCGCTCGCCTTCGTTTATTTCGGCGGTCCCACTGGACTCGGTCGTTACCCCTGAATCCCCCCTAAAGGCCTGGATCATGAGCAAGCAACCCTCCCTGAGCTACAAGGACGCCGGTGTAGACATCGACGCCGGTGAAGCATTGGTCGAACGCATCAAGAGCGTCGCCAAGCGCACTGCGCGCCCGGAAGTCATGGGCGGCCTGGGCGGTTTCGGCGCCCTCTGCGAAATCCCGGCCGGCTACAAGCAGCCCGTGCTGGTTTCCGGCACCGACGGCGTGGGCACCAAGCTGCGCTTGGCCTTGAACCTGAACAAGCACGACAGCATCGGCATCGACCTGGTGGCCATGTGCGTGAACGACCTGGTGGTCTGCGGCGCCGAGCCGCTGTTCTTCCTCGATTACTACGCCACCGGCAAGCTGAACGTCGAAACTGCGACCCAGGTCGTGACGGGCATCGGCGCTGGCTGTGAACTGTCCGGCTGCTCCCTGGTCGGCGGCGAAACCGCTGAAATGCCTGGCATGTACGAAGGCGAAGACTACGACCTGGCCGGCTTCTGCGTCGGCGTCGTGGAAAAATCCGAAATCATCGACGGTTCGAAAGTCGCTGCCGGCGATGCCCTGCTCGCCCTGCCGTCTTCCGGCCCGCACTCCAACGGCTACTCGCTGATCCGCAAGATCATCGAGGTGTCCGGTGCCGACATCGAAAACATCCAGCTCGACGGCAAACCGCTGACCGACCTGCTGATGGCCCCGACCCGCATCTACGTGAAGCCGCTGCTCAAGCTGATCAAGGACACCGGCGCGGTCAAAGCCATGGCCCACATCACCGGTGGCGGCCTGCTCGACAACATCCCGCGCGTACTGCCAAAAGGCGCCCAAGCCGTGGTTGACGTCGCGAGCTGGACCCGTCCTGCCGTATTCGACTGGCTGCAAGAGAAAGGCAACGTCGACGAAAACGAAATGCATCGCGTGCTGAACTGCGGCGTCGGCATGGTCATCTGCGTTGCCCAGGAACACGTCGAGACGGCGCTGAACGTCCTGCGTGAAGCCGGCGAGCAGCCTTGGGTTATCGGTCAGATCGCCACCGCTGCCGAAGGCGCGGCCCAGGTAGAACTGAAGAACCTCAAGGCTCATTGATGTCCCAGACCTGTGATGTGGTGGTGCTGTTGTCCGGCACCGGCAGTAACTTGCAGGCCTTGATCGACAGCACGCGGACCGGCGACAGCCCGGTCCGCATCGCCGCGGTGATTTCCAACCGCGCCGACGCTTACGGCCTGCAACGCGCCAGGGACGCGGGTATCGACACCCGCTCCCTGGATCACAAAGCTTTCGAAGGTCGCGAAGCCTTCGATGCCGCGCTGATCGAACTGATCGACGCCTTCAACCCCAAACTCGTGGTACTGGCCGGTTTCATGCGCATCCTCAGCGCTGACTTCGTGCGCCACTACGCGGGTCGCCTGCTCAACATCCACCCCTCGCTGCTACCCAAATACAAAGGGTTACACACTCATCAGCGCGCGCTGGAAGCCGGCGACACGGAACATGGCTGCTCCGTACACTTCGTCACCGAGGAACTTGATGGCGGACCACTGGTCGTACAGGCAGTAATACCGGTAGAGTTGCACGATTCGCCGCAGAGTCTGGCGCAGCGGGTCCATGCTCAGGAGCACCTGATCTACCCGATGGCTGTACGCTGGTTTGCCGAAGGCCGTTTATCGCTCGGTGAACAAGGTGCTTTACTGGATGGAAAGTTACTCGCGGCCAGCGGCCACTTGATTCGAAACTAGGAGATTTTATGCGTCGCGCCTTGCTCTTCGCTTGCGCTCTGTTTGCCCTGCCTTTTGCGCAGGCTTCAGAACTTCAACCTTTCTCCGCCAGCTACACCGCCGACTGGAAGCAGCTGCCCATGAGTGGCACGGCTGAACGCAGCCTGACCCAGGGTGCCAACGGCGTCTGGAAGCTCAGTTTCAAGGCCTCGATGATGATCGCCAGCCTGACTGAAGAAAGCACCCTGACCCTGGACAAGGACACGTTACTGCCCCAGTCCTACCACTTCGAACGCGGTGGTCTGGGTAAAGCCAAGAAAGCCGACCTGGACTTCGACTGGACCAACAAGATGGTCACCGGCACCGATCGCGGTGAGGCGGTCAAGATCCCGCTCAATCGCGGCATGGTCGACAAATCCACCTATCAACTGGCCTTGCAGCATGACGTAGCCGCTGGCAAGAAAAGCATGAGCTATCAGGTCGTCGATGATGGCGAAGTCGATACGTATGACTTCCGCGTGCTGGGCTCGGAAAAAGTCGACACCAAGGCCGGTCAGATCGATGCGATCAAGGTCGAGCGCGTGCGCGACCCGACGCAAAGCAAGCGCATCACCGTCCTGTGGTTCGCCAAGGACTGGGATTACCTGCTTGTTCGCCTGCAACAGGTCGAAACCGACGGCAAGGAGTACAACATCATGCTCCTCGACGGTAAGGTCAACGGCAAGGCTGTCAAAGGCAGCTGATCCCGCTCGACACAAAAATCCGGAATCCGACAAGGATTCCGGATTTTTTATGCCTGCTGAACGTCAAATCCGCGACAGCGCCTGGGCCAGGTCGGCGCGCAGGTCCTCGACGTCCTCGACCCCCACGGACAAACGCACCAGTGCATCGCCGATCCCGAGTTGCGCGCGGGTGTCTGCGGGGATGGTGGCATGCGTCATGATTGCCGGGTGCTCGATCAGACTTTCCACCCCGCCCAGGCTCTCGGCCAGGGCAAATATCTGAACATTCTCGAGGAAGCGTCTGGCGCCGGCCAGGTCGCTGTTCAGGTCGAGGGAAATCATCCCGCCGAATCCACGCATCTGCTGTCGTGCCAATTCGTGCTGCGGGTGCGACGGCAAGCCCGGATAGTAAACGCGTGCCACCTGCGGCTGACGCTCCAGCCATTGCGCAAGCTCCAGCGCGTTACTGCAATGGCGCTCCATGCGCAGCGCCAGGGTCTTCACGCCGCGCAGGGTGAGGAACGCGTCAAACGGCCCGGCGATGGCGCCCACCGCGTTCTGCAAAAAGCCCAGGCGCTCGGCCAGTTCGGCGTTCTGCCCGACCACCGCGATGCCGCCGATCACGTCGGAGTGGCCGTTCAGGTACTTGGTCGTCGAGTGCACCACGATATCGAAACCCAGCTCCAGCGGGCGTTGAATCCACGGGCTGGCGAAGGTGTTGTCGGCGACACAGAGGATGCCGCGCTCGCGGCAGATGCGTGCAATGGCGGCAAGATCAGAAAGGCGCAGCAGAGGATTGCTCGGCGTCTCGACACAGACCATCCGCGTGTCGTCCTGCAACGCCGCTTCGAAGGCGGACAGGTCGGTCAGGTCGACGTAGCTGAAGCGATGCCCGGCACTGCGCTGACGGACTTTGTCGAACAGCCGGAATGTCCCGCCGTACAGGTCGTTGCCGGAGACAATGTGCGCGTTGGCATCGAGTAATTCGAGCACCGTGGAAATCGCCGCCAGCCCGGAGGCGAAGGCGAACGCCCGGGTTCCGCCCTCAAGGTCCGCCACGCAACGCTCCAGCGCAAAGCGCGTCGGGTTGTGCGAGCGCCCATAGTCGAAACCCTTGTGTACGCCGGGGCTCTGCTGCAAATACGTGGAGTTGGCGTAGATCGGCGGCATCAGCGCCCCGGTGGAAGGATCCGGTGTCTGTCCGGCATGGATCACACGGGTGCCGAAGGCGCGGGGCGCGCCGGATTCATCGTGCTGACTCATGTAAGCGATCTCCGTAAGTGATTGAGCAGGTCGACTCGCGTAATCAGGCCATGGAAGCCCGAAGCGTCGGCGATGATCGCCACCAGCCCACGATCGAGCTCCGCCTGCAGTTCGGCCAGACTGGCGTTTGCCGGCAGGGTTTGCAACTTGTCAGTCATGGCGCTGGCCACGGGCATGCGCAAGTGCGAAGCGTCTTCGTGCACGCCCAGCAGAATATCGGACTCGTCGATCACGCCGACCAGCCGCTTTCCGTCCGCCAGCACCGGCAGTTGCGAGACATCGGCCAGGCGCATGCGCTGGAAGGCAGTGAGCAGCGTGTCGTCGGGGCCGACGCTGATCACCCGGCCATCCTCGAACCGCCGCGCGATCAGATCGCGCAGGTCGCCGTAGCGCTTGTATTGCAGCAGGCCCTGATCATTCATCCACTGGTCGTTGTAGACCTTCGACAGGTAGCGGGTGCCGGTGTCGCAGACGAAGCTGACCACTCGTTTCGGCTCGGTCTGCTCGCGACAGTAACGCAGCGCCGCCGCCAGCAAAGTGCCGGTCGAGGAACCGCCGAGAATGCCTTCGGCGCGCAGCAGTTGGCGGGCATGATCGAAGCTTTCCTCGTCGCTGATCGAATAGGCGTGGCGCACACTGGAAAGGTCGGCAATCGACGGAATGAAATCCTCACCGATGCCCTCCACTGCCCATGAACCCGCCTTGCCGAGGATGCCGCTGCGGCTGTACTCGGCCATCACCGAACCGACCGGATCGGCGAGCACCATTTCGAGGTTCGGTTGCACACGTTGAAAGAAGCGCGTCAGCCCGGTCAGCGTGCCAGCCGAACCGACGCCGACGACGATGGCGTCCAGATCGTGCTGGGTCTGTGCCCAGATCTCCGGCGCGGTGCTGCACTCGTGGGCCAGCGGGTTGGCCGGGTTGTTGAACTGGTCGGCGAAGAAGGCATCGGGAATCTCCTGCGCCAGCCGCGCCGCCACGTCCTGATAGTAATCGGGATGGCCCTTGCCGACGTCGGAGCGGGTGATGTGCACCTCGGCGCCCATGGCCTTGAGGTGCAAGACCTTCTCAGTGGACATTTTGTCTGGCACCACCAGCACCACTCGATAACCTTTGGCACGGCCGACCAGGGCCAGGCCAAGGCCAGTGTTGCCGGCGGTGGCTTCGACGATGGTGCCGCCGGGTTGCAGACGGCCATCGCGTTCGGCGGCGTCGATCATTGCCAGACCGATGCGGTCCTTGATCGATCCGCCGGGGTTCTGTGATTCGAGTTTGAGAAACAGCGTACACGGGCCGGTATCGAAGCGGCTGACGCGCACCAGTGGCGTATTGCCGATCAGTTCAAGCACGGCAGGGCGGGAGTCGTTTGGCATGTCGTTACCTCGCTGCGAGAATCCGCACTGGATGGACAGCAACCTGCGGCTTTATTGCGCGCCAGTCACCAGTAATGCCTCGCAAGGAACATAGGCAGGGAATGCGCTATCCGCAACCGTGCGCAGCCAACCGGTAGCGTCGCCGCCTTAACGGTTGCGCGGCAGAATCGACAGAAAATTATCCCGCGCGACTTTTCTCGCAACCTGCTTGGGCAAGGCGTCGAGAAACGGATCGAAGCTGCGCATTTCCTTACCCAGCTTGTTGAAACGTCCCACCACATCAGAGCCGAGCATGAAGCGATCCGGGAAGCGCTCCACCAGTTTCAGCCAGGCTTCTGAAGGCGTGCCCCGCTCATCCAGCAGGTAAGGCGTCAGCATGCTCCAGGACAGGTCGATGTACAGATTGGGGTAGGCTTCGAGCATTCGGGTCAGAGTCGGCAACAGAAAATCCAGTTGGGTTTGATGCCGATGGACCTCGGCGCTGGTGCCTGCGTGGGCCCAAATGAATCGCGTATGCGGATGATTACGCAGCGGCTCCTCGACTTCCGATAGGTACAACGGATTCTTCTCACGCTTGGAGGTGATGTTGGAGTGCAGCATCACCGGCAAATCGTTCTCGGCCGCGAGGTGATAGATCCGTGTCATCGCCTCGTTGTTGGCCCGTGGCGTATCGCCGGAGGTCAGCGCGGTCAGGTCGTCATGGCGGGTAAACACTTCGCCGATCCCCTGCCACAGCCCCGGATTGAGATCGAGCATGCGCTGGATATGCGCTGCGGAGTTTTTGTCGTTGGGGTTGAAGCCGGACAGGAACGGGTGAAAACGCTGGCGCTGCTCGGGCGTCAATTTGTTTACCGCTGCCGCGACGATCACATCCGTCGCGCTGTACCAATAGGCATCGGCATCATCACCGGCGTAATAGCGCGGGCGCTTCGGTTCGTCTTCGTGCCATTTCTTCGCCACCGGGATCCCGGAAATCATCACATGATCAATGGCATTGTCGTCCATGGCCTTGAGCAATGCCGGCATGCCGGCGGTTTCCTGGAAAAAGTCCACGTAATGCAGGTGCGCGTCGCTGTAAGCGTATTCACGTGCAGTGGCGTGAGCACTGGATAGCGCCAACAAACAGGCAAGGCTCAAACGAAACAAGGGCACGGGCATTCTCCGGGGGCAGGAGAAACGTAGACCTCCGCACACTCGAGACGGTTCAGCCGGTAAGAAAGTGGAACGCGCATCATCAGGAATGCTCTATAACTTCGAGGTCCATTTTGATCGAATGACTTTTTAGCCTGGGAGGCTCCCCATGACCGTTACCGTCAATACCGTTTCCGCCGAAGGTTTTCGCCACAGCGTACAGATCGATGACCATGAACTCTTTGCCGATGTACCGACCACGTCCGGCGGCGAAGGCACGGCCCCTGAGCCACACGACTACTTCGACGCTGCCCTGGGTGCCTGCAAGGCCCTGACATTGAAGATGTACGCAAAGAAAAAAGACATCCCGCTGACCGGCGTCACGGTCGAAGTCAAACGTGACAACAGCGAAGAGCAGAAAGGCAAATATGCCCTGCACGTCAAACTGACCCTCAAGGGTGTGCTCACCGACGCCCAGCGCGACGAGTTGCACCGCGTGGCCGACCGCTGCCCGGTCCACAAGCTGATGACCAGCACCGAGGTGAGCATCGAAACCCATCTGTCCGAAGGTGCCTTCAGCCAATAGCGGCAAGGGCTGCACAAGCGGGTTATGCTCCACGCGTCGCCCGCTCAGCCTGGAATGCACCATGAACACGCCACTCGTGATCCGCCCCCGCGCCGAAGATGTGGAGGGCCAACCGATTTTGCGCCCGCTGCCGTCGGCCAAATGCCGCAGCGTCGGGCCTTTCGTATTTTTTGACCACATGCTCGAAACCCGTTATGCAGCGGGAAAAGGCATGAACATCCGTCAGCACCCGCACATTGGCCTGTCCACCCTCACCTATTTGTTTGAAGGAAAAATCCAGCACAAGGACAGCCTCGGCTCCGATCAGGTGGTCGACGCCGGCGATGTCAGCTGGATGACGGCGGGCAGCGCGATTGCTCACGTTGAACGCACGCCTGAAGCCTTGAAGGAAAGCGGCTTCACGATGCACGGCTTGCAGGTTTGGCTCGCCTCTCCCAAGGAACAGGAACAGGGGCCTGGCCACTACAGCCATCATCCGGCGGCGACGTTGCCGGTCAGCGATAACCTTGGCGTGAAGATCCGTATGATTGCCGGGTCAGGCTTTTGCCTGGATTCGCCGGTGCCGGTGCTTTCTCCTACGTTGTATGCGGAGTTGAACCTGCAAACCGCAACCACCTTGCTGATCCCGACCGAGCATGAAGAGCGGGCGCTGTATGTGCTGAGTGGCGAAGCACAGCTTGATGGCGAACTGCTGGAGCCGCATGCGTTGGTGGTGCTGCCTGCCGGAGAGGAAATGACATTGTTCGCCGAGAGCGATTGTCATGCCGTGCTGTTTGGCGGCGCACCGCTGGACGGGCCGCGGCGAATCAACTGGAATTTCGTGGCGAGCGATCCGGCGGCGATCGATGAAGCGCGGCGACGCTGGGCGGCCGGGGACTGGCCGACGGTGCCGGGGGAAGTTGAGCGGATTGAACTGCCTTAAGTTCTTCTGCGTCAGTCATTCCGCCATCGCGGGCAAGCCCGCCCCCACAGTTTGCCGAGTCGTATTCAAAAGTTGCATACGACACAATTCACTGTGGGAGCAGGCTTGCCCGCGATGAGGCCAGCCCTGCCAACGACGGTGCCAAGGCTGAAACAGCTATCAGCCGCTAAACACTTCATCCAGCAGATTGTGCATCAATGTAAACGCCCGCCTTGCCGTCTTCGCGTCATACATCATCTTGCCCGGCACGTTCGCATGCGGGTCAGTAAACGAATGCACCGCGCCACCGTAGCTCAGCAGTTGCCAATCCACGCCCGCCGCATTCATTTCCTCTTCAAACGCCGGCAATTGCTCTTTCGGCACCAACGGGTCGGATGCGCCGTGCAGCACCAGCACCGAGCCCTTAATGGTTTTCGCATCGCTGACGTTCGGCGTATCCAAGGTGCCATGGAACGAAACCGCCGCTTTTACCGGCGCGCCCGTGCGGGCCAGTTCCAGTGCGCAACAACCGCCGAAGCAGAAACCGAAGGTCGCGAGTTTCGAGGTATCAACCGCCGCCTCGCCCTGCCCTTGCAACTGTTCGAACGCCGCTTGCATGCGCTGACGCAGCAACCCGCGGTCGTTCTTCAGCGGCATCATCGCAGCACCCGCCTCGTCGGCGTTCTGCGGACGCACCGCCTGGCCGTACAGGTCGGCGATCAGCACCACATAACCTTTGGCCGCCACCGACTTGGCGATCTCTTCGGCACCGGCACTGACACCCATCCAGTTCGGCGCCATCAACAGACCGGGACGCGGGCTTTTGTGATCGGCATCGAACGCCAGACGGCCTTCATACGCCTGGCCATCAATCTGATAAGCGACGGAACGAACAGTGATTTGGCTCATGACTAACTCCCAGTAAAAGACACCAGAATGAAAAAACCCGCCGAAGCGGGTTTTTGTACAACTTCAGTTAAACCGACAGTTCAACCAACAGCTTGTTGAGGCGGCGCACATACGCGGCCGGGTCTTTCAAGCTGTCGCCGGCCGCCAGGGCCGCCTGATCGAAGAGAATGTGCGACAGGTCGCCGAAGCGCTCGTCGCTCTGCTCGTTGTCGAGTTTCTCGATCAGCGGGTGAGCCGGGTTGAATTCGAAGATCGGCTTTGAATCCGGAACCTTCTGACCGCTGGCCTCGAGGATCTGACGCATCTGCATGCCCAGGTCCTGCTCGCCGATGGCCAGAATCGCCGGGGAATCGGTCAGACGGTGGGAAACCCGTACTTCAGCGACGGAATCGCCCAGCGCAGTTTTCAGACGCTCAACCAGGCCCTCTTTGGACTTGGCGACTTCTTCCGCCGCTTTCTTGTCTTCTTCCGAATCCAGGTTGCCCAGGTCCAGGTCACCGCGCGCCACGTCGACGAAGCTCTTGCCGTCGAAGTCGCTGAGGTAGCTCATCAGCCACTCGTCGATGCGGTCGGTCAGCAGCAGCACTTCGATGCCTTTCTTGCGGAAGACTTCCAGGTGCGGACTGTTTTTGACTTGCGCGTAGGTTTCGCCGGTCAGGTAGTAGATCTTGTCCTGACCTTCCTTGGCGCGAGCCAGGTAGTCGGCCAGACCCACCACTTGCTCGCCTTCATCACCGTTGGTCGATGCGAAACGCAGCAGCCCAGCGATTTTCTCTTTGTTGGCGAAGTCTTCTGCCGGGCCTTCTTTCATGACCTGACCGAAGTTCTTCCAGAAGCCTTTGTACTGCTCAGGCTCGTTTTTCGCCAGTTTTTCCAGCATGTCCAGAACGCGCTTGGTCAGCGCCGACTTCATGGAATCGATAATCGGGTCTTTCTGCAGGATTTCCCGCGACACGTTCAGCGACAAGTCGTTGGAATCGACCACACCTTTGATGAAGCGCAGGTACAGCGGCAGGAACGACTCGGCCTGATCCATGACAAATACGCGCTGTACGTAAAGCTTCAGGCCCTTCGGCGCTTCACGCTGGTACAGATCGAACGGAGCACGGGTCGGCACGTACAGCAGCGAGCTGTATTCGAGCTTGCCTTCGACCTTGTTGTGGCTCCAGCTCAGCGGATTTTCGAAGTCATGAGCAATGTGTTTGTAGAACTCCTGGTATTCCTCGTCCTTGATCTCGGTGCGAGGACGGGTCCACAGGGCGCTGGCGCGGTTGACGGTTTCCCATTCAACGGCCGGTTGCTCTTCGCCTTCAGCGGCTGCCACTTCTTTCGGCAACTCGATCGGCAAAGCGATGTGGTCGGAATACTTCTTGATGATGTTGCGCAGACGCCAGCCATCGGCGAATTCGTCTTCACCGGATTTCAGGTGCAGGACGATACGGGTGCCGCGCTCGGCTTTCTCAACGGTGGCAACTTCGAAGTCACCTTCGCCTTTGGACGACCAATGCACGCCTTCGGAAGCAGCAGCACCGGCACGACGGCTGAATACGTCAACTTTGTCGGCGACGATGAAGGCCGAGTAGAAACCGACACCAAACTGACCGATCAGGTGCGAGTCTTTTTTCTGATCGCCAGACAGATGCTTCATGAAGTCGGCAGTGCCGGATTTGGCGATGGTACCCAGGTGGGTAATCGCGTCTTCACGGCTCATGCCGATGCCGTTGTCTTCGAGGGTGACGGTCTTGGCGTCCTTGTCGAAGCTCACACGGATTTTCAGTTCGGCGCCACCTTCCAGCAGTTCAGGCTTGGACAGGGCTTCGAAACGTAATTTGTCGACAGCGTCAGAGGCGTTCGAGATCAATTCGCGAAGGAAAATTTCCTTGTTGGAATACAGCGAATGGATCATGAGGTGCAGCAGTTGCTTCACCTCGGTCTGGAAGCCCAGGGTTTCCTTTTGAGTTTCCACACTCATGGTCATCAAACTCCAATCAGATGGCAGTGGCCGCGACCTAAAGGGTCGGCGGCGGGTTGTCATCAGAGTTTGGGGCTGAGTTCAGGATTTCAAGGGCTCTTCAATTTTGAAATGACCGCGGGCCGTGGCAATCGGCTCGGCTTCGGTGGTCTGCCAGGCGGTAATCGCCACGTTTGCCACGCGTCGGCCCTGGCGGCAAACCTGACATTTGGCCCACGTATCGCGAAATTGCCCGGCTCGCAGGTAGTCGAGGGAGAAGTCGATGATCTTCGGCACACCGGGCGAACCGGTGAAAATCAGCAAGTGCAGCGCTGCGGACAGCTCCATGAACCCGGCGATCACTCCACCATGTATCGCCGGCAGTAAAGGGTTACCAATGTTGTCCTTGTTGGCCGGCAGGCGGAACAGCAACTCATCTCCGACACGGGAACACTCGATGCCGATCAGTTTGGCGTAAGGCAGCAGGTGCAGCAGCGAGGCGTAGTCTCCCTGCTCATGGGCCTGCTGAAGTTGTTCTTTGAAGGTGTCAGTCATTTCACACCTCCGGCGATCGCACCACCAAAACCCTTGGCGCCTTTGACTGCTTTTCCCATGCGCATGAATGTGCCGACGACATGGGCGATGGGCTGTTCTGGATCGTCCTGGTAGGCAAAGCCTCGGGCGAAGATCACGTCGGTGGTCACCCGGTAGCATTGGGCGAAACCGTAGACATCCTTGTGAGGCTCGGCGGCGTGCATGTAGTCAATGCGCAAATCGAGGGTCGGGCAGACTTCAAATTCGGGCAGGACGCAGAGGGTCGACATGCCGCATGCGGTATCCATCAGCGAGGTCAAAGCCCCGCCATGGATCACTCCGGTCTGCGGGTTGCCGACGATTTGAGGGCTGTACGGCAGGATGACCGTCAGCCCTTCGCTGCTGGCGCTGTGAACGCGCAAACCCAGTACCTGGCAATGCCTGAGCGCCGATAGAAATCGCGTCGCGCGCTCAAAAACGGGGTTTTCGGTCATGTGAGAAATACTCTTCTTAGTATTCGGAGAATGTGTTCGACGTATTCGTAAAAGTTCCCGTGGGAATAATCTTATATATCTGAACGAATTGAGGAACTTAACCCTAGGGGCTGTGCTCGAAAGGCCAGTAGATATTTTCCATAAGGAGATACACCCCATGCGTAAGACTTTAGCTATTGCCTTGATGTTGACCGCTTCCCTCGGTCTCGCTGCTTGCGATAAAAAATCCGAGGACAAAGCTCAAGATGCTAACCAACATGCTGAGCAAGCTCAGCAAGACATGAACAAAGCTCAGGATAAAGTGAACGACGCTGCGAAAGAAAACGCCGAAGCTGCCAAAGCTCAGGCTGAATCGAACGAAGCCGCCGCAAAAGAAGCACCTAAAAACTAAAACAGTTTTTAGCGTGATAAAGAAAACCCGCCAAGTGCGGGTTTTCTTTTGTCTGTCATTCGGCCCGTTAGAGCAAAATAGTTCTAAAAGTCGGACTAATCATCAGCAGCAACGAACACACTAGTCCGATGATCCATACCAGGCTGCGCTGCCAGGCAAGATCAGCCCAATAACACAGTAGATAAATGATTCGGGTAATCACAAAGATGATTGCCAGTGTATCGATCAGCCATCCCGCCGTTTGCGTGGTGTGCGCCATCAACACTCCCACCGCAAATAATATGAAGGCCTCGAAACAGTTTTGATGCGCTGCCACCGCACGGGCACCGAAGCCTGTGAGTTGCGCTTGTTGCTGACGCGGCAGGTGATTGTTGTAACCGCCCTGCTCTTTCATGGCCTTGCCCACGGGCATGCGGGCCACGTAGATCAGCAAGGCGCTGATAAACACGCACCAGAACGGAATACTCATCAAGCGGCCTCTTTATTGGCTTCGGGCAATGGCGCCTCTGTAGGGGTATAGACCATCACATCGAGAACGTCGGAATGAAACTCCCGGCGATACAGCACCAGCACCACGCCGGCACTCATCAACATGAACAGCCATGGGCTGACGAACCAGGCCAGCATGGTCATGCCGAAGTAGTAAGAGCGCAGGCCAAAGTTGAACTGGTTGGCCGCCATGGAAATCACCCGGGCGGCTCGGGCGGCGAAGGCTTTTCGCTCTTGTTCGGACACGTGGCGCTCACCAATCATTGGCGCCGATCCGATCAAAATGGCGGCAAAGTTGTACTGGCGCATGCACCAGCTGAAGGTGAAGAACGCATAGACAAACACCAGCGCCAGACACAGTAACTTGATCTCGGACATACCCTGCGAGGCCTGTTGCACCATTGGAATATCCGCCAGCAGCGACACGGCCCGCTCGGACGCGCCGAGCACCGTAAGAATACCGGCCAGGATAATCAGTGTGCTGGAAGCGAAGAACGAGGCGTTGCGCTCCAGGTTGCCAATCACGCTGGCGTCGGCGATGCGGTTATCGCGCAGCAGCATGCGGCGCATCCAGTCTTCACGGTACAAGTGCAGCACACTGGCCAGGCACGCGGTGTCGCGGCCCTTCCACGAGGCATAGCGGGTGTAGCCGCCCCAACAGATGACAAACCAGACGGCGGCGAGGATGTGGATGATGTTGGCGTGGATGAACGACATGCAGGTCCTTGTGATGTGAGATCGGTACACCGAAACCCTGTGGGAGCGAGCAGGCTCGCTCCCACAGGGTAATTGCAGTGCTTCGACGTTAGCTGACAAAAAAAGACACCGCCTCTCGTGCATAAAAAATGCCCCGTATCGATTGATACGGGGCATTTCTGTTTTCTGCTTGATTGGCCCGCTTGTGGCGGACCATGAAGCAGGTTAAGCCAGTGCTTCTTCGCGCTTGCCCAGCAGACGGTCGCACACCACCGCAACCACCAAGGTCATCACCGACGGCACCAGCCAGGCCAGGCCCTGCTCGCTCAGCGGCAAGTGGGACAGCTGTGTTGGCATCCAGTCCGCCAGACCTGCGCCCTTGAGCGCATCGATCATGCCGAAAATGAACGAGACCAACATCACCGGGCCGACGATGCGGCCCTGTTCATGCCAGAAGTCTTTGCAGAAGCTCAGCGCTACCAGGGCGATGCACGGCGGGTAGATCGCAGTCAGCACCGGGATCGAGAACGCAATCAGCTTGGTGAGGCCCAGGTTGGACACAAACAGGGAGAACACGGCCAGGATGATGACCAGCGTCTTGTAGGACAGTGGCAGCACACGGCTGAAGTATTCAGCGCAAGCGCAGGTCAGGCCGACTGCTGTCACCAGACAGGCCAGAGAGATCAGCACCGCCAGGAAACCGCTGCCCAACGAACCGAAGGTGTGTTGAACATAGGCGTGCAACACCGCCGCGCCGTTGGCTGCACCGGCTGCCACTTCATGGCTGCCCGAACCAAGACGGAACAGGCTGACGTACACCAGCGCCAGGCCCACGCCGGCAATCAGCCCGGCAATGATCGCGTAGCGGGTGATCAGCGCTGGTGACTCGACGCCACGGGAGCGGATCGCGTTGACGATGACGATGCCGAACACCAGCGCGCCAAGGGTATCCATGGTCAGGTAACCGTTGATGAACCCTTGGGAGAACGGCGCCGCGACATACTCAGGCGTCGCCACGCCGATGTCACCGGCCGGCAGCGCGAATGCGGCGATGCCGAGTGCGGCCAGGGCGATGATCTTCAGGGGGGCGAGGAAACGTCCTACGGTATCCAGCAAACGGCCCGGATAGAGCGAAATGAAGAACACCAGCAGGAAGTACACCGAGCTGTAGAGGAACAGCGCCAGCGGGCTTTCACCGGTCAGCGGCGCCAGACCCACTTCGAACGATACGGTCGCGGTGCGCGGCGTGGCGAACAGCGGGCCGACCGCGAGGTAGCACGCAGCGGCCAGCAGGCCACCGGCGATTTTGCCGATCGGGCTGCTCAAGGCATCCATCGCACCACCGACCTTGGCCAACGCAACCACGGTGATCACCGGCAAACCGACTGCGGTGATCAAGAAGCCTAGCGCTGCCATCCAGACATTAGGCCCGGACTGCAAACCGACGATAGGCGGGAAGATGATGTTGCCGGCCCCGACGAACAGGGCAAACGTCATAAAACCAAGTGCCAGGATGTCCTGACCTTTCAAAACTTTCATTAAGGAAATACCACACTACTGAATCGGAATTTAGAGAGGGATTTCCCTGATGGGTGAGGGAAATGCTGTCGGTCCGTATAGGACTGACCCGTTTAGCGCGACGCTTCCTTGTGGGACGCAAACGCAAAAATGGCCGCTAGCCTAACGAATTTGCCCGACAAACGCACTGTTAAGGGGCGATCTATCCGATACGCGACATTTCCGTGTCGCGTTTACATATCAAAATGTTCACAACTAAACCCTGTGGCGAGGGAGCTTGCTCCCTCACCACAGAAGCCTGCGAATTTCTCAAACCCCGGAAACGACAAAGGCCACCCGAAGGTGGCCTTTGTTTGGTGAAGCGTCAGCTAAGCGCGAGGCTTACTTGATCGCCCAACCGGTCAGCTCGGACAAAGCCTTGCCGATGTCTGCCAGCGAACGCACGGTTTTAACACCTGCGTCTTCCAGGGCAGCAAACTTCTCGTCTGCAGTGCCCTTGCCGCCAGAGATGATTGCGCCAGCATGGCCCATGCGCTTGCCCGCAGGGGCAGTCACACCAGCGATGTAGGAAACAACCGGCTTGGTCACGTGTGCCTTAATGTAGGCAGCCGCTTCTTCTTCAGCCGAACCGCCGATCTCGCCGATCATGACGATCGCTTCGGTCTTCGGGTCTTCCTGGAACAGCTTCAGGATGTCGATGAAGTTCGAACCCGGGATCGGGTCACCGCCGATGCCGACGCAAGTCGACTGACCGAAACCGGCGTCAGTGGTCTGCTTCACAGCTTCGTAGGTCAGGGTGCCGGAACGGGAAACGATACCGACCTTGCCTGGCAAGTGAATGTGACCTGGCATGATGCCGATCTTGCATTCGCCTGGAGTGATCACGCCTGGGCAGTTAGGGCCGATCAGGACTACGCCCAGCTCGTCGCACTTAACTTTAGCGTCCAGCATGTCCAGGGTAGGAATGCCTTCGGTGATGCAAACGATGAGCTTGATGCCGCCGAAAGCAGCTTCCAGGATCGAATCTTTGCAGAAAGGAGCCGGAACGTAGATCACGCTGGCGGTAGCGCCAGTGGCAGCTACAGCGTCTTTCACGGTGTTGAACACTGGCAGACCCAGGTGCTCTGTGCCGCCTTTGCCCGGAGTTACGCCGCCAACCATCTTGGTGCCGTATTCGATGGCTTGCTGGGTGTGGAAACTACCTTGCGAACCGGTAATACCCTGGCAGATAACTTTGGTGTCTTTATTGATCAGGACGCTCATTATTTGCCCTCCGCAGCTTTAACGACTTGTTGAGCAGCGTCGGTCAGGCTGGTAGCAGCGATGATGTTCAAACCGCTTTCTGCCAGTACTTTAGCGCCCAGCTCAGCGTTGTTGCCTTCAAGGCGAACAACAACCGGGATTTTCACGCCGACTTCTTTCACAGCGCCGATGATGCCTTCGGCAATCATGTCACAACGAACGATGCCGCCGAAGATGTTGACCAATACTGCAGCGACGTTAGTGTCGGACAGGATGATCTTGAACGCTTCGGTAACGCGTTCTTTGGTAGCACCGCCGCCCACGTCGAGGAAGTTGGCTGGTTTGCCGCCATGCAGGTTGACGATGTCCATGGTACCCATGGCCAGGCCAGCACCGTTGACCATGCAACCGATGTTGCCTTCCAGTGCTACGTAGTTCAGTTCGAACTTGGCAGCGTGCGCTTCGCGCGGATCGTCTTGCGACGGATCGTGGAAAGTCTTCAGCTTAGGCTGACGATACATGGCGTTAGCGTCGATGTTGATCTTGGCATCGAGGCAATGCAGATCGCCGTCAGCCTTGATCACCAGCGGGTTCACTTCCAGCAGAGCCAGGTCGTGATCCTTGAACAGCTTGGCCAGACCTACGAAGATCTTGGCGAACTGAGCAACTTGCTTGCCTTCCAGACCCAGCTGGAATGCCAGCTCGCGACCCTGGAATGGCTGAGCGCCAACCAGTGGATCGATAGTGGCCTTGAGGATTTTCTCAGGGGTGTCGTGAGCGATTTTCTCGATGTCCACGCCACCTTCGGTGGAAGCCATGAACACGATGCGACGGCTCGAACGGTCAACGACAGCGCCCAGGTACAGCTCTTTAGCGATATCAGTGCACGATTCAACCAGGATCTTGGTGACTGGCTGGCCATTGGCGTCAGTCTGGTAAGTCACCAGACGCTTGCCCAGCCACTGCTGTGCGAAGGCCTTGGCGTCTTCTTTGCTGCGAACCAGCTTTACGCCGCCCGCTTTACCGCGACCACCAGCGTGGACCTGGGCTTTGACAACCCATTCGGTCCCGCCGATTTTGTCGCACGCTTCTGCTGCTGCTTCCGGGGTGTCTACGGCGAAACCCTGGGATACTGGCAGGCCGTATTCAGCGAACAGCTGCTTACCCTGATACTCGTGAAGATTCATGCTTATTACCGTCTTCGTTAGGTACTGCGCATTCGGTGCTGCACTTGTTCAAGTGCCGCACCACCTGTGACTGCTGCTTGCGTAGGTGTTCCGGATAACCGGTGAGACTACGCAAGGCTGCGTCCGGCGGACATTCCGCGGTGAGTCTTGCACGCAAGGCTCACGACGGGCCTTCCGCCGTGGTTTCTTATTGTCTTGTCTTAACGCTTCTTGCGGTTGGCAATGTGGATGGCGCCGCCATTCACAGCCAGAGCTGCTTCGTGCAAGGCTTCAGACAGGGTCGGATGGGAGAAAACCATCATGCCCAGGTCTTCAGCGCTGGTGCCGAATTCCATGCCGATCGCGCCCTGCTGAACCAGTTCTGCAGCGCTCGGGCCAATCACGTGGACGCCCAATACGCGGTCAGTCTTGGCATCAGCAATGACTTTCACGAAACCGCCGGTATCGTTGGCTGCCATGGCACGGCCACTGGCTGCGAACGGGAAGGTGCCAACGTTAACTTCAACGCCTTCAGCCTTCAATACCTGCTCGGTCTTGCCGACCCACGCGATTTCCGGGTGAGTATAAATAACAGACGGGATCAGGTCATAGTTGATTTGGGCTTTGTGGCCCTTGATGCGCTCAACGACCATGATGCCTTCTTCGGACGCCTTGTGCGCCAGCATCATGCCGCGAACCACGTCACCGATCGCGTAAACGCCCGGTACGCTGGTGGCGCACTGGTCGTCAACGAATACGAAACCGCGCTCGTCGATGTTCACACCGCTGTCGGCAGCCAACAGTTCGGTGGTCACTGGACGGCGACCAACGGCAACGATCAGCTTGTCGAAGGTGATGTTCTGTTCGCCGTTGGCATCGGTGTAGTTCACGACAACTTCGTTGCCGTTCACTTTGGAACCGGTGACACGAGCGCCCAGCTTGATGTCCAGACCTTGTTTGGTCAGGGTCTTGAAGGCTTCTTTGGAAACGGCGTCGTCAGCGGCTGGCAGGAACTTCTCCAGCGCTTCCAGGACAACCACTTGCGAACCCAGACGCGACCAGACCGAACCCAGTTCCAGACCGATGACGCCAGCGCCGATCACACCCAGACGCTTGGGTACGGATTGGAATTCCAGTGCGCCGGTCGAATCGACGATCACGTTCTGGTCAACCGGAGCCGGTGGAATGTCGATCGGACGCGAGCCCGAAGCCAGAATCACGTTCTCGGCTTCGATGATTTCAACGGTACCGTCCGGCTTGGTCAGCTCGACTTTCTTGCCGGCCAGCAGTTTGCCGTGGCCTTGCAGGGAAGTGACGCCGTTCGCCTTGAACAGGGTGGCTACGCCAGAGGTCAGGCCTTTGACGATGTTGGCTTTACGGCCAACCATTGCCGCCACGTCCATGGTCACGCCAGCGTGATTGATGCCGTGGATGGCGAAGCCTTCTTTGGCTTCCTTGTATTTCCAGGAGCTGTCCAGCAGCGCCTTGGATGGAATGCAACCGACGTTCAGGCAAGTACCGCCGAGGGCCAGTTTGCCTTCCTTATCGGTGTATTTCTCGATGCAGGCAGTGGAGAGGCCCAGTTGCGCTGCTTTAATGGCAGCCACGTAACCGCCAGGGCCCGCGCCAATCACTACCACGTCGAATTTCTGAGTCATGTGTCATTCCTTCTCGAATCAAACCGGACAACCCCTTGTGGGGACTGTCGTGGGACGAAGCTGGTCATTACAGGAGGGCCGCCCATCACTGGACGGCCCGTGCAACGAAATCAGATATCCAGCAGCAAACGAGCCGGGTCTTCCAGCAGGTTCTTGATGGTAACCAGGAAGGTCACAGCTTCTTTGCCATCGATCAGACGGTGATCGTAGGACAGAGCCAGGTACATCATCGGACGGATCACGACCTGACCGTTGATCGCCATAGGACGCTGCAGAATGTTGTGCATGCCCAGGATGGCCGCTTGCGGCGGGTTGACGATCGGAGTCGACATCATCGAACCGAAGGTACCACCGTTGGTGATGGTGAACGTACCGCCGGTCATTTCGTCCATCGACAGTTTGCCGTCGCGAGCCTTCTTGCCGAAGGTGGCGATGCCGCCTTCGATTTCAGCCAGGCTCATCAGTTCGGCGTTACGCAGAACCGGTACAACCAGGCCGCGGTCGCTGGAAACAGCCACACCGACGTCGGCATAACCGTGGTAAACGATGTCGGCACCGTCGATCGACGCGTTGACGGCCGGGAAGCGTTTCAGCGCTTCGGTAGCAGCCTTGACGAAGAACGACATGAAGCCCAGGCGCACGCCGTTGTGGGACTTCTCGAACAGGTCCTTGTACTTCGAACGCAGGGCCATGACTTCAGTCATGTCGACTTCGTTGAACGTGGTCAGCATCGCCATGTTCGACTGGGCTTCTACCAGGCGCTTGGCCACGGTAGCGCGAACGCGGGTCATCGGAACGCGCTTCTCGATGCGGTCGCCAGCAGCGAACACAGGAGCAGCGGCCGCCGGAGCAGCAGCCTTGGCAGGCGCGGCAGCCGGAGCGGCTTTCTTGGCAGCAACGGCTTCAACCACGTCTTCCTTGGTCACACGACCGCCTTTGCCGGTGCCGGCAACGGAAGCGATGTTGATACCGTTTTCTTCAGCCAGCTTGCGAGCAGCCGGTGCAGCAACAGGATCGTCTTCGCCTTCAGCGGCTGGGGCAGCAGCTTGTGCAGCAGCCGGAGCAGCGGCTGCAGCTGGAGCGGCAGCAGCGCCGCCCGCTTCGATGGAGCCCAGCACTTCGTCGGACAGAACGGTGTCGCCTTCGTTCTTGACGATAGCGCCCAGCACGCCGTCAGCGGTAGCCAACACTTCCAGCACAACCTTGTCGGTTTCGATGTCGACGATCAGGTCGTCACGCTTTACAGCGTCGCCCGGTTTTTTGTGCCAGGTGGCAACGGTGCCATCGGCAACCGATTCCGGGAAAGTGGGGGCTTTGATTTCGATAGCCATTATCTGTGGGTCCTTAAATTCGGTTTCAGGTGCGCGAAGGCGTTAAACAGTAAAGGCGTCTTGCAGCAGTTTTTCCTGCTGCTCAGCGTGCATCGATGCATAACCACAAGCCGGTGCAGCAGAAGCATCACGGCCGGCGTACTCGAGAACGAGCGCCTTGTTGTGATTGCCTACGATGCGGCGCATGTGGTGTTGGCTGCAGTACCAGGCACCCTGGTTCATCGGCTCTTCCTGACACCAAACGATATGTTTGAGGTTGGTGTACGGAGCCAGGACTTCGTTCAAGTCGTCCTCAGGGAATGGGTACAGCTGCTCGATACGCACGATGGCGATGTCATCACGACCTTCGGCACGGCGTTTTTCCAGCAGGTCGTAGTAGACCTTGCCGCTACACAGAACAATGCGCTCGACCTTTTTCGGGTCTTGGGCATCGATTTCCGGGATCACGGTCTGGAACGAACCTTCGGCCAGATCTTCCAGGGTCGATATGGCGAGCTTGTGACGCAACAGCGACTTCGGAGTCAGAACGATCAATGGCTTGCGCAGCGGGCGAATCACCTGACGACGCAGCAAGTGGTAGATCTGGGCCGGCGTGGTCGGTACGGCAACCTGAATGTTGTGCTCGGCGCACAGCTGCAGGTAACGCTCCAGACGAGCCGACGAGTGCTCCGGCCCCTGACCTTCATAACCGTGCGGCAACAGCATGGTCAGACCGCAGAGACGGCCCCACTTGTGCTCGCCACTGGTGATGAACTGGTCGATGACCACTTGGGCACCGTTGGCGAAGTCGCCGAACTGGGCTTCCCAGATCACCAGCGCCTCAGGCGTGGTGGTCGAGTAACCGTATTCGAACGCCAGCACGGCTTCTTCGGACAGGAACGAATCGTACAGGTCGAAACGTGGCTGGCCCTTGTACAGGTTTTGCAGCGGGATGTAGGTCCCCGCGTCTTTCTGGTTGTGCAAGACAGCGTGACGGTGCGAGAACGTACCGCGACCGATGTCCTGACCCGTCATGCGAATCGGGTGACCTTCGAACGCCAGGGTCGCATACGCCATGGTTTCGGCGTAACCCCAGTTGATCGGCAGGCCGCCGGCTTGCATCTTCTGACGGTCTTCGTAGATTTTCGAGACCTGGCGCTGAACCACGAAGCCTTCCGGGATTTCCAGCAGCTTGGCGGACAGTTCCTGCAAGGTTTTCAGATCGAAGCGTGTGTCGTGACGCGCAGTCCAGGCGTGGCCCAGATACGGACGCCAGTCCACGAACAACTCTTTGTTCGGCTCTTTGACCAGGCTTTTTACAACATGCAGGCCGTTGTCCAGCGCGTTGCGGTATTCGTCGACTTTCGCCTGAACACGCTCTGCGTCGAGTACACCGCCCTGGGTCAGACGATCGGCATACAGCTCACGGGTGGTGCGCTGCTTGGTGATCTGCTGATACATGATCGGCTGGGTGCCGCTTGGCTCGTCGGCCTCGTTGTGGCCGCGACGACGGTAGCAGACCAGATCGATCACCACGTCACGCTTGAACTGCATGCGGTAGTCGATGGCCAGCTGGGTCACGAACAACACGGCTTCCGGATCATCGCCATTCACATGGAGGATCGGCGCCTGGATCATTTTCGCAACGTCGGTCGCGTACTCGGTGGAACGCGAGTCCAGCGGGTTGCTGATGGTGAAACCAACCTGGTTGTTGATCACGATGTGCACGGTGCCGCCGGTCTTGAAACCGCGGGTCTGCGACATCTGGAAGGTTTCCATCACCACGCCCTGACCGGCGAATGCCGCGTCACCGTGGATGGAGATCGGCAAAACCTTCTCGCCGGTAGGGTCGTTACGACGATCCTGACGGGCGCGAACCGAACCCTCGACCACTGGAGATACGATTTCCAGGTGGGACGGGTTGAAGGCCATCGCGAGGTGAACTTCACCGCCGGTGGTCATGACGTTGGACGAGAAGCCCTGGTGATACTTAACGTCACCGGAACCCAGCTCGACCTTCTTCTTGCCTTCAAACTCGTCGAACAGCTCGCGCGGGTTCTTGCCGAAGGTGTTGACCAGCACGTTCAGACGACCACGGTGGGCCATGCCGATAACGATTTCCTTGGTGCCGTAGGAACCGGAACGCTGGATCAACTCGTCGAGCATCGGAATCAGGCTCTCGCCGCCTTCCAGGCCGAAACGCTTGGTACCCGGGTATTTGGTCCCCAGGTATTTTTCCAGGCCTTCGCCGGCGGTGACGCGCTCGAGCAGGTGGCTCTTGATGTCGGCGGAGTAAGTCGGACGACCACGCACGCTTTCCAGACGCTGCTGGAACCACTGGCGCTGCTCGGAATCGGTGATATGCGTAAATTCAGCGCCGATGGTGCGGCAATATGTCTGCTGCAACGCTTCGTGAATTTCGCGTAGGCTCGCCTCCTCTTTGCCGATGAACAGGTCGCCGGCACGGAAGGTCGTATCAAGATCGGCATTGGTCAAGCCGTAATGATTGATCGACAGGTCTGCAGGTGCAGGACGCTGCCACAGCCCCAGCGGGTCAAGCTGGGCTGCCTGGTGGCCACGCATACGGTAGGCCTGGATCAATCGCAGCACTTCAACTTGCTTCTTCTCGTGCTCACTGCTCACGCTGCCGGCGGAAACCGGTTGGGCGCGGCGCTGGTTCTTTGCCAGCAGGACGAAATGATCGCGAATTGTGGAGTGCGAAACATCGGTGGCAGTGTTGCCGTCAGCAGGCAACTTCTGAAAGTAGGTGCGCCACTCTTCTGGCACAGCGTTAGGGTCGTGCAGGTAGAGCTCGTAGAGCTCTTCCACATAGGCAGCGTTACTACCGGATAGGTAGGCGCTGTTCCACATGCGCTGCATCACGCTTTCTTGCATGCTTGGTCACCCTCGGTTAGGGGAACACCACCGGCGTCGACACCGAGCACGCTTGCAGAAGTCCGAATGCAGCGACCAAAACAAGCCACTTAGGATCACGCTGATAGTCCGGGTACCAGCCCGGATGCCCCTGCTTGTCTCATTTCTTCAAAATAAGAGCCGCAGCTTTATAAGCTGCTGCTCAGGTTAAGACTACGGCGCCGGTTGAAGCCTGCGCCGTAGCATCTACGGGTACAACGGTCCTGCGATTACAGCCTGTATCACACGCCGCTTTGCAGCAGCATGTTACGCACGTGACCGATGGCCTTAGTCGGGTTCAGGCCTTTCGGACAGACGTTGACGCAGTTCATGATCCCGCGGCAGCGGAATACGCTGAACGGGTCATCCAGCGAAGCCAGACGCTCGGCAGTCTTGGTGTCGCGGCTGTCTGCCAGGAAGCGGTACGCTTGCAGCAGAGCAGCTGGACCCAGGAACTTGTCCGGGTTCCACCAGAAGGACGGGCAAGAGGTCGAGCAGCAAGCGCACAGGATGCACTCGTACAGACCGTCGAGCTTTTCACGCTCTTCAGGGGACTGCAGACGCTCGATGGCCGGAGCCGGCGTGTCGTTCTGCAGGTATGGCTTAACCTTTTCGTATTGCTTGTAGAAGATGCTCATATCGACGACCAGGTCACGGATAACCGGCAAACCTGGCAGCGGACGAACGATCAGCTTGTTACCTTTTACGACAGCGGACAGCGGCGTGACGCACGCCAGACCGTTTTTGCCGTTGATGTTCATGCCGTCGGAACCGCAAACACCTTCACGGCAAGAGCGACGATAGGAGAAACCTTCGTCCTGCTCTTTGATCAGGGCCAGCACGTCCAGCACCATCAGGTCTTTACCACCGGTGTCGACCTGGAATTCCTGCATGAACGGCGCAGCGTCCTGATCAGGGTTGTAGCGATAAACACTGACTTGCAACATGGCGGCCACCCTTAATAAGTCCGAATCTTAGGTTCAAAAGTCGGAACAGTTTTCGGCGAGAAGTTCACGGCACGCTTGGTCACGCGCTTGTCACCCGGGAAGTACAGGGTGTGGCACAGCCAGTTTTCGTCGTCGCGATCTTCGTAGTCTTCACGGGCGTGAGCGCCGCGGGACTCTTTGCGGATCTCTGCAGCGATGGCGGTGGCTTCGGCCACTTCCAGCAGGTTTTGCAGTTCCAGGGCTTCGATTCGAGCGGTGTTGAACGCCTGGCTCTTGTCGTTGATCTTGACGTTGGCGATACGGCCACGCAGATCAGCCAGCTGGGCAATACCCTTCTGCATGTATTCACCGGTACGGAATACACCGAAGTAGTTCTGCATGCAGCTTTGCAGTTCTTTACGCAGGGTGGCGACGTCTTCGCCTTCGGTACGCGAGTTCAGGCCATCGAGACGAGCCAGGGCTGCGTCGATGTCGGACTGGCGAGGACGGGCGTAATCAACGCCTTCTTTCAGGGTCTGCTCCAGGAACAGACCGGCCGCACGGCCGAACACCACCAGGTCGAGCAGCGAGTTGCCGCCCAAACGGTTGGCACCGTGAACCGATACGCAAGCCACTTCGCCTACTGCGAATAGACCAGGAATGATCTGGTCAACGCCATCGGCGTCCTGGGTGATTGCCTGACCGTGAATGTTGGTCGGCACGCCGCCCATCATATAGTGGCAGGTTGGAACGACCGGAATCGGCGACACGGCTGGATCGACGTGGGCGAAGGTCTTGGACAGTTCCATGATGCCTGGCAGACGGCTGTGCAGAACTTCTTCACCGAGGTGATCGAGTTTCAGCATTACGTGGTCGCCATCCGGACCGCAACCGTTGCCGGCGATGATTTCTTTAACCATCGAGCGAGCAACAACGTCACGACCCGCCAGGTCTTTGGCGTTCGGAGCATAACGCTCCATGAAACGCTCGCCGTGCTTGTTGATCAGGTAACCGCCTTCACCGCGGCAACCTTCAGTCACCAGTACACCGGCGCCGGCGATGCCGGTCGGGTGGAACTGCCACATTTCAATGTCTTGTACCGGCACGCCAGCACGCAGAGCCATGCCGACGCCGTCACCGGTGTTGATCAGGGCATTGGTGGTGGACGAGTAGATACGACCTGCACCGCCGGTCGCCAATACGGTGGCGTTAGCGCGGACGTAGGAAGTTTCGCCGGTTTCGATGCAGATGACGATCATGCCGACAAAGGCACCATCTTCGTTCTTCACCAGGTCGACACCGTAGTATTCGTTGAGGAACACGGTGCCGGCCTTGAGGTTGGCCTGGTACAAAGTGTGCAGCAGTGCGTGACCGGTACGGTCGGCAGCGGCGCATGTACGCGCAGCCTGTCCACCTTTACCGAAGTCTTTCGACTGACCGCCGAACGGACGCTGATAAATGCGGCCCTGTTCGGTACGGGAGAACGGCAAACCCATGTGCTCGAGTTCGAAAACGGCTTCCGGGCCTACGGAACACATGTATTCGATAGCGTCCTGGTCACCGATGTAGTCGGAACCCTTGACGGTATCGTACATGTGCCAGCGCCAGTCATCGTTCGGATCTGCCGAGGCGATGGCGCAGGTGATGCCACCCTGGGCGGATACAGTGTGCGAACGAGTCGGGAAAACCTTGGTAACTACGGCAGTCTTGTGACCACCTTGTGCCAGCTGCAGCGCAGCGCGCATGCCGGCACCGCCGCCACCAATGATGATGGCGTCGAACGAAAGCGTATTAACTGTAGTAGACATGAATCAGATACCCCAAAGAATCTGCACACCCCAGACGAAGTAGGCGAACATCGCGACGCCGCATACTGCCTGGAAGAGGAAACGTATTGCAGTCGCGGACTTGCCGAACGCCATTGGCGTCAGGTAGTCGGTCGCGATGGTCCACATGCCGACCCAGGCGTGAGCGCCGAGGGCAACGAGGGCCAGGAGACTGAAAATACGCATCCAGTTGCTTGCGAACAGTTCATGCCATTGGGCGTAGCCGATGCCTGGGTTGGCGACGACGTATCCGATCAGGAAAATGAAATAAGCCGCGAGAACGACCGCAGACACACGTTGTGCCATCCAGTCATAGAGGCCCGAACGGGACAGGTTCGTGACGTTAGTTACCATATCCAAACTCCTGCCAGAACGATTACCACCACGGAAACGGCGATAACGATTTTCGAGCCCAGTTTGCCGCCTTCAAGCGACTCGCCGATGCCCATGTCCATGATCAAATGGCGCACACCGGCAACCAGGTGATACAGCAAGGCGGACAGGATGCCCCAAATCACTAGCTTGGCTAGCGGACTGGTCAGACACGCTTTCACCTGGCCGAAGCCTTCTTCCGAGTCGAGCGACTTGTCCAATGCATAAAGCATGATGGCCAGGCTGACAAAGAGGATGATTCCGGAGATTCGGTGAAGAATGGACGTGTAAGCAGTGACTGGGAGTTTGATGGTCCTTAGGTCTAGGTTTACAGGTCGTTGGCTATTCACGGCTTTTTTTCACACTGAAGAGCCCCTAACAATCAGGGCAAAGTTGTTGGGGAGTGCACTGGTCAGGTACCCACCACCCAGGGAGTGCGACCCCCAGTAAAGCAGGCCCAAAAGCCCCTGGCGGTCGGAGGCCGAGTATAGACAGTTAGGCTACTAATGACAACGCGTTCACCTTCCCCTAATAGCTCATTGCACAAGTTGGATAAAAGGCGTAAATGGCAGTCAATTTCGAGGAAAAAGTCCGGTTAAAGCCTTCTGGAGCAAGACTTTAGGCAAATTGACATTCGAATTTATCTCACTATAGTGGTGCGGGCCCTGCGTGGGGGGTCTGTCTGATGATTTCAAGCATAAATAGGAGGCCACATGGCTGACAAAAAAGCGCAGTTGATCATCGAGGGCGCAGCCCCCGTCGAGCTGCCCATTTTAACCGGCACCGTTGGTCCCGATGTAATCGACGTTCGGGGCCTGACGGCCACGGGCCGTTTCACCTTTGACCCTGGTTTCATGTCGACAGCTTCCTGCGAGTCGAAGATCACCTATATCGACGGCGACAACGGCATTCTGCTGCACCGCGGTTACCCGATCGAACAGCTGGCTGAAAAGTCAGACTACCTGGAAACCTGCTATCTGCTGCTCAACGGCGAATTGCCGACCGCAGAACAGAAGGCCCAGTTCGTCAGCACCGTGAAGAACCACACCATGGTTCACGAGCAGCTGAAGACCTTCTTCAACGGCTTCCGTCGCGACGCTCACCCAATGGCCGTCATGTGCGGCGTAGTCGGCGCCCTCTCGGCCTTCTACCACGACTCCCTCGACATCAATAACCCGCAGCATCGCGAAATTTCCGCGATCCGCCTGGTTGCCAAGATGCCGACCCTGGCAGCGATGGTTTACAAGTACTCCATGGGCCAACCCATGATGTACCCGCGCAACGACCTGACTTACGCGGAAAACTTCCTGCACATGATGTTCAACACCCCGTGCGAGATCAAACCGATCAGCCCGGTGCTCGCCAAGGCCATGGACAAGATCTTCATCCTCCATGCCGACCACGAGCAGAACGCATCGACTTCCACTGTACGCCTGGCCGGTTCTTCGGGTGCCAACCCGTTCGCCTGTATAGCCGCCGGCATCGCTGCACTGTGGGGCCCTGCCCACGGCGGCGCGAACGAAGCTGTTCTGACCATGCTTGATGAAATTGGCGATGTGTCGAACATTGACAAGTACATCGCCAAGGCCAAGGACAAGAACGATCCGTTCAAACTGATGGGCTTCGGTCACCGGGTTTACAAAAACCGCGACCCACGCGCTACCGTCATGAAGCAGACTTGCGACGAAGTGCTGAAGGAACTGGGTATCAAGCACGACAAGCAACTCGAACTGGCCATGCGCCTGGAAGAGATCGCGCTGACCGACCCTTACTTCATCGAACGCTCGCTGTACCCGAACGTCGACTTCTACTCGGGGATCATCCTCAAGGCGATCGGCATTCCAACCAGCATGTTCACCGTGATCTTCGCCCTGGCGCGGACCGTCGGCTGGATCTCCCACTGGAAAGAAATGCTCTCCAGCCCGTACAAGATTGGCCGTCCTCGCCAGCTGTACACCGGCTACGAGTCGCGTGACATCACCAAGCTGGAAGACCGCAAATAAGACCTGTCTTGCGATAACGTCTTAAGTTGTACCGGGAACGGCCTCTATTTATATAGAGGCCGTTTTTGTTTGTGCGGTCTCAGCGGCCTTAGGGCCGACGGGTTTTTTAGTCTCGTACATATCCGTTTCTGCGGTAACGGCTACTTATGGTTTCGCTCTTACAGCGACTCACTTTTCCAGACGCCGAAAAGTAAGCAAAAAGCTTCGCCCCGACGCTCGGCCTGCCGAAGGGGCGAGAGATCAAGATCAAGATCAAGATCAACGTCAAAAGCCAAAGCATCCTCGCACCTGTAGGTGCGAGCATGCTCACCCCCACAATGAAATTGGGTACATCTACAAGATCTTGGTCGGCTGTCAGGCCGCCATCGCTGGCAAGCCAGCTCCTACAAAAACAGATCGGCGCACACGCCCGCTTCTCACCACTCATCAGGCCGAGCGTTAGCTCGCCTTCAGCTCTTGATCTTGACCCACCCGCCCCGTCGGGAGGCTGAGTGGAGGTGTTCATCCGGGGAGTGGCGCGCAGCGCCGTTCGACGCAGTCGAACTCATCGCATGTAGGTGCCAGCGAAGCCAACCGGAGGGCGATGCCCCCGGATGAATGCCGGAGCGAAGGAACGCCGAGCCCAGGCGAGGGGCCGGACGCTTGGGGCGAGCGTTTTTTTGCTTACTTTTTTTAGGCGCTTGTAAAAAAAGTGAGTCGCCGTAAGGGCGAAACCGCCAGCCGCCGTTACCGCAGGAATGGATATGCACCCGGTCAACCCCAACATGGTCGGCCCGAAGGCCGCCATCGCTATTCAGGCCAGCCCCCCACAGAGTCAACGCCGAACCCAAAAAAATGCCCCAATCTCTCGACCGGGGCATTTTTCGATTAACGCAACTTACACAGACAAACTCGAAGCCTTAGTGAGAAACCGCCCCACTCGCCCCCAAACCGGTCTGCGAACGAACAAACTGCGGGAAGAACAGCGCACGCTCATTAACGCCAGCTGTCGACTTGTCAGTGATCGAGAAGAACCAGATCCCGATAAACGCAATGGCCATGGAGAACAGCGCCGGGTACTCATACGGGAAGATAGCCTTCTCGTGATGCAGGATCTGCACCCAAATGGTTGGCCCAAGCACCATCAAACCAACAGCACTGATTAGCCCCAACCAGCCGCCAATCATCGCACCACGCGTGGTCAGCTTCTTCCAGTACATGGAAAGCAGCAGCACCGGGAAGTTACAGCTCGCCGCGATGGAGAACGCCAGGCCCACCATGAACGCAATGTTCTGGCTTTCGAACAGAATGCCCAGGCCGATCGCCAACACACCCAGACAAACGGTGGTGATTTTCGAGACGCGGATTTCATCCTTGTCGTTGGCCTTGCCCTTCTTGATCACACTGGCGTAAAGGTCGTGAGACACCGCCGTAGCACCGGCCAGGGTCAAACCAGCCACAACCGCCAGGATGGTCGCGAACGCCACCGCCGAGATGAAGCCCAGGAACACACTGCCACCCACCGCGTTGGCCAGGTGCACCGCCGCCATGTTGTTGCCGCCCAACAGTGCGCCAGCCGCATCTTTAAAGGCAGGGTTGGTGCTCACCAGCAAGATCGCGCCGAAGCCGATGATGAAGGTCAGGATGTAGAAGTAACCAATGAAGCCGGTTGCATACAGCACGCTCTTGCGAGCTTCTTTCGCGTCACTCACGGTGAAGAAGCGCATCAGAATGTGCGGCAGGCCCGCGGTACCGAACATCAGTGCCAGGCCAAGGGAGAACGCGGACACCGGATCTTTCACCAGTCCGCCCGGGCTCATGATCGCTTCACCTTTGGCGTGAACCTTGATCGCCTCGGAGAACAGCACGTTGAAGTCAAAGTTGACGTGTTTCATGACCATCAGCGCCATGAACGAGGCACCGGACAGCAGCAACACAGCCTTGATGATCTGCACCCAAGTGGTCGCCAGCATGCCGCCGAACAGCACGTACATGCACATCAGGATACCGACCAGGATTACCGCAACGTAGTAGTCGAGACCGAACAGCAGCTGGATCAGCTTGCCGGCACCGACCATTTGCGCGATCAGGTAGAACGCCACCACCACCAGCGAACCGCAAGCGGACAGCGTGCGGATCTGAGTTTGCCCGAGGCGATAGGACGCCACGTCGGCAAAGGTGTACTTGCCCAGGTTACGCAGGCGCTCGGCGATCAGGAACAGAATGATCGGCCAGCCCACCAGGAAGCCGATCGAGTAGATCAGGCCGTCGTAACCAGAGGTGAACACCAGAGCGGAAATACCCAGGAAGGACGCCGCCGACATGTAGTCACCGGCAATTGCCAGACCGTTCTGGAAACCGGTGATCTTGCCGCCAGCCGCATAGTAGTCGGCCGCCGAGTTGTTACGCTTGGAAGCCCAGTAAGTGATGCACAGGGTCAAACCGACAAACGCCACGAACATCAGGATCGCAGAAACGTTGAGGGGTTGTTTGTGCACTTCGCCAGTCAGGGCTTCAGCTGCCCAGGCGCCAGGTGCAAAGGCTGCGATGCTCAATAGAGCCATTAGACGCCGGATCATTGCTGAGCCTCCTTGAGAATCGCATTGTTCAGGTCGTCGAATTCGCCATTGGCGCGTCGTACATAGATTGCAGTCAGGATAAAGGCCGAGAGAATCAGCCCGACACCAATCGGTATCCCCCAGGTAATCGAAGACTCGGGGCTGATTTTCGCCCCCAGAATATGCGGCCCGTAAGCAATCAAAAGGATGAATCCGGAGTAAAGCCCAAGCATGATCGCCGAAAGAATCCAGGCGAACCTTTCTCGCTTACTAACCAGCTCCTTGAAGCGCGGGCTGTTTTGAATCGAGAGGTAAATGCTGTCGTTCATTGTTTTTATCCTCGCAGCACAGATGAAGTTGGAACGTTATCCACTCTATGCGGCTGCGGGGCAGGTTCCAGACGACCTTAGTATTAGAACGACATGACAGAATCGCCATTGTTCAGCATCCATTAAATAAATGTGGGAGCGAGCCTGCTCGCGATTGCGGAGTGTCAGTCAATTTCAATGCCGACTGAAACACCGCAATCGCGAGCAGGCTCGCTCCCACAGGGGAAAACAAAAGGCCCCTTGGCAATGTGCCAAGGGGCCTTGATAGAGGCTGACTAGAGCCGTCAGCTCAAATCACTTGATCCAGTCTGCAACGCGCTCAGGGTGTTTGGCCACCCAATCTTTCGCTGCGGCTTCAGGCTTGGCGCCGTCTTGAATCGCCAACATGACTTCGCCGATTTCGTCTTTCGAGGCCCACTGGAAGTTCTTCAGGAACTTGGCAACTTCCGGAGCCTTGGTCGCCAGTTCTTTGCTGCCAATGCTGTTCACGGTTTCAGCCGCGCCATAAACGCCTTTCGGGTCGTCCAGGAAGCGCAGTTTCCACTTGGCGAACATCCAGTGCGGCACCCAACCGGTCACGGCAATGGATTCGTTTTTCTTCTCGGCACGGGTCAGCTCGGCAATCATGCCGGCGCCGGAACTGGCCTTGAGTTGATACCCGGTCAGATCGTAATCCTTGATCGCCTGCTCGGTTTTAAGCATCACGCCCGAACCGGCGTCGATGCCGACGATGCGTTTTTTGAAGGTGTCGTCAGTTTTCAGGTCATCAATGGTTTTAGCCTTGACGTACTCCGGCACGATCAAGCCGATTTTTGCATCCTTGAAGTTCGGACCGTAATCGACGACTTGATCCTTGTTCTTGGTCCAGTATTCGCCGTGAGTCACCGGCAGCCAGGCGGACAACATGGCGTCGAGTTTGCCGGTGGCCACACCCTGCCACATGATCCCGGTGGCGACGGCTTGCAGTTTCACGTCATAACCCAGCTTTTGCTTGATCACTTCGGCGGCCACATGCGTAGTCGCGACGCTGTCGGACCAACCGTCAACGTAACCGATGCTCAGGGTTTTGCTCTCGGCATTGGCCATTGTGGAGCCAATCGCAAGCACCAGAGCGGCACCTGCGCCTAAAAGTCGTCGCATCTTCATCGTTACTTCCCCGAAAGTGCTGCGCTCGACGGGTGCCGAGTCGCGTCAACGTATTGTTATGGTGCACAGCGCCCCCATCACGCCCACCGCAAACTCGTTCGAACATCAGCGTGATTTTCCATGGGAGCACTGATGCCTCGATAATCAACCTGACGACAACCGGAACCTGTGCTGTCAGCGACCTCAAGGCATCGAGAAACGACATCAGATCGCCATTAATCTAGTGCACAGAAAGCCCACCGGCCAATCCGCCCGAACTTTGCATGTCAAAATCATGCAAGGGCCCAAGCGCGGGGCAAATGCAGGTAACATGCGCGGCTTTGCTCCCAGACGGCCTGACCATGCCCGCGACATCCCGCTTTCCTTTTCTGGCTTATCTCTTCGCTTGCCTGCTGGGGCTGTTTGCCCTTGGCGGCTTTTGGTATGGCCTTGGCAAACCGGTGATTCTGCCGGACGTGGCCAGCGCGACGCACAAGCTGCAATGCGCCTCCTACACCCCGTTCGACAAGGACCAGTCGCCGTTCGACGTGCCGTTCAAGTTGCGCCCCGAACGCATGGACGCCGACCTCGCGCTGCTGGCCAAGAGCTTCGAGTGCATCCGCACCTATTCCATGACCGGCCTCGAGGCGTTACCCGATCTGGCGCGCAAGCATGGCCTGAAACTGATGATCGGCGCCTGGGTCAACAGCAACCCGGTGGACACCGAGAAAGAAGTCGACCTGCTGATCGCCTCGGCCAACGCCAACGCGGACGTGGTGACTTCGGTGATCGTCGGCAACGAAACCCTGCTGCGCAAGGAAGTCACCGGTGCGCAGCTGGCGAAGCTGATCAATAAAGTCAAAAGCCAGGTCAAGCAGCCGGTCACTTACGCCGATGTCTGGGAGTTTTGGCTCAAGCACCCGGAAATCGCCCCGGCGGTGGATTTCCTGACTATCCATTTGCTGCCGTACTGGGAAGATGATCCCTCGAACATCGACGCCGCGCTGCAGCATGTGGCCGAAGTGCGTCAGGTGTTCGGCAACAAATTCGCGCCCAAGGACGTGGTGATTGGCGAAACCGGCTGGCCGAGCGAAGGCCGTCAGCGCGAAACCGCCCTGCCGAGCCGGGTTAACGAAGCCAAGTTCATTCGCGGTTTTGTCATCATGGCCGAGCAACAAGGCTGGCATTACAACCTGATCGAAGCCTTCGACCAGCCCTGGAAACGCGCCAGCGAAGGTGCGGTCGGTGGTTACTGGGGGCTGTTCGATGCTGATCGCCAGGACAAGGGCGTGCTGGCCGGTCCCGTGTCGAACGTGCCGTACTGGTCGCAGTGGCTGGCCGTTGGCGGCTTGATCTTTCTTGGCACGCTGATCCTTGGCGGGCGTGTGCGCACCACCCGTGCCGCACTGGTGCTGCCGCTGCTCGGCGCACTGGCGGCTTGCTCGATTGGTGCCTGGGGCGATCTGGCGCGAGTCACGACGCGCTTTGCCAGTGAATGGTTGTGGGTGGCGTTGCTGACGGGTTTGAATCTGTTGGTGCTGGCGCATGCCGCATTGACGCTGAGCGCTCGTACCGGTTGGCGTGAGCGTGCGTTCAATGCACTGGAGCGTCGAGCGGGCTGGCTGGTCGCTGGAGCAGGTTTTGCGGCGGCGGTGATGATGCTGGAGCTGGTGTTCGATCCGCGTTATCGCAGCTTTCCAAGTGTCGCCTTCATCCTGCCGGCGCTGGTTTACCTGTGCCGCCCGGTGAGCGTGCCGCGCCGTGAAATCGCCCTGCTGACCTTCATCATCGGCGCCGGCATTGCGCCGCAGTTGTTCGTTGAAGGCTTGCAGAACCAGCAGGCCTGGGGTTGGGCGCTGGTGAGTGTATTGATGGTGGCGGCGTTGTGGCGCAGTTTGCGGGTTCGCAAGGGCTGACTTCAGTGCCTGTACTGGCCTCATCGCGAGCAAGCTCGCTCCCACATTGACCGAGTTGCTCAGAAGAACGCGGTTAAATGTGGGAGCGAGCTTGCTCGCGATGACAGACTATCAGGCGCTACGAGACGCCCGAACCAGCCGCAACCCCGCAATCACCACCGCAAAAACGGCCAAGGTCGTGTTGTACAACGCCAGCGCCGGAAACCCGAACACCAGCGCCAGCACCGCCAGCCACCACCCTGCCCGGCCCGGCACCACAAACCCGATGATCGCGGCGGCCAATGCGGCAAAGCCCAATACCTTGAAGTGGATCATCAAGCCCAGGTTCGAACGAATCTGACATTCCCAGCGGCTTGCCTCGTCCACGCAGATGCCAACCCACTGCGCATCCTCCATGAAGCCATAACGCGCGCCATAACTGGCAGCGAGCCATAACGGCAGCAAAACGAGTAACAAAATCACGGGCAGACGGCGGGACATGAAGCACTCCAATAAACGAAAACGGCGGCCAGCTTAATCCTCCGACAGCGTCAAGCAAACGCGCGCAACAGATAATTGTTCACCAAATAGCTGCAAAGTGTATCGTCCAGCTACTATTGATCCGAAATTCGCCCTGATTGGTGCCGCAGCATGGCACTTTGGCGCAAACCCCGTGGTCATAGCCTGCGAACTTCATTCGGCACCTTCCTCTAAGGGATCTAGTCATGCTCCGTTCCTTGCGCTTCGCCGCCCTGTTTGGCGGCCTTATTTTGAGTGCGTCTGCACTGGCGGTCGATATCGACGCTGCCAGTTATGGCTACCCCTTGACCAACCCGTTCGAGGCGACCATTGCCACGACTCCGCCGGACCTGCGCCCGGAGTTGCCGCTGGACGACGACATCGATCAGCAGACACGCAGCGTGACACTGCGTCCGGAGCGTGAATTCCAATTGCCGGACAACTTCTGGCCAGTCAAGAAGCTGACCTACCGCATCGCCACGCAAGAAAAGGCCGCGCCGCTGATCTTCCTGATCGCTGGCACCGGCGCGCGTTATGACAGCAGCCTCAATGAGTACCTGAAAAAGCTCTACTACAAGGCCGGTTACCACGTGGTGCAGCTGTCCTCGCCCACCAGTTTCGACTTCATGAGCGCGGCTTCACGCTTTGCCACACCCGGTATCACCAAGGAAGACGCCGAAGACATGTACCGGGTGATGCAGGCCGTGCGGGCGCAAAACCCGCACGTCGCCGTCACCGACTACTACCTGACCGGTTACAGCCTGGGTGCGCTGGACGCGGCCTTCGTCGCGCACCTGGACGAAACCCGTCGCAGCTTCAACTTCAAGAAAGTCTTGCTGCTCAACCCGCCGGTCAACCTCTACACCTCGATCACCAACCTCGACAAGCTGGTCCAGACCGAGGTCAAGGGCATCAACAACAGCACCACCTTCTATGAACTGGTACTGAACAAGCTGACCCGCTACTTCCAGCAAAAAGGCTACATCGACCTCAACGATGCCCTGCTCTACGACTTCCAGCAGTCCAAACAGCACCTGTCCAACGAACAGATGGCCATGCTGATCGGCACCTCGTTCCGCTTCTCGGCGGCCGACATTGCCTTCACCTCGGACCTGATCAACCGTCGCGGCCTGATCACCCCGCCGAAATACCCGATCACCGAAGGCACCAGCCTCACGCCGTTCCTCAAGCGTGCGCTGCAGTGCGACTTCGACTGCTACATCACCGAGCAAGTGATCCCGATGTGGCGGGCCCGCACCGACGGCGGCAGCCTGCTGCAACTGATCGACCAGGTCAGCCTTTATGCGCTCAAGGATTACCTGCACGACAGCCCGAAAATCGCCGTCATGCACAACGCCGACGACGTGATCCTCGGCCCTGGCGACCTCGGTTTCCTGCGCAAGACCTTTGGCGACCGCTTGACCGTTTATCCACTGGGCGGCCATTGCGGCAACCTTAACTACCGCGTCAACAGCGACGCCATGCTGGAGTTCTTCCGTGGCTAAATACCTCCTGCTTATCGCTGCGTTACTCTGTGCAGGCGTCGCCAATGCCGACAACAGCAAAGCCAACGCACCTGTCGTGGTCGACAGTGACGGTTTCAAGGAACCGCTGAGCAAACTCAAGTTCAACCCGGGGCTGGATCAGCGCGAGTTCGAACGTTCTACGCTCAATGCGCTGAACGTCTACGATCCGCTGGAAGAGTGGAACCGCCGGGTCTATCACTTCAACTACCGCTTCGACCAATGGGTGTTCCTGCCGGTGGTCGACGGTTATCGCTACATCACGCCGAGCTTCCTGCGCACCGGCGTGAGCAACTTCTTCAACAACCTCGGCGATGTGCCGAACCTGATGAACAGCCTGCTGCAGTTCAAAGGCAAACGCTCGATGGAAACCACCGCGCGCCTGCTGCTCAACACCACCATCGGCATCGCCGGCCTGTGGGACCCGGCCACCGCCATGGGCCTGCCGCGCCAGGCCGAAGACTTCGGTCAGACCCTGGGCTTCTACGGTGTACCGGGTGGCGCCTACTTCGTGTTGCCGATCCTCGGCCCTTCGAACATCCGCGACACCGGCGGCCTGGTGGTGGACTTCAGTGCCGAATCGGCGATCAACTTCCTGAACGTCTCGGAAGTCAGCTCCAACCATCCTGAAGTCTGGGTCCTGCGCGGCGTCGACAAGCGCTACCAGAACAGCTTCCGCTACGGCCAGCTGAACTCGCCGTTCGAGTATGAGAAGGTGCGCTACGTGTACACCGAGTCACGCAAGTTGCAGATCGCCGAGTAATTCCATCGGCAACAAAAAAGGCCATTCGATGCAGATCGAATGGCCTTTTTAATGGGTATTTTTCAATCACTACAGAACCACTGTGGGAGCGGGCTTGCTCGCGAAAGCGGTGGGACATTTAGCATTGATGTAACTGACACACCGCCTTCGCGAGCAAGCCCGCTCCCACATTTTTGGTCAGTGCCAAATTTTAGCCTTTCAGCGCCTTGTAGAGTTTGCTGACGACCATCACCCCCGCCAACACAACGGCACCCGCCAAAATCCCCGCCACCGCATTCAGCAACGTCGGCACGATAAACCCGGCACCGCCCGCCCCCGCACTCACGCTTTCAATCCAGTGATGCACCACCGGCACGCCATGGGTCAGAATCCCGCCGCCCACCAGGAACATCGCCGCCGTGCCGATCACCGACAGGCTTTTCATCATGTACGGCGCCGCGCGCAGAATCCCGCCGCCGATGCTTTTAGCCATCTGCCCAGGCTTCTGGGTCAGCCACAGGCCGAGGTCATCAAGCTTGACGATACCCGCGACCAGGCCATAAACACCGATGGTCATGACAATGGCGATGCCCGACAGCACGATGACCTGCTGGGTCAACGACGCATCCGCCACGGTGCCAAGGGTGATGGCGATGATTTCCGCCGACAGGATGAAGTCAGTGCGGATGGCGCCCTTGATCTTGTCTTTCTCGAACGCCACCAGATCAATAGCGGGATCGGCCACGGCTTCAACCAGCTCCGCATGTTCGGCCTGATCTTCAGCCTTGCTGTGCAGAAATTTGTGGGCGAGTTTCTCGAAACCTTCGAAACACAGGTACGCGCCACCGACCATCAACAGTGGGGTGACCAGCCACGGGATGAACACGCTGATCGCCAGCGCCGACGGCACCAGGATCAGCTTGTTGAGAAACGACCCCTTGGCCACGGCCCAAACGACCGGTATTTCGCGCTCGGCACGCACGCCGCTGACCTGCTGGGCATTGAGCGCCAGATCGTCGCCGAGCACGCCGGCGGTCTTCTTGGCGGCCATTTTGGTCATCAACGCCACATCGTCGAGAACGGCGGCGATGTCGTCGATCAGCACCAGCAAACTGCTTCCTGCCATGAATCAGGTTTCCTTCTTGAATGAATGCCGCGCAGCATAGCGCGACCGAGCGCCACACGGGGCATTCTTGAGCGCCGCGCGAGGCCGGTGCTACCATGCGCAACCGCCAGAACAGGCAAGGAACCCCCTGGTTTATGAGCACTATCCGCGAGCGCAACAAAGAACTGATCCTGCGTGCCGCCAGTGAAGAATTTGCCGACAAGGGCTTCGCTGCGACCAAAACCAGTGACATCGCAGCCAAGGCGGGACTGCCCAAGCCCAACGTCTATTACTACTTCAAATCCAAGGAAAACCTCTACCGCGAGGTCCTGGAAAGCATCATCGAGCCGATCCTGCAGGCGTCGACGCCGTTCAACGCCGACGGTGTGCCCAGCGAAGTGCTGAGCGGCTACATTCGCTCGAAGATCCGCATCTCCCGCGACCTGCCTTTCGCCTCCAAAGTGTTCGCCAGCGAAATCATGCACGGCGCCCCGCACCTGAGCGCCGACCTGGTCGAGCAACTCAACGGCCAGGCCAAGCACAACATCGACTGCATCCAGACCTGGATCGACCGCGGACAAATCGCCCCGATCGACCCCAACCACCTGATGTTCAGCATCTGGGCCGCGACCCAGACCTATGCCGACTTTGACTGGCAGATCACGGCCATCACTGGCAAGGCCAAGCTGGATGAAGAGGACTATGAAGCGGCGGCGCAGACGATAATTCGGCTGGTGTTGAAGGGGTGTGAGCTGGACAGGTAGACCGTGGTGCAGGCATCGCTGGCAAGCCAGCTCCCACAGAGATTTGTGTCGTTCTCAACATTTGAATCCAACACAGAAACTTGTGGGAGCTGGCTTGCCAGCGATGAAGGCAACTCGGTGCCGACTCAAACCCAGATTGCGTCCCACAGCGGATAGTCGCCAAGCTTTCCCACCAGTCCAGCCCGCAACGGGTTTGCCACGATATACCGGGCCAATTTCACCAAATCTTCCTCCCGCCTTAACGCCCGGTCGTGATAACCCTGCTGCCAAAGCGGCCCACTTTTACTACTCGAAAGATTTACCTCTCTAGTGATAAGGGATTTAGTCTGGCGCATCAGCTTTCTGAGCGAACAGTTTTCCAATTCGACCAGCCAATGAAAATGGTCGGGCATGACGACCCAAGCCAGTGATTTGGCCAATCCGAGATCTTGTGCCCGACGAAATTGATGAACCACCAATCTGCCCAAAGCGAAATCGGCAAAAACCGGCTCGCGATCCAGAGTGTTGGTGGTCAGTAAATAGATTCGGTTGGGTTCGGCATAGCGCCCCGTCCGCAAGCGATGTGAAGCAGGTAAATCAGGCATTCCTTTGCCTCTCTCATCATGAATTAATGAATTCATGAGAAGACTAGACTTGTGAATGCCAGAGAGTGGGACAGACTTTTAGCTGAATGTGTCTGATAAACAGTCATCGCGGGCAAGCCCGCTCCCACAAGTATCGGCGGTGTTCACATGTTCTGTGACCACGATCAAATCCTGTGGGAGCGAGCTTGCCCGCGATAGCAATGGGTCAGGCACTACAAATTCAAGCCACCACCCCAGCATCCGCCCGCAACCCCACCGCCTCGATCGCACTGATCGCACACTGCTCGTCAACATCAGAAAGATCCCCGCTGATCCCCACCGCTCCCAGCACATTCCCGTCCTGATCCCGAATCAACACACCGCCCGGTGCCGGCACGACGCTGCCCTGCCCCAGGCTGTTCAGCGCGGCGAAGAAGGCCGGGCGTTGCTGGGCGTCCAGCGCCAGCAGGCGTGAGCCTTTGCCGAGGGCGATGGCGCCCCAGGCTTTGCCGATGGCGACTTGCGGGCGCAACAGGCTGGCGCCGTCTTCACGCTGCAGGCTAATCACGTGTCCACCGGCATCCAGCACCGCAATGGTCAGGGGGGCCGCGGAGATTGCACGCCCGGCGATGATGGCCTGATCGATCAGGTTGACTGCAACTTTCAAGGTTAAAGCGCTCATGGTGCCGTCCTCATTTTGTTATAGGGAAAGCCAGTGGCCTGCGCGTTTGTGCCGCAGTCCGATGCAATAAATAGAACACAATGAGTTATTTTTTTGTATACAATAATTCTCGAAAAGCGCCACATGCGACGAAAAGCCACAGCAGACCGGGCTTCCGACGAATGAAACAGTCGCTTGAGAAAATGGATTGACCTGCGCCGTCCGCCGTGAATACACTCTGCGCAAAGCCACTTGTATACAATTACAAAACGTAAGAGGCACAAAACAATGAGCAAAATGAGAGCAATCGAAGCCGCCGTTCTGGTGATGCGCCGTGAAGGGGTTGATACCGCTTTTGGCATCCCGGGCGCCGCGATCAACCCGCTGTACTCCGCCTTGCAGAAGGTTGGTGGCATCGATCACGTCCTCGCGCGCCACGTTGAAGGTGCCTCGCACATGGCCGAGGGCTACACCCGCACCAAGGCCGGCAACATCGGCGTGTGCATCGGTACCTCCGGCCCTGCCGGCACCGACATGGTCACCGGGCTCTACAGCGCCTCGGCCGACTCGATCCCGATTCTGTGCATCACCGGGCAAGCCCCCCGCGCCCGTATGCATAAGGAAGACTTCCAGGCCGTCGACATCACCACCATCGTCAAGCCCGTGACCAAGTGGGCAACCACGGTCATGGAGCCGGGCCAGGTGCCGTATGCGTTCCAGAAAGCCTTTTACGAAATGCGCTCCGGCCGTCCAGGCCCGGTGCTGATCGACTTGCCGTTCGACGTGCAGATGGCTGAAATCGAATTCGACATCGATGCCTACCAACCACTGCCGCTCGCCAAGCCAACCGCTAACCGTGTGCAAATCGAGAAGGCCCTGGCCATGCTCGATCAAGCCGAGCGTCCATTGCTCGTCGCCGGTGGCGGCATCATCAATGCCGATGCCAGCGAATTGCTGGTGGAATTCGCCGAGCTGACCGGTATCCCGGTGATCCCGACCCTGATGGGCTGGGGCACCATCCCGGACGATCACCCGCTGATGGTCGGCATGGTGGGCTTGCAGACGTCGCACCGTTACGGCAACGCCACCCTGCTGAAGTCCGACGTTGTGTTGGGCGTCGGTAACCGTTGGGCCAACCGCCACACCGGTTCGATCGATGTGTACACCGAAGGCCGCAAGTTCATTCACGTTGACATTGAGCCGACGCAAATCGGCCGCGTGTTCAACCCGGACTTGGGCATCGTCTCCGACGCAGCAGCCGCGTTGACCGTGTTCATCGAAGTCGCTCGCGAATGGCAAGCCGCCGGCAAGCTGAAAAACCGCAGCGCCTGGCTGCAAGACTGCCAGCAGCGCAAAGCCAGCCTGCAGCGCAAGACTCACTTCGACAACGTGCCGGTCAAGCCGCAACGGGTCTACGAAGAGATGAACCAGGTGTTTGGCAAAGACACCTGCTACGTCAGCACCATCGGTCTGTCGCAGATTGCCGGCGCGCAGTTCCTGCACGTCTACAAGCCGCGTCACTGGATCAACTGCGGTCAGGCCGGCCCGTTGGGCTGGACCATTCCGGCCGCACTGGGCGTGGTCAAGGCTGATCCGACCCGCAAGGTCGTGGCACTGTCGGGCGACTATGATTTCCAGTTCATGATCGAGGAATTGGCGGTGGGCGCGCAGTTCAAGCTGCCGTACATCCACGTTGTGGTCAACAATTCGTATCTGGGGCTGATTCGTCAGGCCCAGCGCGGTTTCGATATGGACTACTGCGTGCAGCTGTCCTTCGATAACCTGAACGCTCCGGAACTCAACGGTTACGGTGTCGACCACGTCGCGGTGGCCGAAGGCCTCGGCTGCAAGGCGCTGCGTGTGTTCGAACCGGGTCAGATCCAGCCTGCCCTGCGCAAGGCTCAAGAGCTGATCGAAGAGTTCAAGGTGCCGGTGATCGTCGAGATTATTCTGGAGCGCGTGACCAACATTTCCATGGGCACCGAGATCAACGCCGTCAACGAATTCGAAGACTTGGCGCTGGTCGGCAACGATGCACCGACCGCGATTTCGTTGCTGGATTAACTTGTAGGGTCGTTCCCGCCTCCTGTGGGAGCGAGCTTGCTCGCGATAGCGGTGTGTCAGACGACATGGATGCTGAATGACACTCCGCTATCGCGAGCAAGCTCGCTCCACCAAGGATCCGGGAACGCCCACCACACATACACGGGAGACCACCATGCCGCGTTTCGCAGCCAACCTGTCCATGCTGTTCACTGAGCAGGATTTTCTTGCCCGTTTCGAAGCGGCCGCCAAGGCCGGCTTCAGTGGTGTCGAATACCTGTTCCCCTACGACTTCAGCTCCGCCGAAATCAAGGCCAAGCTCGACGCCAATGGTCTGACCCAGGTGTTGTTCAACCTGCCGGCCGGTGACTGGGCCAAGGGCGAGCGCGGTATTGCGTGCCTGCCGGACCGTGTCGAAGAGTTCCGCGCCGGTGTCGATCTGGCGATCGCTTATGCGCAAGTGCTGGGCAACACCCAGGTCAACTGCCTGGCCGGTATTCGTCCACAAGGCGTCGACGATGCCACCGTGGAAAAAACCTTCGTCGCCAACCTCAAGTACGCCGCCGACAAGCTGCAAGCGGCGGGTATCAAGCTGGTGATGGAAGCGATCAACACCCGCGACATCCCGGGTTTCTACCTGAACAACACGGCGCAAGCCCTGTCGATTCGCGAGCAGGTCGGCAGCGCCAACCTGTTCCTGCAATACGACATCTACCACATGCAAATCATGGAGGGCGACCTGGCTCGCACCATGGCTGCACACCTGGGCGAGATCAACCATATCCAGTTGGCCGACAACCCGGGGCGCAACGAACCGGGCACCGGTGAAATCAACTACCGCTTCCTGTTCGAACACCTGGACCGCATCGGTTATCAGGGTTGGGTTGGTTGTGAATACAAGCCGCTGACCACCACTGAAGCGGGCCTGGGCTGGCTGAAAACCCATAACGCGATCTGACGCAATCTCCTGTAGGAGCCGGCTTGCTGCGGGCGGCGTTCCGACGATCGCCTCACCGCGGTGTCTATGACAGACCGCGTCGCCCGGATCGCCAGCAAGCCGGCTCCTACAAAAGCAGTACTTCCCCATTCGCTTGAAGCAGCAATAAAAACAAGAGGAATTTCTCATGGCTAAAATCGGATTTATCGGCACCGGCATCATGGGCCACCCAATGGCGTTGAACCTGCAGAAAGCCGGTCACAGCCTGTTCCTGTCGGCGCACCACGACGCCGCACCGGCCGACCTGATTGCCGGTGGCGCCATTGCCCTGGCGAACCCGAAAGAAGTCGCCCAGGAAGCTGAAGTCATCATCATCATGGTGCCCGATACCCCGCAGGTCGACGACGTGCTGTTCCGCGCCGACGGCGTTGCAGCCGGCGTGGGCAAAGGCAAAATCGTCATCGACATGAGCTCGATCTCGCCGACCGCCACCAAAGCCTTCGCGGCCAAGGTCAACGAAAAAGGCGCTCAATACCTCGACGCGCCAGTGTCTGGCGGCGAAGTCGGTGCCAAGGCCGCGACCCTGAGCATCATGGTCGGCGGTGATGCCGATGCCTTCGAACGCGCACTGCCGCTGTTCCAGGCGATGGGCAAGAACATCACCCTCGTCGGCGGCAATGGCGACGGTCAAACCGCAAAAGTGGCGAACCAGATCATCGTCGCGCTGAACATCCAGGCCGTGGCCGAAGCGCTGCTGTTCGCCGCGAAAAACGGTGCCGATCCAGCCAAGGTGCGTGAAGCGCTGATGGGCGGTTTCGCTTCGTCGAAGATCCTCGAGGTGCACGGTGAGCGCATGATCAAAGGCACCTTCGACCCGGGCTTCCGCATCAGCCTGCACCAGAAGGACCTGAACCTGGCCCTGCAAGGCGCCAAAGAGCTGAACATCAACCTGCCGAACACCGCCAACGCCCAGCAAGTGTTCAGCACCTGCGCGGCCATCGGCGGCAGCAACTGGGACCACTCGGCGCTGATCAAAGGCCTGGAACACATGGCGAACTTCTCGATTCGCGATAAGTAACAACAATCTGAAGCTGGCTCGGCCCCTGTGGGAGCTGGCTTGCCTGCGATGGCATCAACTCGGTTTACCTGAAGGACCGCGTCGCCTGAATCGCAGGCAAGCCAACTCCCACAGAACCGCGTCGCAACACCTGATTTCGCTTAATCCCAATAACAAGAATTCCGGGAGCCCGCCATGTCGGTCGATCCGCAACAATTCCTGCGCGAGCTGTTCGCCACAGCCATCGACGCCGCCCATCCGCAGCAAGTCCTCGAAGCCCATCTGCCCAAAGATCGCAGCGGTCGGGTGATCGTCATTGGCGCCGGCAAAGCCGCGGCCGCCATGGCTCAGGTTGTCGAGCGTTGCTGGCAGGGTGAAGTCTGCGGTCTGGTGGTTACCCGTTACGGCCACGACGCCCCGTGCGAAAAAATCGAAGTCGTCGAAGCCGCTCACCCGGTGCCGGACGCCGCCGGTCAAGCCGTCGCCAAGCGCGTGTTCGAACTGGTCAGCAACCTGACCGAAGCTGATCGCGTGATCTTCCTGCTCTCGGGCGGCGGTTCCGCCCTGCTGGCATTGCCAGCGGCTGGCATCACCCTCGCTGACAAGCAATCGATCAACAAAGCCCTGCTCAAATCCGGCGCCTCCATCGGCGAGATGAATTGCGTGCGCAAGCACCTTTCGGCGATCAAGGGCGGCCGCCTCGGCAAGGCCTGCTGGCCGGCCACTGTTTATACCTACGCGATTTCCGATGTGCCGGGCGACCTCGCCACGGTCATCGCCTCCGGCCCCACCGTGGCCGACCCAAGCACCTCGGCCGAAGCCCTGGCGATCCTCAAACGCTACGGCATCGAGGTGCCGGCTTCGGTGCGCACCTGGCTGCAGAGCCCGGAATCGGAGACGGTCAAACCCGGCGATCCGAGCCTGGCGCGCAGTCACTTCCAACTGATCGCCCGCCCCCAGCAATCGCTTGAAGCGGCAGCCGTGAAAGCCCGTCAGGCCGGTTTCAGCCCGCTGATTCTCGGCGATCTGGAAGGCGAATCCCGCGAAGTGGCCAAGGTGCATGCCGGCATCGCTCGTCAGGTCGTGCTGCACGGTCAGCCATTGGCAGCGCCGTGCGTAATCCTCTCGGGCGGCGAAACCACCGTCACCGTGCGCGGCAATGGCCGCGGCGGACGCAACGCCGAATTCCTGCTGAGCCTGACCGACAGCCTCAAAGGCCTGCCCGGTGTCTACGCCCTGGCCGGTGACACCGACGGCATCGACGGCTCCGAAGACAACGCCGGCGCCATCATGACCCCGGACAGCTACGCCCGCGCCGCCGCCCTCGGCCTGAGCGCCAGCGACGAGTTGGACAACAACAATGGCTACGGCTATTTCGAGGCGCTGGACGCACTGATCGTCACCGAACCGACCCGCACCAACGTCAACGACTTCCGCGCCATCCTGATCCTCGAGAGCCCTAAACATGACGCCTGATAAAAAGGTCAAAATCCTCGCCACCCTCGGCCCTGCCACCGACGGGATCGATGACATCCGTGAGCTGGTGCAGGCCGGGGTCAACATCTTTCGCCTGAACTTCAGCCACGGCGATCACGCCGACCACGCTCAGCGCTATCAGTGGATTCGTGAAGTCGAGCGCCAGCTGAATTACCCGTTGGGCATCCTGATGGACTTGCAAGGTCCAAAACTGCGGGTCGGCAAGTTCGCCGAAGGCAAGGTGCAACTGCATCGCGGCCAGGCCCTGCGCCTGGACCTCGACCCGACGCCGGGGGATGAGCGCCGGGTCAACTTGCCGCACCCGGAAATCATCGCCGCACTCGAGCCTGGCATGGACCTCCTGCTGGACGACGGCAAGCTGCGTCTGCGCGTGGTCACCAAGTACGCCGACGCCATCGACACCACGGTGCTCAACGGCGGCGAACTCTCGGATCGCAAAGGCGTGAACGTGCCGCAAGCGGTGCTGGAATTGAGCCCGCTGACCGCCAAGGATCGCCGCGATTTGAGCTTCGGCCTGGAGTTGGGTGTGGACTGGGTCGCGCTGTCGTTCGTGCAGCGTCCTGAAGACATCCGCGAAGCCCGCGAACTGATCGGCGACAAAGCGTTCTTGATGGCCAAGATCGAGAAGCCATCGGCAGTGACTCAGCTGCGGGAAATTGCCGAGTTGAGCGACGCGATCATGGTCGCGCGCGGTGACCTGGGTGTGGAAGTGCCGGCGGAAAGCGTGCCGCAGATTCAGAAAAACATCATCAGCCTCTGCCGCGAACTCGGCAAACCGGTGGTGGTGGCGACTCAGATGCTCGAATCGATGCGCTTCTCCCCGGCCCCGACCCGTGCCGAAGTCACGGATGTGGCCAACGCCGTGGCTGAAGGGGCCGATGCGGTGATGCTGTCGGCGGAAACCGCCTCCGGTGAGTACCCGTTGGAAGCCGTGCAGATGATGAGCAAGATCATTCGCCAGGTGGAAAACGGGCCGGATTACCAGGCGCAACTGGACGTGAGCCGGCCGAAGGCCGAGGCGACGGTTTCTGACGCAATCAGCTGCGCGATCCGCCGCATCAGCAATGTGCTGCCGGTGGCGGTGCTGGTCAATTACAGCGAGTCCGGGACGTCGAGCCTGCGTGCGGCGCGGGAGCGGCCGACGGTGCCGATCCTCAACCTGACGCCGAACCTGCAGACGGCGCGCCGCTTGACGGTGGCGTGGGGCGTGCATTCGGTGGTCAATGACCGGCTGCGGCAGGTGGATGAAGTGTGCTCGACGGCGCTGGAGATTGCGCAGGCCCAAGGCATGGCGCAGCGCGGGGATACCTTGTTGATCACGGCGGGTGTGCCGTTTGGGCAGCCGGGGTCGACTAACTCGTTGCGTATCGAGACGTTGATCTAGAGCGCCCATACCGGCCTCATCGCCAGCAGGCTGGCTCCCACATTGGTTTTGTGTCGATCACGGAATCAAGACTGAACTGAGATTCAGTGTGGGAGCCAGCCTGCTGGCGGTCAGCCGGGGTCGCGCTCGACCGACTCGCTCCCTTTGACTTTCAGAACTGCCATGCCTGCCAACCACTTCAACACCCACTGCCCCGATTGGGCGACTGCCCTGTTCAACGGTTTCAGTCAGATCTTCCTTCAGCGCCATCCGCTGTTTGGTCTGCTGTGCCTGTTGGCCATTCTTTTCACCGCGCCCGCCCTGCTCGGCGGTGCGCTGCTGGGCGGTGTCGCCGGGTTGCTCACTGCGCAACGTCGCGGTTATGCCAAGGCCGATCGCCAGGCCGGTCTGTTCAGTTACAACGGTGTCTTGCTCGGCCTGCTGCTGAGCCTCTATTTCCCCTGGTCCGCGCTGTTGCCGCCGCTGATCATTGCCGCTGGCGGGCTCAGCGCAATGCTCACTCAGCAATGGCTCAAACGCGTCCGGGTCAGCCACTACCTGCCTGCCTATACGGCGCCCTTCGTAGGGCTGGGCTGGTTGCTCCTGTGCTTCGCCACCCCCTCGACAAAAGCGCATCTAATCGAAATCAACACGCTGAACATGCTCGCCGCACCGCTGAAAGGCTTCGGCCAGGTGATGTTCCTCGGTCATCCGCTGGCCGGTGCGATGATTGCCGTGGGTTTGCTGATCGCTGATCGACGCGCATTCTGCTGGGCGTTGTTGGCGTCTGTCGCGGGCATGGGCTGGAGCCTGCTGCATCAGGACGCTTACAGCGCATTGATCGGCCTCGGTGGCTATAACGCCGTACTCGCCGCCCTCGCCTTGAACTCGCTGCGCCAGCATCCGTGGCTGCCAATGGTCGGCATTGCATCAGCGCTGTTGCTGACCCCGGTGTTTGCCGCCATCGGTCTGCCAACGCTGACCGCGCCGTTCATCCTCTCCGGTTGGCTGATCCGCACGGTTGTTCAAATGCTCGGCAAGCCCCCTGTCGCCCTTACGCCTTGCACTCTGGAGGAGAATCAACCTAGGCTTCGCTGATCATTGGTTCAGGCGGTATCCATGGACAGCAGCAAAAACTGGCGTGAAGAGCTTTACGTCATGGTTTTCCAAAGCGACACCAAGGCGGGGCGGCGCTTCGACGGCATCCTGCTGTTGATCATCCTCGCCAGCATCGTGATTGTGATGCTCGACAGCATCGACTCCATTCACCAGAACTACGCCAACGTGCTGGCGAACATCGAGTGGGGCTTCACCGTCATCTTCGTCATCGAATACGGCTTGCGCCTGTACTGCTCACCCAAGCCATTGCGCTATGCGTTCAGCTTTTACGGGCTGGTGGATTTGCTGGCGATCGTGCCCGGCATCCTGGCGCTGTATTACGCCGATGCGCAGTACTTGCTGATTATCCGGATCATCCGGATGCTGCGGATTTTCCGCGTGCTCAAGCTCAGCCCGTACCTCAAGCAAGCCAACTACCTGATGTCGGCGCTGCGCGGCAGCAAGCAGAAGATCGTGGTGTTTCTGGTCAGCGTCTGCACCCTGGTGACGGTGTTCGGCACGCTGATGTACGTGATCGAAGGCCCGGAGCACGGCTTCACCAGCATTCCCAAAGGTATCTACTGGGCGATTGTCACGTTGACCACGGTGGGCTTCGGCGACATCGTGCCCAAGACACCGTTGGGCCAGGTGATTTCGTCCCTGGTGATGATCACCGGTTACTCCATCATCGCGGTGCCGACCGGCATTTTCACCGCCGAACTGGCCAATGCCATGCGCGGTGAACAACTGCAACACGATTGCCCGGTGTGCAAGAAAAACAGCCATGAACATGGCGCGGCGTTTTGCTCGCGCTGTGGTAATGCGCTGTTTAAGAAACTGGAATAAGCAAAGTTCTTTTTAATCTTTAAAGGCCTATGCGAGCCCGGCTATAGTCGCTGGCAAATTGCCTCACTTTTAAATTAGAACAAGGATTGCGCAGTGAAAAAACTCTTTGGCGCCTCACTTCTGGCCGCTGGCCTGGCCCTGACCAGCGTGGCTCAGGCCGCACCGACCCTGCTCAACGTTTCCTACGACGTGATGCGAGACTTCTACAAGGACTACAACACTGCGTTCCAGAAGCATTGGCAAGCCGAGCACAACGAGAACATCACCTTGCAGATGTCCTTCGGCGGCTCCAGCAAACAGGCGCGTTCGGTGATCGATGGTCTGCCGGCTGACGTCATCACCATGAACATGGCCACCGACATCAACGCCCTGGCGGACAACGGCAAACTGGTCCCGGACAACTGGGTCACCCGCCTGCCGAACAACAGCGCACCGTTCACCTCGGCCACCGTGTTCATCGTCCGCAAAGGCAACCCGAAAGCCCTGAAAGACTGGCCGGACCTGCTCAAGGACGGCGTGCAAGTGATCGTGCCGAACCCCAAGACCTCGGGTAACGGTCGCTACACTTATTTGTCCGCCTGGGGTTACGTGCTGAAAAACGGCGGTGACGAGAACAAGGCCAAGGATTTCGTCGGCAAGCTGTTCAAGCAAGCGCCGGTGCTGGATACCGGTGGCCGTGCGGCGACCACCACGTTCATGACCAACCAGATTGGCGACGTGCTGGTGACCTTCGAAAACGAAGCGGAAATGATTGCCCGTGAGTTTGGTCGTGATCAGTTTGAAGTGATCTACCCAAGCGTCTCAGCTGAAGCCGAGCCGCCGGTATCGGTGGTCGACAAAACCGTCGACAAGAAAGGCACCCGCGCTGCGGCCGAGGAATACCTGAAGTACCTGTGGTCGCCGGAAGGTCAGGAAATTGCAGCCGCCAACTACCTGCGTCCGCGTGATCCGGCGGTGCTGGCCAAGTACACCGATCGCTTCCCGAAAGTGGATTTCCTGTCGGTGGAGAAGACCTTTGGTGACTGGCGCACCGTACAGAAGACTCACTTCAATGATGGTGGAGTCTTTGATCAGATCTATAGCGGTCAGTAATTCCTGAGCCCAACGAAAAAGGCGACCCGATGAGGTCGCCTTTTTTGTATGCGCTTTCTGCGACACCGCAGCACCCCTGTGGGAGCGGGCTTGCTCGCGAAAGCGGTGTGTCATTCAACATTGATGTCGACTGACACACCGCTTTCGCGAGCAAGCCCGCTCCCACAGGGTTTGGGACAGGCCATTAC
>NZ_LT607560.1:168645-252389 GCF_900095275.1 Pseudomonas sp. UMAB-40
GCCGAGATCGATTGCGCGGTCAGCGTCCCATCCGCACTTTGGGTCACAAACGTTACGATCTTCACCCCCACCTTCAGCAAACTCCTGTCCCCCGGCATCAAATTCACGATCGGCACATCCTCCGGCACCAGGATCTTCTGCTGCCCGCCCTTATAGTTGACGGTCAACACCCGGCCATTGCTGACCACCAGATCGCCCACTCTGCCGTTGGTCATGCTGCTGCCCTTGACCAAATCGAACGGCCGATGTCCGTCGCCGCTGCCCGCCAGCTCCGGTGGAAAGACGTGGACCTCCAGCGCTTTCAAGGTGCCATCGTCTTGCGCAATGGCCGCCGATCCAATGTAGCTACCGGGTTTGATGTCTTCGATATTGGCCAGGGTAACGGCGCGGACTTTGGTGTCGTTGGTCAGGTTGATCACCACGTTTTCGCCAGTGTTGACGTGGACTTTCAAGACGTCGGGGCTGACCCCGGTGATCTCGCCGCGCACACCGATGCGCAGGCCAGGCGCATCGGCGGCCAGGGCGAGACCCGCCGTGAACACGCCGATCAAGGTGACAACTGAAGCGCCGCGTATAAGGTGACGAAACATCGCATTCATGGAAGTGCCTTCCGGTTATGAATCGTGAAGGAGAACATAAGCACGCTATCGAACAGGATGTAAGTGAATGTATCATCGGACCTCGATATTTTGACGCAAGGTTTATCGATGGACAGCACTCACGTCCGTCACTCATTCCGTAAAGGAATGATTGCTATCACTCCAATCCCTCTTCTGCCGAATCCGTTACCTCTTTAGCCTGCGCGCATTCCCTTCCGTTCAGCGAGACACGTTATGAACCCAGCGACTCAGGTGCCCCACGGCACCGCGACAATGACCAAAGGCATGGTGCTGCTGTTCGCCTTCTGCTGCGGCGCGATTGTGGCCAACATTTACTACGCCCAGCCGATTATCGGCCTGATCGCGCCGGACATCGGCCTGACCAGCACCATGGCCAGCCTGATTGTTTCGTTGACCCAGATTGGTTACGCGCTTGGCTTGTTCTTTTTGGTGCCGCTGGGCGACCTGCTGGAAAACCGTCGACTGATGATCATCACTACCGTGGTGGCGATTGCCAGCCTGTTGGGCGCAGCGTTTACCGATCAGCCGAATGTGTTTCTGCTGATCTCGTTGCTGGTGGGTTTCAGTTCGGTGTCGGTGCAGATCCTGATTCCGCTGGCGGCGCACCTTGCGCCAGAGGAGTCACGCGGTCGGGTCGTCGGCGGGATCATGGGCGGTTTGCTGCTGGGGATTCTGTTGGCGCGGCCGGTGTCCAGCGTGGTGGCGGATCACTTCGGCTGGCGCGCGATGTTCGTGATCGCGGCGGTGTTGATGGCGGCGATCAGCGTGGTGCTGGCGTTGACGATTCCCAAGCGCCAGCCTGATCACAGCGCCTCTTATGGCCAGTTGCTGGGGTCTCTGTGGACGCTGTTGCGCCAGCAACCGGTGTTGCGTCAGCGCGCGTTTTACCAGGGCTGCATGTTCGCCACGTTCAGCCTGTTCTGGACCGCTGTGCCGCTGGAACTGGCGCGCAATCACGGCCTGTCGCAAACCCAGATCGCGATCTTCGCCCTGGTCGGCGCCATTGGTGCGATCGCCGCGCCGATTGCCGGTCGACTGGCCGATGCCGGCCACACCCGCATCGCCTCCTTGCTGGCCCTGCTGTTCGCCAGCCTGAGCTTCCTGCCAGCGTTCATCCACCCGGTCTACAGCGTCATCGGCCTCGCGGTCACTGGTGTGGTGCTCGACTTCTGCGTGCAGATGAACATGGTCCTCGGCCAACGCGCGGTCTACGCCCTCGATGCCAAAAGTCGCAGCCGCTTGAATGCGTTGTACATGACCAGCATCTTCATCGGCGGCGCGTTCGGTTCTTCGGTGGCCAGTGCGGTGTATGAGCATGGCGGCTGGCTGTGGATCGTGATCGTGGGCAGCGCGTTTCCGTTGTTGGCGTTGTTGCGGTTCTTGAGTGTTTCGCCGAAGGCTTCGTTGGCGACGGCGTAAGGCGTCAAAAGCTTCGCGGGCAAGCCACGCTCCCACAGGAATCTGGTTTGCTCGTGATTGATGTGCGACTGATGTTCCGCACTTCAAATCTTCAACATTCCCCAGCCTCTGCCTGAAAACTCCGGATTGCCTCGATGCCCGCTCACCGATGTGGGCGCCGGAATATCCATCCCCTGTTCTTCCATTTGTTGCAGAAGTATCTGCGCGATTTCGACGGCTGCGTCGTATGCCTTCTCGAACGTATCCCCGGCAGTCACAGCACCCGGGATATCCGGTATTTGAATACCTGTCGCAGTCCTCTCATCTCCCCACTCGATAATGATTGGATAGTGCACAGCGGTTCCTCCAGCAAAATTCACCTTAATGGAACGCCACTGCACCATAGAAACCGGGCGGGGTCTGTTCACGTTGTTTTTCAGGATGTGAACTCCTCATGCCCCCAAGCATGAATCCTATAACTTCACCTGAGCACCTTTCGCCCATGCGGCCAGGATGGATCTCACCTGATTCATTACCGCCAAGGCCAACCCGGATTACACTCAGCGTCCAAAGCCTGAAGCGATGCTGGATGCGATTCGCGGCTGACCCGTTCAACGGCCGCCTGCCCCGGCGGCATGTGCTTTCAAGGAGTGTGCAATGACCCGACGTACCTTTCTCATTACCGGTGCCAGCAAAGGCATCGGCCGGGCAGTGGCCGAACATCTGGACCGTGCGGGGCATCGGGTGGTCGGGATTGCCCGGACGCCGGACCTGTCCTTCCCCGGCATTCTGTTTCCGCTGGATTTGAGCGACAGGGCGCTGACCCAGGAAGTGCTGGCGGAGCTGTCCAGGACGTATGAATTTGATGGGCTGGTAAACAACGTCGGCCTGGTTCGCCCGCAAGTGCTCGGCGAAATCGACCTCGATACGTTCGATGACGTGATGCGGGTCAACCTGCATTCGGCGTTGCAGGCCACTCAGGCGTTGCTGCCAAATATGCGCACCAAGGGCTGGGGTCGGGTGGTGAATATTTCCAGTCTGACCGTGCTCGGGATCACCCAGCGCACGGCGTATGCGGCGGCCAAAGCGGCGCTGATCAGCTTCACGCGCTCATGGGCGCTGGAACTGGCGCAAACCGGCGTGACTGTGAACGCCGTGGCGCCGGGGCCGACGGAAACGGAACTGTTCCGCACCAACAACCCGCCGGGCAGCGAAGGTGAAGCGCGGTATCTGGCGGGTGTGCCGATGGGGCGACTGGGGCAGCCGCACGAGATCGCCGCGGCCATTGCATTTTTGTTGTCCGAGCAGAGCGGGTTTATCACCGGGCAGACCTTGTTTGTCGACGGCGGCTCCTCCATCGGCAAAGCCGCGTTCTGACCAACAACACAAATCCCCTGTGGGAGCTAGCCTGCTAGCGATGGCGGACCGTCAGTCACATTAACGTTGGATGTGCCGCCATCATCGCGAGCAGGCTCGCACACACTTTGATCGTCACAAGGACTCGAGATGGACCGCCTCGGCGCAATGGAAACCTTCGTCTACGTGGTGGAAACCGGTTCGTTTTCTGCCGCCGCCCGGCGCCTGAATATCGGCCAGCCCGCCGTGTCGAAAACCATTGCACAACTGGAGTCGCGTCTCGCGGTTCGACTGCTGTTGCGCTCGACTCGCGGCCTGACGCCCACCGAAGCCGGGCTGGCCTTTTTCGAACGGGCCAAGCGCGCCATCGAAGAAGCCAATGAGGCCGACAATGCAGCACGCGGCGCCGCCAGCGGTCTCACCGGCAACCTGCGGATCTGCGCTGCCGTGACCTTCGGCCGACTGCACATCGTTCCGCAGCTCGGACCGTTTCTCGATCAGAACCCGGATCTGAACATCGACCTGATGCTCGACGACCGCAACGTCAATCTGGTCGAAGAAGGCGTCGACATCGCCCTGCGCCTGGGTACCCAGAGCGACTCCGGCCTCACCGCCCGCAAAATCGCCGAATGCCGGCGCATGGTGCTGGGCACCCCCGCCTATTTCGCAAAACACGGCGAGCCCACCTGCCCGGCAGACCTGAGCAAACACCAGGCAATCACCTACACCTTGGGTGGCGGTGCCCACTGGCAGTTCCGCAACGGGACAGATGAGCAGTCAGTCATCATCAGCGGCCGCCTGCGCGTCAACGCCGCCGAAGGTCTGCGTGCAGCCGTGCTTGCCCATCAAGGACTGACCCTGGCGTCGGAGTGGATGTTTGCGCCGGAACTGGCCAGCGGTGCGGTCAGGGAAGTGATGATGGATTGGACGTTGCCGAATCAGGACCTTTGGGCGGTGTTTCCTACGGGCAGAATGGCCAGCGCGAAGGCTCGGGCGTTTGTGGAATATGTGCAGGGGTTGTTGGCAAAAGAGGCCTGACGTTTCGATTATTTCGTTTATTGCGATTTTCGAATAATTCGAATGCCTGCCAGCTTCGATTATTCAGAATATTGGAAACCGCCATGTCGCCTGTCATCCATCCGCCGATCACCTTGCCTATGGAGCGCGAAGTCCAAGCTGCCATCGAGGGGCAGCGTGCCTTGGCGGCCTACCTTGCCACTCAATTTGACACTCAACACATCCAGATCTTCGACGAGCAGAACGAAGCGCACAGTGTCGAACTGCCTACCTCCGCACTCCGACTGCTTGTCGATATCCTCGCTGAACTCGCCGCAGGCAACGCCGTGAAAGTGGTCCCGGTTCACGCTGAGCTCACCACCCAGGAAGCGGCGGACCTGCTCAACGTCTCACGCCCGCACCTGATCAAACTACTGGAGTCCGGCGACTTGTCCTACCACAAAACCGGCAAGCACCGACGTGTGCGCTTTGCCGATTTGATGGACTATAAAAACCGGCGCGATACCGCCAGCGAGCAAGCAATGACGCTTCTCGCCGAGCAGGCACAAGCGTTAAGGACAGGATACGAGTGAGGCACTCTTCTTTTACCGCTGTATATGACGCAAGCGTTCACCGCTACACCTCATCCCCATCAAAACCCACCCTGACATTCCCCGGCAACTCCCTGCCATGCTCAAGCAACCACGCATCCAGCGTATGCCCCACATGCGTCAACACCGCCAACCCCGGTTGCAGGTCTTCAATGCATCGCAAGGCGAGGTTCAGATCGTTGTGATTACGCGGCGCCTGCGGTTGCGGCGGTAGTGAGCAGTCGAGCACCAGCAGGTCCAGCGGCTCGCGTTGCAGCCGGGCCGTGGTGGCGGGTGGCAGGCCGACGGTGTCGGTCAGGTAGGCGATCCGTCGTCCTTCTCCTTCGAACAGGTAACCCAAGGTGGGTTTTGAATGTTGCAGCGGTAACGCCGTGACGCTGAGTGTGCCGAACTGGCGGGTTTCGAAGTGGCTGAACGGCTGGCTGAAATCGAGGATGCCGGGGTGTTTGTAGAGGTCGGCCAGGCCTTCCGGGTCGTCCGGTCCATGCACTGGAATCACCAGGCCCTGGCCCCAGCGCAAATGCAGCAGCCCTTGGGCGTGATCGGCGTGGTAGTGGGTCTGGAAAATGCCGTTGAAACTGCGGGCTGGGAAGCGTTCGGTCAGGTCGGGCAGGCCGCTGTCGATCAGCCAGCGCTGATCGCCGCATTCGATCAGCGCGCTGCACGGACGACGCCGGCGGCGTTCATCGTGGCGGGCCAGGTCGCAGGCTGCGCAGTCGCAGCCGTAGACCGGGACCTGTCGGGCGTCGCCGGTGCCGAGTAAGGTCAGGCGCATACGGGTTGTCCGTCGATACAGGCCAGCATTTGTTCGACCGTGTGTTCCAGTCGACCGGAGTTGTCGATCACGGACAACGCCGGATCGTGCTCGGCAAGCAGCCGCTCGCTGAAGCGCGCATTACGTGCCAGCCGCTCGGCAATCTCGATGACCGATTCCCGCCCCCGTGCCAGCAAGCGCTGGTGCAGTGCGGCTTGATCGACCGTCAGCAACAGCACGAACACGTCTGGATAGCGCAAGCGGGTTTGCGCCAGATGACCGCGCGAGCCATTGACCAGCACGTCCTGCCCCGCCGCCAGCCAATCGTCGATGTCCCGAGGAATGCCGTACGCCAGGCCATTGGCGCGCCAGCTCAGGGCAAACCCGCCCTGAGCCTCAAGCGTTGCAAACTCATCGAGGCTCACACCTTGCGCCGCTTCCCCCACGGCTTCCGCCGAGCGGGTGATGACTCGCCGCACGATGCGACAGCCGCGTTCGGCCAACCGCGCGCGAGCGGCATCCAGCAGGCTGTCCTTGCCCGAACCTGAAGGTCCGATGAGATAGATCAACCTGCCCGCCATCAAAACACCCTCTTCGCTTGTCGCCAGACCTGTTGGACCACCGGTAACCCGTCCCGGCTGCTGGCTTGTATCAGGTCTGCGCGCAAACCCGGTGCAATTTCGCCGCGATCGCTCAGCCCTGCGGCTCTGGCCGGGGCCAGGCTGACCATGCGTACCGCCTGGGCCAGGTCGCACGGGTTGTCCAGGGCCGCCAGCGCAAATGCCGCTTGCAGCAGACTGGCCGGGTAGTAATCGCTGGACAGGATATCCAGCAGCCCTTCAGCGGCCAGGTCGGCGGCGGCCACGTTACCCGAGTGGGAACCGCCGCGCACAATGTTCGGCGCGCCCATCAACACCTTCATGCCGTTTTGCTGGCTGCCGCGCGCCGCCTCGACCGTGGTCGGGAATTCGGCGATGGTCATGCCGTAGCGCGAGGACTCTTCGACATGGGCCAGGGTCGCGTCGTCATGGCTGGCCACCGACAGACCACGGGCCAGGCAATGCTCGACAATCGCCGCGCGATAACGGGTGCTGTACTCGCGGGAGTTGGCCTTCTGCAGGACAATGAACTCGTCCATCTGCGTGGTCGTCAGGTGGTATTTGCCCATGTAGTACTCACGGTACTTGGCTTCCAGCACAAACTGGCGCTGGCCTGGCGAGTGGTCCATCACCGACACCAGTTGCACCAGCGGATGCTCCACCAGGTCCCGGAACACGCTCAGCGTGTCCGGGTGACACAGCTCGCAACGCAGGTGCAGACGGTGTTCGGCACGGGTCAGCCCGGCGTCGGAGGCACTGGAAATCGCTTCAAGCATCGCCGGCAATTTCTGCATGCGATTGCCTTTGGGATTCACGTCACCGATCGACACGGCGTCGAACACCGTGGTGATGCCGGCTGCGATGATTTGCGCATCGTGGCTGAGCACCGCCGAGCGCGATGGCCAGTCCACGCCGGGGCGCGGGGTCATGTGGCGTTCCAGGTTGTCGGTGTGCAACTCCACCAGGCCCGGCAACAGGTAATCACCGTTGAGGTCCTGGGCCTGGGGCAAGCGGCTCGGGCCTTCGGCGATGTCGGCGATCAAGCCGTCGCGCAGCAGCACGGTGCCGAGGAACACACGGTCAGCGGTGACCAGTCGGGCATTGCTGAGGATCTGTTCAACGGACATGGGCGTATTCCTCGTGGTTGGCAGCGGCCGGGGTCATGTCGAGATGGCGATCGGCGACCGCCTCGCGGGCAGTGCGGTCGTGGAAGATGCCGATCAGCGCGGCGCCCGCCGCTTTCGCTTCGTTCATCAGTTCCAGCACCACCTGGCGATTGGCGTCGTCCAGGGAAGCCGTCGGTTCGTCGAGCAACATCACCGGCCACGCCACCATAAAGCCCCGGGCGATGTTGACCCGCTGCTGCTCGCCACCGGAAAAAGTGCCGGGGGCCAATTGCCACAGGCGTTGTGGAATATTCAAACGGCTGAGCAACAATTCGGCGCGCGATTGCGCCAGGTGTTTTGACCAGCCCCGGGCCAGCGCGGGTTCCATCACCACGTCCAGGCACGCCACGCGCGGGATCACCCGCAAGAACTGACTGACGTAACCCAGCGTTCGCTGGCGCACCTGAAGAATGTCACGCGGCGCGGCACCCACCAGCTCCAGCCAGTGACCATCGTGCTGCACGCGGATGCTGCCGCCCGCCGGCAGGTAGTTGCCGTAAAGAGTGCGCAACAAGGTACTTTTACCGGCGCCGGACTGGCCATGCAGCACCAGGCATTCACCGCCCGCCACACTGAAATCCACCTCGCTCAGCACGTTCAGGACCACGCCGTGCTGCTGGTGCAAGGTGAAGGTTTTCGAGAGGTCACGGACCTCGATCAACGTATTCATCGCTCGGATTTCCACAGGATGGACAGGACTCACGGCTGCAACACCGAAGACACCAGCAGTTGCGAATAAGGGTGCTGCGGGTCGTCGAGGATTTGGTCGGTCAACCCGGTTTCCACTACCCGCGAGCGCCGCATCACCATCAGTCGATCCGCCAGCAAACGGGCCACGGCCAGGTCATGGGTGACGATCACCACGGCCAGGTCCAGCTCTCGCACTAACCCGCGCAGCAGATCGAGCAACCGCGCCTGCACCGACACGTCGAGGCCACCGGTCGGTTCATCCATAAACACCAGCCTCGGGCTCGACACCAGATTGCGGGCGATTTGCAGCCGCTGTTGCATGCCGCCGGAGAAGGTCCGCGGCAAGTCGTCGATGCGCAGCGGGTCGATTTCCACCTGGCTCAGCCAGTCGATCCCCGCCCCGCGCAACTGCTGGTAATTACGTACACCTTGAGCCATCAGGCGCTCGCCGATGTTGGCGCCGGCCGAGACACCCATGCGCAAACCGTCACGGGGATTCTGTTCGACGAAGCCCCATTCGGTGCGCAACAAAGTGCGGCGTTCGGCTTCGCTGGCGCTGTACAGGTCGATCCATTCGCCCTGTTTGTCGCGGTATCCGATGCTGCCGCGTTGGGGCGGCAGGCGGCCGCTGAGCAACGAGAGCAATGTCGATTTGCCCGAACCAGACTCACCGACAATCCCCAGCACTTCGCCGGGATACAGGTCGAAACTGACGCCCTGGCAGCCCTTCTCCGGGCCGTACAGCAATGACAGGTCGCGCACTTGCAAAAGCGCTTGGGCGGCGGACGTCGACAGATCGTTTTTCAGTGCCTGGTTCATTGGCCCTGCTCCTGCTGGCTGACGCGCTGGGCGCAGTAATAAGTGTCGGAACAGACGAAGCTCTGGGTCCCGGCATCGTCGAGGATCAGTTCGTCGAGGAACGAATCACGGCTGCCGCAAATGGCGCAGCACTCTTCCCACTTCTGTACTTCGAAGGGGTGATCTTCGAAGTCCAGGCTGGTGACTTGCGTGTACGGCGGCACCGCGTACAAACGCTTTTCCCGACCGGCACCGAACAGCATCAGCGCCGGGCTCATGTCGAGTTTCGGGTTATCGAATTTGGGGATTGGCGAGGGGTCCATCACGTAGCGTTCGTCCACCATCACCGGGTAGGCATAGGCGGTGGCGATGTGGCCGAAGGTGGCGATGTCCTCGTAGAGCTTGACGTGCATCACCCCGTAATCATTGAGGGCGTGCATGGTCCGGGTCTCGGTTTCCGACGGTTCGATAAAGCGCAGCGGCTCGGGAATCGGCACCTGATACACCATGATCTGATCGGCGTGCAGCGGCGTTTCCGGGATGCGGTGGCGGGTCTGGATCACCGTCGCGTCCGGCGTGCTTTCGGTGGTCGCGACGCCAGCGGTGCGGGCGAAGAAGCGACGGATCGACACCGCGTTGGTGGTGTCGTCCGCGCCCTGGTCGATGACTTTAAGCACGTCGTCAGCACCGAGAATCGCCGCGGTCAATTGCATGCCGCCGGTGCCCCAGCCGTAGGGCAACGGCATTTCGCGCCCACCGAACGGCACCTGATAACCGGGGATCGCCACGGCCTTGAGCAAGGCGCGGCGGATCATGCGTTTGGTCTGTTCGTCGAGGTAGGCGAAGTTGTACGCCGCGTCGCGAATCGGCGCCTGACTCATATCATTCATGGCTGTGGCCCTCGGCTGGCTTGCGCAGTTTGCGGATCAGTTCCAGTTCGGCCTGGAAGTCCACGTAGTGCGGTAATTTGAGGTGCGAGACAAAACCGGCGGCCTCGACGTTGTCGCAGTGCATCAGCACGAACTCTTCCTGCTGTGCCGGGGACACGATCTCTTCGTTGTACTCGCCGGCCCGCAGCGCGCGGTCCACCAGGGCCATGCCCATGGCCTTGCGCTCGGCATGCCCGAACGCCAGGCCGTAACCACGCGTGAACTGAGCCAGCTCGCTAGCCGAGCCAACGAACTGGTTAACCATCTCGCACTCGGTCACTTCGATGCTGCCCAGGCAGACGGGGAAACCCAGCTCTTCGGGATCGATCCACACCTCCACTTCCCCGATGCGAATCTCCCCGGCGAATGGATGGTTGCGCCCATAGCCGCGTTGGGTGGAATAGCCCAGCGCCAGTAGAAAACCCTCATCGCCACGGGCCAGGGCCTGCAAGCGTTGAGCGCGACTGGCGGGCAATTCCAGCGGATCGCGGGTGATGTCGGCGACGCTGTCACTGTTGTCGGACTCGTTCTTGATCAAGCCTTCCCTGGCCAGCAAACCCAGGACCCGTGGGCAGGGTTCGAGGCGGGTGTTCGGGGTGGTTTGCGGTCCCGGATACTCGCCTTCGGCGAGCAATGCAAAGTCGAGCAGACGGTGGGTGTAATCGAAGGTCGGCCCCAGCAACTGGCCGCCCGGCACGTCCTTGAACGTGGCGGACAGACGCCGGCTGAGTTGCATGTCGGACGTGTCGATCGGCAGGCTCGGGCTGAAACGCGGCAGCGTGGTGCGGTAGGCCCGCAGCAGGAAGATCGCCTCGACCAGATCCCCTGCCGCTTGCTTGATCGCCAGCGCGGCCAGTTCTTCGTCGTACAGCGAGCCTTCGCTCATCACCCGCGCCACCGCCAACGGCAGTTGCTGACGGATCTGCTCGACGCCAAGTTCAGAGACCGAGGTATCGCCCCGACGCTTTTTCGCCAGTAGACGGTGGGCATTGTCGATGGCCTGTTCGCCACCCTTGACGGCTACGTACATCAGGCAAGCTCCTCTGCGGTGCGGGTGACCCGCGTACTGCGCGGCAGGCCGATAAAGGCGTGACCGGCGGCGAAAAACAGGTCCAGCCCCCGGGGAAATTCGTTGCGCTGCTCACGCTCCCGCCAGAAGCCCTCGGCCACCGGCAGATGGACCCGGTGCTCGGTCTGAATACCCGGCCCACGCCAGGCCTGCCCTGCCCCGCCGTCGAGGCTCGGCAGCTGGACCAGAAGCGTGCAGGACTGATCGGGGTAGCGGTCATTGCCAAGGTCGAAGCCGCTGAGGTCGAGCAGATCCTCAGCATCGAGCAAGGCGAAACGCGCAGTTTCACGGTGCGATGTCAGCGGGCAGCCGCAGTGGAACGCCAGGTTGGCGCGGATGACCGGCGTGTCGAAAGACGGCGCCAGCCACAGCGGCGTGTCGCCATCGAGCAAGGCCAGGCACAAGGCGTAAGTCGCCGGCGCCAGCCCTTCCAGGCTTGGGCTGGCGTGCAAGGTCTGGATCAGGCCGGGGCCGGCCAACGCTTTGAGTGCCGCGCGAAAACCGCGCTGGGCATCCAGTACCGGGTCGGAAAACGCCGGTTGCAACAACGGTGCGCTCATCAGTTTTCTCCTCGCACGAGGGTGAAAAATTCGACTTTCGTTGCGGCGGTGTCCGCCTCTTGCTGCGCCCGACGTTGTGCCTGGGCGTTGGCCAGCGGCGTGATCACCTGATCGAGCCAATGGCGCTGTTGCGCGCCCTGTAAATGCGCGTCGGCCAAGGCCGCCAATTCGGCGTGGGCCTTGTCGCGACCGGCCAGGTAGCTGTAACCGGTCCGGCCATCGGCCAGGCGCACCACGCAGCGGGTCACGCTCATTTCACCGACATTGAACGGCGCGCCGTTGCCGCCCATGCGGCCACGGACCAGGGTCATGCCGATTTCCGGGGCGCGGATCCATTGGTACTCGACGTCGCGCAGCGCCGCTTCATGGGGCTGCAATTCGTCGCGACGGGCACGGGCCAGTACGCCGATCCAGTGCTGCCGCGCAGCGTAAGGAGCAGGGTTCATCGTTGAGTTCTCCATCAGGTGACGACCTGGTACTGGAAGCGATCCGAACGGCTGGTGGACTGGGCCAGCTCCACCGGATGACCGTCGCGATCGCGGGAAAGGGTGAACACACTCAGCGCCGGCAAATGCCGGGGCATCATCAGCAGCGCGGCTTCTTCGCGGCTGGGTAAACGGGCACCGATCAGGCTCAGGGTGCGGGTCAGCGGCAGATCCCGTTCGCTGAGGTACTGGCGCAAGGAGCCGCCGGTGTAGTCCGCCAGCAAGGGCGCATGGCTGGCGCAATAGCGGTGGCGGATCAGGCTGACCGGTTGGTGATCGAGTTTGCGCAGTGTCTGCAATTCAATCATTGGCGCCATCTCGACAAGCCCGAGGTGTTGCGCTTCTTCGCGGCTGGCGAAGCAGTAACGGCGCTTGAGCAGCACCGCCTCAACGCCCAACCCCTGGGCCGACAGCGACTGGCTGTAGGCACTGTCGGCCGCCATCGGATAAATCAGCGGTCGCTCCAGCACTTGCGTGCCCTTGCCCTGGCGGCGCAACAGGCTGCCTTCGAACACCAGCTCATCGATGGCGCGGCGCAAGGTATGGCGGTTGACCCCGAAGCGCTCGGCCAACTGCACCTCCGCCGGCAGGAAGTCCCCGGCCTGATAACCGGCCAGCTCGCGACGCAGGATGTCGGCCAGTTCGCGGTACACCGGCTCATCTTGTCTAGACAACTGCATGCTTAAAAAAAACGCCCACGGGCACCCCTCCGAAATTCAGATGAACTGCTTGCGCAGGCGTTGCGACAGGATGTCGATCAGGCTCACCACGACGATGATCACCAGCAGCACCGCGCACGTTTGAACAAACTGGAAGGCGCGAATGTTCTCCCACAGAATCACTCCGATCCCGCCGGCACCGACCATCCCCACCACCGTTGCCGAGCGCACGTTGGCCTCGAAGCGGTACAGCGCGTAGGACACCCACAGCGGCATCACTTGCGGAATCACCCCGTAGATCACTTCTTGCAGGGCGCTGGCACCGGTGGCGCGAACCCCTTCAACCGGGCCCGGGTCGATGGCCTCGACCGCTTCGGCGAACAGCTTGGCGAGTACGCCGGTGGTGCTGATCCACAGCGCCAGCACCCCGGCAAACGGACCCAGGCCGACCGCCACCACGAACAACATGGCGAAGACCATTTCGTTGATCGAACGGAAGGCGTCCATCACCCGGCGCAACGGCTGGTGAATCCACCAGGGGGTGATGTTTTCCGAGCAGAGAATGCCCAGCGGCACCGAGCAGACAATCGCCAACACCGTGCCCCACAGGGCGATTTGTACGGTGACGATCATTTCCTTGAGGTAAGAGCGCCATTCGTGGAAGTCCGGCGGGAAGAAATCAGCGGCGAAGGTCGCCATGTTTCCCGAGTCGCGGTACAGCGCCATCGGGTTCATCTCGGCCCCGTGCCAGGCCCAGGCCAACAGGACCAGGAACAGGCCCCAACCGGCGTATTGCGGCCAGGTGCGCTTGCCGACAGCTTCAGCGTGCAGAGTGGTCATAGGATTTCTCTAATTAATGCCAAGTGCAAAACCTGTGGGAGCGGGCTTGCTCGCGAAGACGGCGGCACATACACCATCGATGGCGACTGACACACCGCTTTCGCGAGCAAGCCCGCTCCCACAGGGTCAACCAGCGGTGGCTGCGGTCTTTTTGTCGGCGCTTTTCTCGAGCAGGGTCAGGCGCTCTTGCAGCTTGGCCAACTCGGCATCGATATCGGCCAAACGCTTGGCCTTGTCAGCGGCCTCAAGCTTGTCGTCGGCGCTGATCGTGGTGCGCTGCTTGAACAGTTCGAGCTGACGGATCGGTAGCAACTGGTCGTCGCTGGACTTCAGGAACTTGCCCAGTTGCATGCCCTTGAGCACCGCTTTCTCGGAGTCGGTGTCGCCGTAGCTGAAGATGAAATCGCGGATTTTGGTCTTCTCGCTGTCGCTCAAGGCCTTGCTCCACACCAGCGGGTCGGCCGGGATCAGCGGCGACTTCCAGATCACCTTAAGCAGTGCGGCCTTGTCCGGCTGGGTGACTTCCAGGCGATCCCAGCTTTCAGTGTTGAAGGTCGCCACATCCAGTTGCCCCTTGGCCACGCTCAAGGCGTTGACCTCATGGCTGGAATTGAGGGTGCGCTTGAACGCGGTGGCGGCGTCGACGTGGTTCTTGGCGAAGACGTAGTAGCCCGGCACCAGGTAGCCCGAGGTGGAGTTCGGGTCACCGTTGCCGAAGGTCAGGTTCTTGGCGTTCTTGAGCATGTCGTCCACGGAATTGATCGGGCTGTCCTTGCGCACGATCAGCACACTCCAGTACCCGGCGGCACCGCTGGCGGCAGCGGTCTGGGCGAAGATCTCGCCGTTGGAACGGTCCACGGCTTCAATGGCGGCCTTGTTGCCGAGCCAGGCGACGTCGACCTTGTTGAAGCGCATGCCCTGGATCAGACCGGCATAGTCGGAGGCGAAGGTGGCATTGATTTTCAGCCCGGTTTTCTTCTGCATGTCATCGAGAAACGGCTGCCAGATACTCTTCAGGTTCTGCGAAGACTCGGTGGACATGATGCCGAAGTTGATGGCTTTTTCTTCAGCCTGGGCGGTGCCCAGCACACAGCTGGCGAGCAACGCAGCGCCAGCAAAAACGCGACCGATACGGTTCAACATGGAATGGATTCCTGAGGATGCGTAGTGGAGGAAGTGGAGGTATTCAACCGCGCGCCAGCACCAACCGGGGCGCGGGTTCGGTGCGGCGGGTCTGGTCGGAAAACATCAGGCTGGTGTCGATGTCGGCACCGTACAAATCATTGAGGAACTGACTGCTCAGGTCTGCAGCGAGGCCGTCGAAATGAATCCGCCCGCCCTTGAGCGCAACGGCGCGGGGGCAGTAACGCGTGGCGTAATCGACTTGATGCAGGGTGACCACCACGGTCTTGCCGTCGCGGCGGTTGATGTCGGCGAGGATTTCCATGACCTTGCGTGCCGACTCCGGGTCCAGGGAGGCGATCGGTTCATCGGCCAGAATCACTTCGGCACGCTGGGTCAACGCCCGGGCAATCGCCACGCGCTGCTGTTGGCCGCCGGACAAGGTGGACGCCCGCTGCGCCGCTAGATCGGCCAGGCCGACACGGTCCAGGGACTCCATGGCGAACTGCTTTTCCTGGGCATTGAACAGGCTCAGATTGCCGCGCCAGCGCGGCATGCGGCCCAGGCAACCGAGCAGCACGTTATCGAGCACGCTCAGGCGGTTGACCAGGTTGAACTGCTGGAAGATGTAGCCGATATCGGCGCGCAGGCGACGGACCTTGCCATTGAGCCGCCCGGACGCCTGCACTTCCCGCCCCAGCACCTTGACGCTGCCGCCGTTGCTGCGATCGCAACAGGCCAGGCCGGCGAGATGTCGCAGCAAGGTGGACTTTCCGGAGCCGGAAGCGCCAATCAGCGCGACCATCTCACCGGTTGCGATGGTGAGTTCGAGGTCGACCAGTGCGGTCTTGCGCGCAAAGGTCTTGTTCAGATGATCGACATGGATAGCTGCGTTCATGGGCTTCTCTGTCTGGTTGAACAGCCGTCCCTGGCCGCTTTGAAGTTCAACCGACTTTAGGCACGGGCTGTGTCAGCCCTATGACTCGCACAAGTCGCTGGCTTAACCATTTGATGAAGGTTTTGTGAAAGGTTGAGCCGGTGGGGATACCACCGAACCTGTGGGAGCGAGCAAGCCCGTTCCCACAAGTTCCATGGTGGTCCCATCGCCTTTCCTGCACGCACAAAAAAGGCGACCCCGAAGGTCGCCTTGTTCTGTACTGACGGTTACTCCCCGAATTGCCGCCCCAACCCACCCGGCACGCCATGGATATTGGTCTCTTCCCATGGCCCGTTCGGGCTGATCGACCGGTTCCAGCCATTGTTCCAGCGGTAGTAGGTGCGCTGGCGGTAGAAGGTGTTGGGCTGGTCATCCAGCACATAAACACCAAGCTTGGCATCCCAATGGCTGTTGCCCCCCGGTGGCGGCGCGAAGCTGGCGGAAGTGCGTGGCAGCGGCTTGGCGGGATTGGCCGGGGTGGTCGGTTTGCTCGGCGCCGTCGAGGGTGCCGGTTTGGTGCTTGGCTGCGACGGCGGGATCGGTGGCGGGGTTGGCTGCTCAGGGGGCCGCTGGACCGCACAAGCGCTTAACCCCAGGACCAGACTGAGCAGGGTGATACGAGCGATGGCGGTCATGGCGGTGGTTCCTGTTATTTATCCGGGCTGTCGATGGTCAGTTTTTGCGCTGCGGTGGTGCTGCTGGCCAGGGGCGGGCTGCGACCGATCCATTCGCCGGCAGTCGGTTGGCCGGCGCGGGAGATGCGCGCAACCAGTTGGACTTCAGGGAAGTTCGACAGTTTCAACTGCGGCATCATTGCGTCGGCATCGCCCAGTTCGACGGTGGCCGGCAAGTCGGCCACGGTCAAGCGCTTGGCGGCCAGTGGTGCCGGTGGACCTGAGGTGGCGCGGGCGAAGATGAACACGCTGTCGCCGGGCTGGACCTTGGCTTTCAACTCGGGTGCCAGATCCACGGTGACCTTAAGCTTCGCTGCCGCTTTGGCCACTGGGGCCTGGGCGACTTTGCCGCCGCTGGCTTCGAGTTTCTCGGTGGCTCGCGTGATCCCGCCTTGCAGCGCAGCACGGGAACTGTCCTCCGGCGGCAGTTGCGCCAACAGGCGATTCCAGTAGTCAATGGCGTCCTGATACCGCTGGCTTTCAAATGCCGCGATGCCCAGCAGGCCAAGGCTGGTGACTTCTTTCGGATCGGCTTTCAGCGCTTCGTCAGTCAGTGCCTGAATCTTGTCCGACCACTTTTTGCCATCGGCGAAGTACTGGGCCTGGGCCCATTGACCAAGCAGTTCCGGCTGACGACCGGCCAGGTTCACCGTGCGCTCGAAGATCTTCGCTGCATCGCCAGGACGGTCCTGAGCCATGTACGTGCGACCGAGGAAGTACAAGCCCTCAGCCGAATCCGGCTGCGCCGCGACCGCGCGCTCCAGACGCTGGGTCATCTCTTCCATCGACTGCGGCGCCCGGGCGAATTCGCGGGTCAGTTCAACCTTGTCGCTGGCACCGTAATGCAGGTACAAGCCCAGCCCCAGGACCGGCACCAGAATCGCCGCCAGCAAGGGCCACAGTTTGCCCAGGCGCGCCACGCGCGGTGCCTCGACGCCTTCGGTGTCGGCGAGCAGTTCACGGGCAGCTTCGGCGCGACCGGTTTCCAGTTGCGCAGCGTTGAGCACGCCCTCTTCCTGCTCGGTTTGCAACTCAGCCACGCGCTCCTGATACAGCGCGACGTTCAGGGCAGTACGATCCTCTTCGAGCTGTGCACGACGGCCACGCAAAACGGGGATCAGCAGAAAACTCAGGGCAACCAGAAGTAGCAGACCTGCAGCGAGCCAGAAATCAATCATTCTTGGTTTTATCCAACAGGTGGTCGAGGCGCTCACGCTCCTCGGCAGAGAGCTCATCCTTGGTGTCAGCGCGTTGCACGCGACGACGGCGGACGATCACGGCGATGATCACAAAACCGCCCAGCAACAGGCCGGCGGGGCCGAACCAGAGCAGAGCGGTCTTGGTGTTCAGAGCGGGTTTGTAGCGGACGAAATCACCGTAGCGATCAACCATGAAGTCGATGATCTGCTGATTGTCCTTGCCCTCGCCCAACATGCGGAAAATCTCTTTGCGCAGGTCGGCGGCGATCGGTGCGTTGGAATCGGCGATGTCCTGATTCTGGCACTTGGGGCAACGCAGCTCTTTGGTCAGCTCGCGAAAACGCTCACGATCGCCTTCTTTGGCGAACTCGTAGGTGTCGATGGCGGCGTGGGCAACACCGGCCATGCTCAAACCCAATACAGCGGCGGCTATCCAGCGCTTCATGGCTTGGCCTCATCGACCAGTGCCTGATACTTGGCCGCCAGTTTTTCGCGCCAGACCTGTTCGTCGATCACCCCGACGAACTTGTCGCGGATGATGCCTTTGGCGTCGATGAAAAAGGTTTCCGGGGCGCCGTACACACCGAGGTTCAGGCCAAGGGAGCCCGCATCATCACGAATGTCCAACTGGTACGGGTTGTGGAATTCCGCCAGCCACTTCAAGGCGTCGGCGTTGACGTCCTTGTAGTTGATGCCGTAAATCACCACGCCCTTCTCGGCCAGTTTGTTCAGCACCGGGTGCTCGACCCGGCAGGAAATGCACCAGGTGCCCCAGACGTTGACCAGTGCAGGTTTACCGAGAATGTCGGCCTTGGTCAGGGTCTTGTCGCCCTGCACCGCTGGCAGGGAAAACTCCGGGAACGGCTTGCCGATCATCGCCGAAGGCAACTCGGCCGGGTCCAGATACAACCCGCGATACAGGAAAACAGCCACCACCAGAAAAATCGCCAGTGGCAACAGCATTAACCAACGTCTCATGCAGTGGCTCCCGACATACCGAGTGCTTCTCGCACGCGGCTTTTTACCTTGACCCGATAACGGCGATCCAGCGCCGCCAGCAACCCGCCAAAACCTGTGAGCAGCCCGCCGAACCAGATCCAGCGCACGAACGGTTTGACGTGCACGCGCACGGCCCAGGCGCCATCGCCCAGCGGTTCGCCGAGTGCGACGTAAATGTCACGGGTGAAACCGGCGTCGATCCCGGCTTCGGTCATCACCGAGTTCTGCACGGTGTAGAGGCGTTTTTCCGGGTGCAATACGCTGACTTCCTTGCCGCCCTTGATCACCCGGACGGTGCCTTTGTCGGAGGTGAAGTTCGGGCCTTCGTAGTGCTTGGCGCCTTCGAACACGAAGTGATAACCGGCCAGGTCCATGGACTCGCCCGGCGCCAGGCGCAAATCGCGCTCGGCACTGTTCTGGCTCGACAGCACGACGCCAAGGGCGCACACGGCGATGCCCAAGTGCGCGATCTGCATGCCCCAGTAGCTGCGGGTCAGGGTCGGCAGACCTTTGATCAGGCCTTTGTGGCGGGTCTTGTCGAGGATGTCGCGCACACCGGCCAACAGCACCCAGGCCGCGAGCATGAACGTAGCAATCACCGCCCAGTTGAAATCGCCATAAGCGACGCCAGCCACCACGGCCAACGCGGCACTGCCGAGCAACACCGGCGTGAGCATGCTCATCAGCCATTTGACCGGGGTGTCTTTCCAGCGCACCAGCATGCCGACGGCCATCACCATCATCAGCAACGCCATCAACGGAATGAACAACGCGTTGAAGTACGGCGGGCCGACCGACAGCTTGGCGCCGGTCATCGCATCGAGAATCAGCGGATACAAGGTGCCGAGCAGAATCATCGACGCCGCCACCACCAACACCAGGTTATTGCCCAGCAGCAGTGTTTCCCGGGACCACAGGTTGAAGCCGACGTGGCTCTTCACCACCGGGGCGCGCAGGGCGAACAGCGTCAGCGAACCGCCGACCACGAACAGCAGGAAAATCAGGATGAACACGCCGCGCTCCGGGTCGGAGGCAAAGGCGTGAACCGAGGTCAGCACGCCGGAACGCACCAGGAACGTACCGAGCAAGCTCAACGAGAACGCGGCGATGGCCAGCAACACGGTCCAGCTCTTGAACACGCCACGTTTTTCCGTGACCGCCAGCGAGTGAATCAGCGCCGTACCGACCAGCCAAGGCATGAACGAGGCGTTTTCCACCGGGTCCCAGAACCACCAGCCGCCCCAGCCGAGTTCGTAGTAGGCCCACCACGAACCCAGGGTGATGCCGATACCGAGGAAGGCCCAGGCAACGATGGTCCATGGACGCGACCAGCGCGCCCACGCCGCATCAAGGCGACCGCCCATCAGCGCCGCAATAGCGAAGGCAAATGCCACCGAGAAACCGACGTAACCCATGTACAGCATCGGCGGGTGAACGATCAAACCGATGTCTTGCAGGAGCGGATTGAGGTCCGCGCCGTCGCTGGGCACTTGCGGCAGAATGCGTTTGAACGGGTTCGAGGTGAGGATCAGGAACAGCAGGAAACCGGTGCTGATCATGCCCATCACGGCCAGCACGCGGGCCAGCATCACTTGCGGCAACTGCCGGGAGAACACCGACACCGCAAAGGTCCAGCCGCCGAGGATCAAGGCCCAGAGCAGCAGCGAGCCTTCGTGAGCGCCCCACACCGCGCTGAACTTGTAGTACCACGGCAAGGCGCTGTTGGAGTTGCTGGCCACGTAGGCGACGGAGAAGTCGTCGGCCATGAACGCGTAGGTCAGGCAACCGAAGGCGAACAACAAAAAGGCGAACTGGCCCCAGGCCGCTGGCTGCGCGAGGCTCATCCACAAACGGTCACCGCGCCAGGCGCCGAGCAACGGCACGATGGCCTGGACCAGCGCAAAACAGAGCGCCAGGATCATGGCCAGGTGGCCGAGTTCAGGAATAAACAGTGCGGATGTCATCGATCAACCCTCCTTCGCGGGCGTTGGAGCAGATTGACCGCTGTCTTTCAAAGCCTTGGTCACTTCCGGCGGCATGTACTTTTCATCGTGCTTGGCCAGCACTTCGTCGGCCACCACCACGCCGTCGGCGTTCAGTTTGCCCAGCGCCACGATGCCCTGACCTTCACGGAACAGGTCCGGGAGGATGCCGCGGTAGCTGATGGTCACGGATTTGTTGAAGTCGGTGACGATGAATTTCACGTCCAACGAATCACCGGAACGTTGCAGCGAGCCCTTCTCGACCATGCCACCGGCGCGGATGCGCGTGTCTTGCGGGGCTTCGCCGTTGGCGATCTGGGTCGGGGTGTAAAACAGATTGATGTTCTGCTGCAGGGCGCTCAGGGCCAGGCCGACGGCAGCGCCGACACCCACCAGGATCGCGAGAATGATGATAAGACGCTTTTTGCGCAGCGGATTCACTTGCCGTTCTCCCGGCGCAAACGACGCGCCTCTTGTTGCAGATACCGCTTGCGGGCCAGGATCGGCGCCGCCACGTTGAGGACCAGCACCGCCAGGCAGATGCCATAGGCTGACCAGACATACAGGGCGTGATGGCCCATGGCAAGGAAGTCGCCGAATGAAGCAAAACTCATCGAGCGGCCTCCAGACTGTTCTGCACTTCAGCTTTCACCCAGCTCGCCCGGGCTTCGCGCTTGAGCACTTCAAGGCGCATGCGCAGCAACAGCACAGCGCCGAAGAAACAGTAGAAACCCAGCACCGTCAGCAACAATGGCAGCCACATCTCGGCGGGCATGGCCGGTTTTTCGGTGAGGGTGAAGGTTGCGCCCTGGTGCAGGGTGTTCCACCACTCCACCGAGTATTTGATGATCGGGATGTTGATCACGCCGACAATCGCCAGCACCGCGCAAGCCTTGGCCGCGCTGTCACGATTGCTGATCGCGTTGCCCAGCGCAATGAGACCGAAGTACAGGAACAGCAGAATAAGCATGGACGTAAGTCGCGCATCCCAGACCCACCACGAGCCCCAGGTCGGTTTGCCCCAGATCGCGCCGGTGACCAGCGCCACGGCGGTCATCCAGGCACCGATGGGCGCCGCGCATTGCAGGGCGACGTCGGCCAGTTTCATTTTCCAGACCAGCCCGACGATGCCGCACACCGCCAGCATGACGTAGACGGACTGCGCCAGCATGGCGGCCGGAACGTGGATATAGATGATGCGAAAGCTGTTGCCTTGCTGGTAGTCAGGCGGCGCGAAGGCCAGACCCCAAACGACACCGACGCCGATCAGCAACAACGCAGCGATGCTCAGCCACGGCAGCAATTTGCCACTGATGCCGTAAAACCATTTGGGCGAGCCGAGCTTATGAAACCAGGTCCAGTTCATTACTGTTTCCATCACGGTTGCTCTTCGCTTTGAAGAGCCTAGGGTCTTTACTGATCAAATTTTGACCAGACCTCATTATTCGCCGACGCTGATCTTCAGGCCAGCAGCTATTGCAAACGGTGTCAGCGTTATCGCCAGGGCGGTCAGGCTACCAAGCCACAAGAGATAACCGGTCGCCGGCATACCCTGCAAGGCCGCCTGCAAGGCGCCACTGCCGAGAATCAACACCGGGATGTACAGCGGCAGAATCAGCAGCGCCAGCAACAGGCCGCCGCGTTTCAATCCTACCGTCAGGGCTGCGCCCACCGCACCGAGCAGGCTCAGCACCGGTGTACCCAGCAATAAAGTAAGCAGCAACACCGGCAGACAGGCGGTTGGCAAACCGAGCATCAACGCCAGCAGTGGAGCGAGCAAAACCAGTGCCAGGCCAGAGAAGGCCCAGTGTGCCAGTACCTTGGCCAAAACCAGAAGAGGCAGGGGGTGCGACGAAAGGACCCACTGTTCAAGCGATCCGTCTTCGAAATCACTGCGGAAGAGCCCGTCCAGCGAGAGCAGGACCGATAAAAGGGCCGCGACCCAGACCAGTCCCGGAGACAAGGTTTGCAACAATTGAGACTCGGGACCGACCGCCAAAGGGAACAGCGAAACGACGATCGCGAAAAAAACCAGCGGATTCGCCAGTTCAGCCGGACGGCGGAACAGCAGACGGGCCTCACGGGCGACCAACAGGCCGAAAACACTCATACGGCCCACTTCCCCAGATCGATATCGCGATAGCTGGCCGGCATCCGGCTCAGCGTGTGGTGGGTGGTCAACACCACCATGCCGCCGCGCTCACAGTGGGCGGCCAGGTGTTCTTCGAGTTGCGCCACGCCTTGTTTATCGAGCGCGGTGAACGGTTCGTCGAGGATCCACAGCGGCGGGCTGTCCAGATACAGCCGAGCCAACGCCACACGGCGCTTCTGCCCGGCGGACAGCGTGTGGCAGGGAACATCCTCGAAACCGCGCAGTCCGACATCGGCCAGCGCTTGCCAGATAGCCTCGTGGGAAGCCGGTTGATGCAGGGCGCAGAGCCAGGTCAGGTTCTCCTCTGGCGTCAGCAAGTCCTTGATCCCGGCGGCATGCCCGATCCACAGCAGGTTGCGCGCCAGTTCAAGGCGCTGATCGTTCAGCGGCTGGCCGTTGAGCAGCACTTGACCGGCGGTCGGCTGCATCAGGCCGGATAGCAGACGCAGGAGGCTGGTCTTGCCGCTGCCGTTGGGGCCACTGATTTGCACCATTTCGCCACTGGCCAGTCTCAATTCGAGATTTTCGAAGAGCAGCCGAAGGTCTCGCTCACAAGCAAGGGCAACGGTTTGCAGGACAGGACTGGTCAAGAGATCACGGGCCTTTTGCGGTTCAAGTCGGCGGCGGAGCGGCCGCTAAAGAGATGCAGCATAGATGCATTGGCGGCCTGTTCTAGAGAGCTGCGTCAAACAAATGCAATGTTTTCGCCACTCCCCGAAAGACGGGCGGCATTATACATGCCATGCCCTACTCTAAAGAGTGCATTTTCCTCAGGTTGTGACCGCGTATGACAGGCGAAATGAACATCCTCCCGCTACCGCAGACCACGCCCGCGACTTCGCGGCCGCTGGTGGTAAGTGGCGACCTGCTCAAGCTGCTGACGCCGATGGAGGGCCTGATCACTCCCGGTCAGACCGCCAAGGCCGAAGTGCTGTCGCTCAAGCAGGCGGATCAGAGCTTTGAACTGTTGCTCAAAGTCACCCTAGACAGCGGCCGCCAGACCACGGTCCAGGCCACCAGCACCCAGCCGCTGCCTCAAGGTACCAGCCTGGCGATCACCCAACCGTCAGCGAGCAACCTGGCGATCACGGTGCAACAGGCCATTGCTTCCAGCGTCGCCACCCTCACCCGCATCGACACGGCGCAACTACCGGTCGGAACGTTGTTGCAGGGCAAAGTGCTGACCTCGCAAGTGTTGCCGCAGGTGCCGGGCCAGCCGACGGTGTTTCGTTCGATGGTGAGCCTGCTCAACACCGCGTTAAGCGGCAGCACGCTGAGCATCGAGAGCCCGACGCCGCTGCGTATCGGCACGTTGTTGAGTGCCTTGGTGCAGGACACGCAAACCTTGAAGTTCGTGCCGCTGAGCAGCCGTCAGGAGCAGCTGGCGGTCACCCAGCAATTGGTCAGTCAGCAGAGCCGCCAAGGCTCGCTGGATGGTTTGATCAAAGTCCTGCAAAACCTGCCACCGTCGGACCAGACCTCCAGCGACCTGCGGGTTGCCGTGGAAAAACTGCTGGCCGGTTTGCCGGACGTTCGGCAACTGAGTACGCCAAAAGGCCTCGCCCAGGCGCTGGCCAACAGCGGACTGTTCCTCGAAGCAAAACTGCTGACCGGGCAAAACCCGACACTGGCGCCGGACATGAAAGGCGATCTGCTCAAACTGATCGCGCAACTGACGCCAGGGCTGCCGGCCAACACCAATCTCAATGCGATCATTGCCGCCAACACGCTGGTCCAGTCCATGCCGAGTTTCGTGCGCAGTGCCCTCGGCATGCTCGGTCAGGTCAGCGCCAAGCCGTTGCCGACCAGTTTCCCGTTGCCCGAACGGCTGCTGCAAAGCCACGACGGCGAAGACGATCTGGAGCATTTGCTGCGCCTGGCCGCAGCGGCCGTTTCTCGCCTGCAAAGCCATCAATTGTCGAGTCTCGAGCAAACCGGGGTCACTGACGACGGTCGACTGCTCAGCACCTGGCAACTGGAAATCCCGATGCGCAACTTGCAGGACATCGTGCCGTTGCAGGTCAAGTTCCAGCGCGAAGAAGCGCCCGAGAAAGACCAGCCCCACGAACGTCGAGACGAACGCGAGCCGAAACAACCACTGTGGCGTGTGGACCTGGCGTTCGACATGGAGCCGCTGGGCCCGTTGCAAATTCAGGCGCAGTTGATCAAAGGCAGCCTGTCCAGCCAGCTCTGGGCCGAACGGCCATACACCGCGAGCCTGATCGAAAGCAATCTGGCCGGGCTGCGCCAGCGTCTGCTGGACTCCGGGCTGAACGTCGGCGATCTCGACTGCCACCTCGGCACGCCACCGCAAGGCCCGCAAACCCGCCTCGAACAACGCTGGGTCGACGAAACCGCATGAGAAACCCCAACACCCCACGCCAGGCCATCGCCCTCAAATACGACGGCACCCACGCCCCTACCCTCACGGCCAAAGGTGACGAGGAACTGGCCGAAGCCATTCTGAAGCTTGCCCGGGATTATGAAGTGCCCATCTATGAAAACGCCGAGCTGGTGAAGCTGCTGGCGCGGATGGAGTTGGGCGAGAGTATTCCGGAGGAGTTGTACCGCACGATTGCCGAGATTATTGCGTTTGCCTGGAACCTGAAGGGCAAGTTTCCGGCGGGGCATGATCCGGAGGCGGTGATGGTGGAGAAGGATGTGACTGAGCGCGGGGATGATTATTGAATTTGGGTTGAATGCAAAAGATCGCAGCCTCGTTTCACTCGACAGCTCCTACATTGGGATCGCGTATCCCTGTAGGAGCTGTCGAGTGAAACGAGGCTGCGATCTTTTGATCTTCTAGTTCTTGTGAAGCTTGCGCATCAACTCCGCCTCAGCCTGGGTCAACCCGCAAGACTGAGTCAGTTCATCGACGGTAGCCCCCATGCCCACCAACCGTGCCGCCTGGGCAAACGACAGGCTCGACGGATCGCGCTGTTCCAGCTGGGCCAGTTTGTCCGGCAAGGGGCCGACGACGGCGCGCAGTTCGTGCAGGTCTTCACCCATGCGCACGTTGCCGCTCTGATAGTCGTCGACGCGCTTGGCCAGGTCCTTGATGCGCTGATCGCGCAACGCATCACCCTGGGCCTGTTGCGCGGCGATTTGCCGTTGAGCGCGAATGTACGCCAGGAACATTGCCAGCGTGCCTGCCCAGAAAAGGAACAGGACAATGACCGCTACCTCAAGAATCAATCAGATGTTCTCCAGGTCCGACCATTCTTCTTCGCTCATCATCTTGTCCAGTTCGACCAGGATCAGCAGTTCGTTGTTCTTGTTGCACACGCCTTGAATGAACTTGGCGGACTCTTCGTTACCGACGTTTGGCGCGGTTTCGATTTCCGACTGACGCAGGTAAACCACTTCGGCCACGCTGTCGACCATGATCCCGACCACTTGCTTGTCGGCTTCGATGATGACGATACGGGTGTTGTCGCTGATCTCGGCATTCATCAGGCCGAAGCGCTGACGGGTGTCGATGACCGTGACCACGTTACCGCGCAGGTTGATGATGCCCAGCACGTAGCTCGGGGCACCCGGGACCGGGGCGATTTCGGTGTAACGCAGGACTTCCTGAACGCGCATCACGTTGATGCCGTAGGTTTCATTGTCCAGCTTGAAGGTTACCCATTGCAGGATCGGATCTTCGGAACCTTTTGCATTCGTCGCTTGACTACTCATACCCTGACCCCTCGAAAAACCGCTTCTGGCGGTGTGTATTCTGTGTGGCGGCATTCAACAATGCCGTCGCCTACTTGTTATGTCGGCAGCTATGTCGGTTTGTGTAGCGGCTTGCTGCCGCCCATGTGCTTTGCCCCACCGCTGGCGATCAACTCGGCCAGGGCGGAAACGTCCAGCAGCGCACACATGTGCTCAATCACCGTGCCGGCGAGCCATGGCCGCTGACCTCGATGACTTCTCCATTTGATTTCGTTCGGGTCCAGGCGCAACGAGCGGCTGACCTGATGCACCGCCAGCCCCCATTCGTAGCCCTGAACCGAAATAACGTATTGCAGGCCCTGGCGGAAATCATCGCGGTAGCGGTCGGGCATGACCCAGCGCGCGGTGTCCAGGACTTTCAGGTTGCCGGCCTGACTTGGCAGGATCCCGAGGAACCATTCCGGCTGACCGAACAGCGGCGTCAGCTCGTGACCGGCCAGCGAATAAATCGAGCCCAGGCACACCAACGGCACCGCCAGGGTCAACCCGGCGACATCGAACAGCAGGCATTCGAACGGCTCGGCGGCCCACGCCGGGCGCCCGTCATTTTCTACCGGTGGCGGCGTATTGCTCGGCGGCAGATGGACTTCGACCAGCGGCGGCACCAGGGTTTGCAGCAACGGTGCGAGGGTCGAGACCGGCGCCAGGATCGGTGCGGGCGCTTCTTCGATCACCACCGGAGCTTTTGCGACCGGAGCCGCCACGGGCGCTACGACAGGTGCAGCGGTCACGACGGACTTCTGCGCATCACGCGCCTGCTCTTCAAGTACGGCTGCCTGGAACTCGTCCAGCGCAGCCTCAACCTCTACCGCTTCAACAACCTCAATGACTTCAGCCACCGCTTCCACTTCCAGCGGCAACTCTTCAGTCGCTTCCATCAGCAGGCTGTCCAGATACGACTGGAGCGCCAGTTGCGGACGCGAGGTAATCTTCACCGGCCGATTCATCTCAGGCCACCTGCGGGACAAGTTGTGCTGCCAGCAAATGCTTGAGCAAGGCGCGATAAGCGAGAACCCCACGGCTCTTGCCGTCGAATTGCGAAGGCGTCAGCCCGGCCCGGCTCGCGTCCCGCAGGCGCGTGTCGATCGGGATGTAGCCTTGCCAGATTTCTTCCGGGTATTTGTCGCGCAGCACGCGAAGGGTCCCGAGGGACGCCTGGGTGCGGCGGTCGAACAGGGTCGGAATGATGGTGAACGGCAACGCCACTTTGCGTGAGCGGTTGATCATCGCCAGCGTATTGACCATGCGCTCCAGGCCTTTGACGGCCAAGTGCTCGGTCTGCACCGGAATCACCAACTGCTGGCTCGCCGCCAAGGCATTGACCATCAACACGCCAAGCAACGGCGGGCTGTCGATCACGGCGTAATCGAAGTCCTGCCACAGTTGCGCCAGGCTCTTGGCAATCACCAGGCCCAAACCACTCTGGCCCGGCGATTGACGCTCGAGCGTGGCCAGAGCGGTACTCGACGGCAACAGCGAAATACGTTCGTCGCTGGTCGGCAACAGCAACTGACCGGGCAGGCCTTGCGGCACGCTGCCCTTGTGCAGGAACAGGTCGTAGCTGCTGTGTTCCAGGCTGTCGGGGTCGTAGCCGAAGTAGCTGGTCATGGAGCCGTGCGGATCGAGATCGACCACAACCACGCGCTTGCCCGCCTCGGCCAGTAAACCGGCTAAAGCGATAGAGGAAGTGGTTTTACCAACACCACCCTTTTGATTGGCAACGGCCCAGACTCTCATTCGGATTGTTCCTCCCGGTCGATACGCTCGACCGAGAAATAGCTCAACGTGTTAATGCAGGCGACGGAGAATTGACGGCGCTCTCTCGTACCGGCGACTTGACCGGGGTCGGTGCAGTTTGTGTGCCAGCACGCTTCAACGCGGCATCCGGTTGTGTATGGGCGGTTCCGGTACCGGTGAGGCTGCGACGTACATCGAGATTGCGTGACACAACCAGCACCACACGACGGTTGCGCGCCCGGCCTTCGGCGGTGGCGTTGTTGGCCACCGGCTGGAATTCGCCGTAACCCACCGACGCCAGGCGCCCAGGGTTTACGCCCTGCATCGCCAGCATGCGCACGATGCTCGCCGAACGCGCCGAGGACAGCTCCCAGTTGGTCGGGTATTGCGCGGTGCGTATCGGTTGATCGTCGGTGAAGCCTTCGACGTGAATCGGGTTGTCGAACGGCTTGAGGATCCCGGCCACTTTATCGATGATGTTGAACGCGATGTCGCTGGGCATGGCGTCGCCGCTGCCGAATAACAGGCTGGAGTTGAGTTCGATCTCGACCCACAGCTCGTTGCCGCGTACGGTCATCTGATTGGAGCTGATCAAGTCGCCGAACGCCGCGCTGATGTCATCGGCGATGCTTTTCAGCGGATCGCTGGCACCGGCCACACCGGCATCGACCTGCTCGCTGTCCTTGACCAATGGCTTGGCCGGGGTCACGGTCATCGGCCGCTCTTCCCCAACCGGGATCGGCTTGAGGGAGCGATCGGCGTCGGCGAAGACCCCGATCATCGCTTGCGAGATGATTTTGTACTTGCCTTCGTTGATCGAAGAGATCGAGTACATGACCACGAAGAATGCGAACAGCAACGTGATGAAGTCGGCGTAAGAAACGAGCCAGCGTTCGTGATTGACGTGTTCTTCAGGTTGCCTGCGACGTGCCATGGTCCATGTCTCCCATCAATCCATGAAGCCCTGAAGCTTCAACTCAATAGAGCGAGGGTTTTCACCTTCGGCGATCGACAGGATCCCTTCCAGCAACATTTCGCGATAACGCGACTGGCGCAAGGCAACGGATTTGAGCTTGGCGGCAATCGGCAGCAACACCAGGTTGGCACTGGCCACGCCGTAGATGGTCGCGACGAAGGCGACGGCGATGCCGCTGCCCAGTTGCGTCGGATCGGCCAGGTTGCCCATGACATGGATCAGGCCCATCACCGCGCCGATGATGCCGATGGTCGGCGCATAACCGCCCATGCTTTCGAAGACTTTTGCGGCTTCGATGTCACGGCTTTCCTGGGTGTAGAAATCCACTTCCAGAATGCTGCGAATCGCTTCCGGCTCGGCGCCGTCGACCAGCAGTTGCAGGCCTTTGCGCGAGTAGCTGTCAGGTTCAGCATCGGCCACCCCTTCCAGACCGAGCAAACCTTCCTTGCGCGCGGTCAGGCTCCAGTTGACGACGCGGTCGATGCCGCCGGCCAGATCAACGCGAGGCGGAAACAGAATCCAGCCAATGATTTGCATGGCACGTTTGAAGGCGCTCATCGGTGATTGCAGCAATGCCGCGCCGATGGTCCCACCGAGTACGATCAGCGCCGCCGGGCCGTTGGCCAATGCGCCGAGGTGACCGCCTTCAAGGTAGTTGCCGCCAATGATGGCGACAAACGCCATGATGATCCCGATTAGGCTTAAAACATCCATCAGATACACGCCTCGACCAAGTGCCTGCCAATATCGTCCAGACCGTAGATTGCGTCGGCGAGGTCGGCTTTGACGATGGCCATCGGCATGCCGTAGATCACGCAGCTGGCTTCATCCTGAGCCCAGATCGCACTGCCGCCCTGCTTGAGCAGACGCGCGCCTTCACGACCGTCGGCGCCCATGCCGGTCAGTACGACCGCCAGAACTTTGTCGCCGTAGGACTTGGCTGCCGAACCGAAGGTGATGTCCACGCACGGTTTGTAGTTCAGACGCTCGTCGCCCGGCAGGATTTTCACCGCGCCACGGCCGTCGATCATCATTTGTTTGCCACCCGGCGCCAGCAGCGCCAGGCCCGGACGCAGGATGTCGCCATCCTCGGCTTCCTTGACGCTGATGCGGCAGAGCTTGTCCAGACGTTCGGCGAAGGCCTTGGTGAAGGCGGCCGGCATGTGCTGGATCAGCACGATCGGGGCCGGGAAGTTGGCCGGCAACTGGGTCAACACCCGCTGCAGGGCAACCGGACCGCCCGTGGACGTACCGATGGCCACCAGTTTGTAGGCTTTGCGTTTTGGCGCGGGCGACGACGGGCCGGACGAGGCCGGGGCGTGGGTACGCACCGGCACGGGTGCCGGAGCCGGACGCGAAGGCGTGCTGCTGCCGTAACTGCTGACGCTCGAAGGCGCAGGCGTCGGGGCTGGCGCGGCGACCGGGGCCGGTGCGCTGTAGGTGCTGGCACGACGGTTACTGCGCGAGATGCTGAGAATTTTCTCGCACAGCAGTTGCTTGACCTTCTCCGGGTTACGGGAGATGTCTTCGAAATTCTTCGGCAGGAAATCCACCGCGCCGGCGTCCAGCGCATCGAGGGTTACCCGGGCGCCTTCATGGGTCAGCGAGGAGAACATCAATACCGGGGTCGGGCAGCGCTGCATGATATGCCGCACCGCCGTGATGCCATCCATCATCGGCATCTCGTAGTCCATGGTGATCACGTCTGGCTTGAGGGCCAGCGCCTGATCGATCGCCTCTTTTCCGTTGGTCGCCGTACCGACGACCTGGATATTCGGATCCGCTGAAAGAATTTCCGAGACGCGGCGGCGGAAAAACCCCGAATCGTCCACCACCAGGACTTTGACTGCCATAAACACTCCGTTAGGACGGAGCGAGGCTTAGTCGCCCCGCTCCACCAGAATCAAATACGCCGTGCGGCGTAACGCTTGAGCATGCTCGGAACATCGAGAATCAGCGCGATGCGACCGTCACCGGTAATGGTGGCGCCCGACATGCCCGGGGTTCCCTGGAGCATTTTGCCCAATGGCTTGATGACCACTTCTTCCTGGCCCACCAGCTGGTCGACGACGAAGCCGATCCGCTGAGTACCCACCGAAAGGATCACCACGTGGCCTTCGCGCTGCTCTTCGTGAGCCGCGGAGCTGACCAGCCAGCGCTTGAGGTAGAACAATGGCAGTGCCTTGTCCCGCACGATCACCACTTCCTGACCGTCCACCACGTTGGTGCGCGACAGGTCGAGGTGGAAAATCTCGTTGACGTTCACCAGCGGGAACGCGAACGCCTGGTTGCCGAGCATGACCATCAGCGTCGGCATGATCGCCAGGGTCAACGGGACCTTGATGACGATCTTCGAGCCCTTGCCCTTGGTCGAATAGATATTGATGGTGCCGTTGAGCTGGGCGATTTTGGTTTTCACCACGTCCATGCCCACGCCGCGTCCGGAGACATCGGAAATTTCGGTCTTGGTCGAGAAACCTGGCGCGAAGATCAGGTTGAAGCAATCGGACTCGCTGAGGCGATCGGCTGCATCCTTGTCCATCAAGCCTTTCTTCACGGCGATGCCGCGCAGGACATCAGCGTCCATACCCTTGCCGTCATCGGAGATGGACAGCAGGATATGGTCGCCTTCCTGTTCAGCGGACAGGATCACCTTGCCGCTGCGAGGCTTGCCCATCGCTTCGCGCTCGGCCGGCTCTTCAATACCGTGGTCGACCGAGTTGCGCACCAAGTGGACCAGCGGGTCGGCCAGGGCCTCGACGAGGTTCTTGTCGAGGTCGGTTTCTTCGCCGACCAGCTCCAGGTTGATCTCTTTCTTGAGCTGGCGAGCCAGGTCGCGAACCAGGCGCGGGAAGCGCCCGAAGACCTTCTTGATCGGTTGCATCCGGGTCTTCATGACCGCGGTTTGCAGGTCGGCAGTGACCACGTCGAGGTTCGACACGGCCTTGGACATGGCTTCGTCGCCGCTGTTGAGGCCCAGACGGACCAAGCGGTTACGCACCAATACCAGTTCGCCGACCATGTTCATGATTTCGTCGAGACGCGCGGTATCAACCCGCACGGTGGTCTCGGCTTCGCTGGCCGGTTTTTCCGGTGGCGGCGCGGACGGTGCGCGGGCTGGAGCCGGTGCAGCGGCAGCCGCCGGTTTCGGCGCTTCGGCTTTTGGCTCGGGCGCTTTGGCAACCGGTTTCGGCGCAGTAGCCTTGGCGGCTGGAGCAGCCACCGCAGCACCTGTGCCGACTTCAGTGAATTTGCCTTTGCCATGCAATTCGTCGAGCAGCGATTCGAACTCGTGATCGGAGATCAGATCACCGCCGGCCGCTTTCGCGGTTGGCGCAGCCGCGGCGGGTACGGCGGCAATGGCCGATTCCAGCGCGTCCACCGCAAAGTTGCCCTTGCCGTGCAGCTGGTCGAGCAGTGCTTCGAATTCGTCGTCGGTAATATCGGAGCTGTCGCCGGCCGCTTTCGGAGCAGACGGTGCAGCAGCCGGTGCCACCGCGTCGACGGCGAACTGGCCTTTGCCGTGCAGTTGATCGAGCAACGACTCGAACTCGGCATCGGTAATTTCGTCGCTGGCCGCCGAATCGGCAGCCGCCACTGGAGCAACCGCCGGCGCTTCGGCTTGAGCCTTGACAGCGTTCAGCGAGTCCAGCAATTGTTCGAATTCGTTATCAGTGATGTCGCCCGATTCTTCAGCGGCAGGTGCTTCGACCACTTCAGCAACCGGCGCAGATTCATCAGCCGTTTGCGGCTCGGCCAGACGGGCCAGTGCCGCGAGCAATTCAGGCGTGGCAGCCGTAATCGGGCTGCGTTCGCGAACTTCGGTGAACATGCTGTTCACCGCGTCCAGCGCTTCGAGAACCACGTCCATCAGTTCCGAGTCGACGCGACGTTCACCCTTGCGCAGGATGTCGAACACGTTCTCGGCGATGTGACAGCACTCCACCAGCTCGTTGAGCTGGAGGAAGCCGGCGCCCCCTTTTACAGTGTGAAAACCGCGAAAAATTGCATTGAGCAAGTCCGCATCATCCGGTCGGCTTTCAAGCTCGACCAGCTGTTCGGACAGTTGCTCTAGAATCTCGCCGGCCTCAACCAGGAAATCCTGAAGGATCTCTTCATCGGCGCCGAAGCTCATTAAGGGGGTGCTCCTAACAGGTTTAAAAACCTAAAAAACCTAAAAAACCTAAAATGCTAAAACTCTAAAATCCTAGGCTGGATAACAAATCGTCCACATCGTCCTGACCGGACACAACGTCTTCTCTTTTATCGGCATGAATCTGCGGACCTTCACCCTGAGAGAGATGTTTTTGCGGATCTTTTTCAGCCAGCATCGCATCACGGTCATGTTCGATACCCGCAAAGCGGTCTACCTGACTGGCCATGAGCACGAGCTTGAGCAGGTTACTTTCAACTTCGGTGACCAACTGGGTCACGCGCTTGATTACCTGACCGGTGAGGTCCTGGTAATCCTGAGCCAGCAGAATGTCATTGAGGTTGCTGGACACTGTGCGATTGTCTTCGCTGCTGCGTGTCAGGAAACCGTCGACACGCCGGGCCAGTTCGCGGAACTCTTCAGCCCCGACTTCGCGACGCATGAACCGCCCCCAATCCGTGCTCAACGCCTGGGCTTCTTCACTCAGGCTGTTGACCAGCGGCGTGGCGTTTTCCACCAGGTCCATGGTGCGGTTGGCGGCGGCCTCGGTCAGCTTGACCACATACCCCAGGCGCTCGGTGGCGTCCGTGATTTGCGACACTTCCTCGGCTTGCGGCATGTTCGGGTCAATCTGGAAATTGACGATCGCGCTATGCAGCTCGCGAGTGAGCTTGCCCACTTCCTGATACAGGCCGCGGTCACGGGTCTGATTGAGCTCATGGATAAGTTGCACAGCGTCGCCGAACTTGCCTTTTTCAAGGCTGTCGACCAGTTCGCGGGCATGTTTTTTCAGGGTCGATTCAAAATCGCCCAGTGAAGATTCTTTATGCTCCATAGCTCCCCCGTGGCGCAGTGGATCAACCGATGCGTTCGAAAATCTTCTCGATTTTTTCTTTCAACGCCTGGGCCGTGAAGGGTTTGACCACATAGCCGTTAACACCGGCCTGGGCCGCTTCGATAATCTGTTCGCGCTTGGCTTCGGCAGTCACCATCAGCACCGGCAGGTGCTTGAGCTTTTCATCGGCGCGCACATGACGCAGCAGATCGATACCGGTCATGCCAGGCATGTTCCAGTCCGTTACCAGAAAGTCGATGCTCCCGCTGTTGAGAACCGGAATGGCAGTAGTGCCATCGTCGGCCTCGACCGTGTTGGTGAACCCAAGGTCACGCAACAGGTTTTTTATGATCCGCCGCATCGTTGAGAAGTCATCAACGATGAGGATTTTCATGTTCTTGTCCAATTCGACCTCCAAGCAGTCTTAAACGCGCCCAGCACCTGGACGCGCCATTTCAATCAATCCGGCAATGCACTCGATGACTGTCTGGAGCACAACAGATCGCGACCGGTGCAGTTCAACACCCCACCGGCCTCGTTCGCAGTGTCCCCACACTGCCTTCAGCGCGCTCGCCACTCCCCCAAACGCCCCCGCAAACGGGCCGCGCACTGGCTATGTAACTGGCTGACCCGCGATTCGCTGACCCCCAGGACCTCACCGATTTCCTTGAGGTTCAGCTCTTCGTCGTAGTACAGCGCCAACACCAGTCGCTCACGCTCCGGCAAATTGGCAATCGCGTCCGCCAGCGCGGCCTGGAAGCGTTCATCTTCCAGATCGCGTGACGGCTCCAGATGTGCACTCGCGCCATCCTCGTGCAGCCCTTCGTGTTCGCCGTCCTGCAACAGATCGTCGAAACTGAATAACCGGCTGCCCAGGGTGTCGTTCAAAATCCCGTAATAATCGTCGAGACTCAATTGGAGTTCGGCCGCAACCTCATGATCTTTAGCGTCACGACCGGTTTTAGCTTCAATCGAGCGAATTGCGTCGCTGACCATGCGGGTATTGCGGTGAACCGAACGTGGCGCCCAGTCCCCCTTGCGTACTTCATCGAGCATCGCGCCGCGGATTCGAATGCCCGCGTAGGTCTCGAAACTCGCGCCTTTGCTGGCGTCATATTTGGTCGATACTTCAAGCAGGCCGATCATCCCGGCCTGGATCAGGTCTTCAACCTGGACACTGGCCGGCAGACGGGCCAGCAAGTGGTAAGCAATGCGTTTGACCAGTGGCGCGTAACGCTCGATCAGCTCGTACTGCGCGTCACGTGCCGACTTCTTGTAGAGGTTGTAGCCACTGGCTGTCATAGGACGGGTCCTGCGGTCTGTTGCACGAGGCGCTCGACGAAAAACTCCAGGTGCCCACGCGGATTGGCAGGCAGCGGCCATGTGTCGACCTTCTGCGCGATCGCCTTGAACGCCAGGGCGCACTTGGACCGCGGGAACGCTTCGTAGACGGCGCGCTGTTTCTGCACGGCCTTGCGCACGCTTTCGTCGTATGGCACCGCGCCTACGTATTGTAGGGCGACGTCGAGGAAGCGGTCCGTGACCTTGGTCAACTTGGCGAACAGGTTGCGGCCTTCCTGCGGGCTCTGGGCCATGTTGGCCAGGACGCGGAAGCGGTTCATGCCGTAATCGCGGTTCAGCAGTTTGATCAGCGCATAGGCATCAGTGATCGAGGTCGGCTCGTCGCACACCACCAGCAAGACTTCTTGCGCTGCGCGAACGAAACTGACTACCGAGTCACCAATACCCGCAGCGGTGTCGATCACCAATACGTCGAGGTTGTCGCCGATATCACTGAAGGCCTGGATCAGACCGGCGTGCTGGGCCGGGCTCAGATGAACCATGCTCTGTGTGCCGGACGCGGCCGGAACGATGCGAATACCGCCAGGGCCCTGCAACAGAACGTCGCGCAGCTCACAGCGGCCTTCGATCACGTCGGCCAGGGTACGTTTGGGTGTCAGCCCCAATAGGACGTCGACGTTCGCCAGCCCCAGATCGGCGTCTAGCAGCATGACGCGCCGGCCGAGTTCAGCTAGAGCCAGGGACAAGTTCACTGACACGTTAGTCTTCCCGACGCCACCTTTGCCGCCGGTCACCGCGATCACCTGTACGGGATGCATGCTGCCCATGTTATTTCTTTACCTTGTCTTGCATAGACGGAGGCCACATTACTGGCTGCGCGCTCAATAACTGAACAATGCATGGCAGACCATCGATGTAGGTACAAAAACTGTTCATTAGTACCTCAGCCAACCTGCTTGGTCGGGCTGTGGTAAATATCAGCGAACATGTCAGCCATGGCTTCTTCGCTGGGTTCTTCTTGCATTTGCACGCTTACGGCGCGACTGACCAACTGATGACGACGCGGCAGATGCAAATCATCCGGAATACGCGGGCCATCGGTCAGGTAGGCCACCGGCAATTCATGACTGATCGCCAGGCTCAACACCTCGCCCAGACTTGCCGTTTCATCCAGTTTAGTCAGGATGCAGCCAGCGAGCCCGCAGCGCTTGTAACTGTGATAAGCGGCCGTTAGAACCTGTTTCTGGCTGGTGGTTGCCAAAACCAGATAATTTTTTGACTTGATGCCACGTCCGGCCAGGCTTTCGAGCTGCATGCGCAGGGCCGGGTCGCTGGCCTGAAGGCCGGCGGTATCGATCAACACCACGCGTTTGCGCAGCAACGGATCCAGCGCCTGCACCAGCGATTGGCCCGGATCAACGTGGGTTACCGACACGTTGAGGATCCGGCCCAGGGTCTTCAATTGTTCCTGAGCACCGATACGGTAGCTGTCCATGCTCACCAGCGCGATGTTTTGCGCGCCGTATTTGAGCACGTAGCGGGCCGCGAGCTTGGCCAGGGTGGTGGTCTTGCCCATGCCGGCAGGGCCGACCATGGCAATCACGCCGCCCTCTTCCAGTGGCTCGACTTCCGGTGTGGCAATCATCCGCGCCAGGTGCGCCAGCAACATGCGCCAGGCCTGACGGGGTTCGTCAATGTCGGTAATCATCGCCAGCAAGTCGCGGGACAACGGGCCGGACAGGCCGATGCGTTGCAGGCGACGCCAAAGATTGGCCTGGGCCGGACGGCTGCCTTGCAGCTGATTCCAGGCCAGGGAGCCGAGTTGTACTTCCATCAATTCGCGCAGGCTGTTGAGTTCGAAACGCATCGAATCGAACGCCCGTGGATCGACGCCGCCAGCGGCAGGTGCCGGGGCTGGCGCCGAGCGACGAGGTTCGGCATACGTCGGCTCGATCAGCGGCTCGGCGGCGGTCAACGGCAGGCCGGCGAACAACTGGCGATTGGTGGTCTTGTCGCCTTCGGTTTCGCCGTCGCCACGCAGGCTCAATTCGGCCTGGGCGGTGACGATCCGCGACTGGGTCTTGCGCAGCTCATCCTCGAGTTCCATGTTCGGAACACGCGGGGCCAGCGCCGACAACTTGTAATCCAGGGCAGCCGTCAGCTCGACACCACCGGCGATCCGGCGGTTGCCAATAATGGCGGCATCAGCGCCCAGCTCATCACGAACCAGTTTCATGGCCTGACGCATATCGGCGGCGAAAAAACGCTTAACTTGCATAAACCACTACCTCAGCCGTTGGGCCCTACTGTCGCAACGATGGTCACTTGCTTGTTGTCAGGAATTTCCTGGTAAGCCAACACATGCAAACCCGGGACTGCCAGTCGGCCGAATCGCGAAAGCATCGCGCGAACCGGGCCGGCTACCAGCAGAATCACCGGTTGACCTTGCATTTCCTGACGCTGCGCCGCATCGATCAACGAGCGTTGCAGTTTCTCAGCCATGCTTGGCTCCAGCAGAACACCCTCTTCCGAGCCTTGTCCTGCCTTCTGAAGACTATTGAGCAATATTTGTTCCAACCTTGGCTCCAGAGTGATAACTGGTAGCTCGGAGTCAGTCCCTACAATGCTTTGGACGATTGCGCGGGATACGCCGACGCGCACCGCGGCCACCAAAGCGGCAGTATCTTGACTCTTGGCAGCATTGTTGGCGATGGCCTCGGCGATGCTGCGAATGTCCCGCACCGGCACCTGCTCGGCCAACAACGCTTGAAGCACCTTGAGCAACTGCGACAGCGAGACCACCCCCGGCACCAGCTCTTCAGCCAGTTTCGGCGAGCTTTTGGCCAGCAATTGCATGAGTTGCTGGACTTCTTCGTGACCGATCAGTTCGCTGGAGTGCTTGTACAGAATCTGGTTCAAGTGCGTCGCCACGACCGTGCTGGCGTCGACCACGGTGTAACCTAGCGATTGTGCCTGGGCACGCTGGCTGATTTCGATCCAGACCGCTTCCAGGCCAAAAGCCGGATCTTTGGCGGTTATGCCATTGAGCGTGCCGTAGACCTGCCCCGGGTTGATCGCCAGTTCGCGATCCGGGTAAATCTCGGCTTCTGCCAGGATCACGCCCATCAGGGTCAGGCGGTAAGCACTCGGCGCCAGGTCGAGGTTGTCACGAATGTGCACAGTCGGCATCAGGAAGCCCAGATCCTGGGACAGCTTCTTGCGCACGCCCTTGATCCGCGCCAGCAACTGACCACCCTGGTTGCGATCCACCAGCGGAATCAGGCGATAGCCGACTTCCAGCCCGATCATGTCGATCGGCGTCACGTCGTCCCAGCCCAGCTCCTTGGTTTCCATGGCACGGGCTGGCGATGGCAGCAGCTCCTGTTGACGCTTGACCTCTTGCAGGGCCTGAACCTTGACCACGTTCTGCTTCTTCCAGAACAGGTATGCGCCGCCAGCAGCCAAGGCCGCCATGCTGAGAAAGGAGAAGTGCGGCATGCCGGGCACCAGGCCCATCACTGCCATCAAACCCGCCGCCACGGCCAACGCTTTCGGCGAGGCGAACATCTGGCGATTGATCTGCTTGCCCATGTCTTCCGAACCGGAAGCACGGGTCACCATGATCGCTGCAGCTGTCGATAACAGCAGTGATGGCAATTGCGCCACCAAACCGTCACCGATGGTCAGCAAAGCGTACACCCGGCCGGCGTCGCCGAAGGTCATGCCGTGCTGGAAGATACCGACCGCCATGCCGCCGATCAGGTTGATGAACAGAATCAGCAGACCGGCGATGGCGTCACCGCGCACGAATTTGCTGGCACCGTCCATGGAACCGTAGAACTCGGCTTCCTGGGCGACTTCCATCCGGCGCAATTTGGCCTGGTTCTGGTCGATCAGGCCGGCGTTCAAGTCGGCGTCGATCGCCATTTGTTTGCCGGGCATCGCATCGAGGGTGAAACGTGCGCTCACCTCGGAAATCCGCCCGGCACCCTTGGTCACCACGACGAAGTTGATGATCATCAAAATCGCGAAGACGACGATACCGACCACGTAGTTACCGCCGATCACCACCTCGCCGAAGGCCTGGATCACCTTACCGGCGGCGGCATGACCGTCCTGACCGTGGAGCATCACCACTCGGGTGGAGGCCACGTTCAGCGCCAGTCGCAACAACGTCGCCACCAGCAGAATGGTCGGGAACACTGCGAAATCCAGCGGCCGCAATGCATACACGCACACCAACAGCACGACGATGGACAGCGCAATGTTGAACGTGAAAAACACGTCCAGCAGAAACGGCGGCACCGGCAGCATCATCATGGCCAGCATGACCAGCAGCAACAACGGCACACCCAGGTTGCCCCGACTCAAGTCGGCAACGTTTGTGCGTGCAGTGTTGAATAACTGAGAGCGATCCACCGGTTTTCCCCGTTTCTTTAAAGCAAACTTTTGACGCCTGAAAGAGGCGCAGGGCGACTATTGCAAGAAACCTTCCAACTTTTGCAGAGGGGGGAAATAGAGGGGCGTATTGAATGTTGGTCGTAGCGCAGAGCCTGCGCGTCCTGCACTCAAGCCGTGTCGCGTTCGACCGAGGCACTCGCAAGGATTTACGATGCCCCCCCCCGAACGCAGATTGATCAACCTGCGGTGTGAACCTGGTTGTCAGTGATCGGACCAAAACTCAACGTCTTGCCACTGACGTAGCGTGCCCCCTTGAGCACTTCTTCACCGTCGACAAACACGATCTCTTCCTGTGTGTACATGAATGTCACTCGTTGTACAGGAGCTACGCGTTTAGAGGCTGCCGACGAAACAGGCCATGGCTGTTTAGCCACCAGCTCAATCAAGGTCAGTGCCCAGTGGAAAGGGATAACTCCAAGATCTTTGATCGTGATCTGGCGCAAGGGGTCATCCCACCGAAAATCCTGGCGTGCCGTGATGAACAACGCATCACCCTCCATCCTGAACACAGGCTTGTGAAACCGCCACACCATCTCCAGATCGCTGATCCAGCCGTCCAGGTATGGCTCTGGATTCGTGAAGAACGCGAAAAGCTTTTCGTTGTCGACAATACTTCCGGCATTACCACCAAACCGACTGTAATTATTATGATAAGCCAGCCCGCCCAACTCAGGCCGAATCGCGTTGTCCCGCCCCTCTAAATAGCCTGGAAACCAGACGTCTGCCATCTGCTTGAAGTGCGTGAAATCCAGAACCAATTTAAAAGTAACGGTGTAACCGATGGCGCGATCGCGTGGATATTCTTCCAACTTCCCGGAGACGAACTCCATCTCCATGCCTTGCAGTTTTTTAAACGGTTGCACTGCCATAATTGATCCCTCTAAGACATGACGTAAACACCAATCCCTGGTATTCCGGCCGAATGACCAGAACCACCACTGCAAGGACAATGAACGGGAGAATTCCCACAAGTATGAAAGCGCCGGAGGCGCCGACTGCCTACTGTCAGAACTAACAGGTACTAAGCCGTTTCAGACAAACGGTACTTAGGAACCCTCATCGCAGCGGTGACCGTCGATCGGGATCTTGTGCATACCTGTTAGATCTGACAGTAGACACGTGCGCGCTCACTGCCGTTGTATGGATATCTCACTACAGTGACAGGACTTGACCCCATGCAACCGCAATCGCCAACTATCGCTCAGTCACCGACAACGCTGAGCAATGAAAACGTGCATATGATCCACGGCTATGATGACCTGGTGATCAGCAAGGACTCCGCCCGCCTGTATTTTCGCGAACGAATAGGCGAGGAATATTACTTACGCGCAATGGATGCAAACACACAGAAAGTCATAGCGACTTATTCTGCCGGGCGCTGGCCAACCATAAAAGGCTTAAGCCCGGACAGCACAAAGGCCTTCGCCATGGACATAACCACCGCTTGCCTATTCGAGATCAATACGATTAATCATACGGTGGGTGAAGGAACCAAGATCGATTCCCGCCCCCTTACTGACATGGTCATACATCCCACCGGCATAAGAGCCTACCTCTGCGCCGGTGACGACCTGATAGAGTTCGATACGGTCGAAAAAACTGAAGTCCGGAAATTACCTTTATCTTATCCCGACAATCTCGCTATAAGTCCCAGCGGAACACACCTGTATGTTTCCTGCTGGAACGAAGGACGGCAAAACTCAATCGAGGTCATTGATACCGCAAGGTTGTCTGTGATTGCCAGCATTCCCCTTGCCGGATTCCCCAGCAATATCACCGTCAGCCCTGATGGAAAACTTCTCTATGCGCTCAACAAGAGTGATCGCGAGATGATCGTGATTGACGCTGTCTCCAACAAAACGATCAAGGTCCTACAACACAGCACCGCCACTAGATCTATCTGCTGCAGCCGTGATGGAAATCAGCTCTTCACAGTACGGACGAACTCTGAATCCGTTTTTGTCCTGGATGCTAAAACGCTACAGGAAACGCAGCGCTTCAATACAGGCAAACATTTCCTGACGGTGATCAAAATGAGCCCCGACAAAGCTAACCTCTACGTACTGTACGAGGCTCGAGTAACCGTCGAAGAAGGGACTGAATAGGCAACGTAACGGCCAAATGCTGTCCAAGAAAATACCCAAAAGTGGACAGCGCTGTTCGCGCCAAAGACAGTAAGGACGCTCTGGGCGAGGACTAGGGCCGAGCCTCACACCGGCGAGGTTCATGACGGCATCTAAAGGGGGGGGATCAGGAATCGCGCCGCAAATCCGGCGGAATCGGCAAATTGTCCTTAAGCGGATCCGGACGCTTGCCCTTGCCCGCGCGGTACTGGCGAATCTGGTAGACGTAGGCCAGTACCTGAGCGACCGCCAGATACAACCCACCGGGGATTTCCTGCTCCAGCTCGGTGGAGTAATAGATCGAACGCGCCAGGGCCGGCGATTCGAGCAGCAGCACATTATTGGCCACGGCGATTTCACGAATCTTCAGGGCCAGGAAGTCACTGCCCTTGGCCAGCAGCACTGGCGCACTGCCCTTGTCGGGATCGTACTTGAGGGCGACGGCGTAGTGCGTCGGGTTGGTAATCACCACGTCGGCTTCGGGGATGGCCGCCATCATCCGGCGCTGGGACATCTCGCGCTGCAACTGGCGAATGCGCTGCTTGACCTCAGGACGCCCTTCCTGATCCTTGTGTTCGTCGCGCACTTCCTGCTTGGTCATCAGCAGTTTCTTGTGGCTTTCCCACAGCTGCACCGGCACGTCGACGGCGGCGATGATGATCAGCCCGCAGGCCATCCACAACGTGCTCCAGCCGACCACTTGCAGGCTGTGAATGATCGCCATGTCCAAGGGTTCGTGGGCAATGCGCATCAGGTCGTCGATGTCGGAAGACAACACCGCCAGCGCCACGAACAGCACGATGAAAAACTTTGCCAGAGCCTTGAGCAGTTCGACCAGCGCCTTGGCCGAGAACATTCGCTTGAGCCCCGCACCGGGGTTCATGCGACTGAATTTCGGCGCCAGGGAGCCTGCCGCGAACAGCCAGCCACCGAGAGAAATCGGGCCGATCAACGCGGCCAGCAACAAGGTGATCATCACCGGCTGAATCGCCACCAGGGCGATCTGCCCCGAGTGCAGCAGGAAGGTGCCCATGTTGCGCTGATCCAGAATCACTTCCCGCGACAGCGTGAAGTTCATGCGCATCAGTTCCATCAGGTCCTGCGCCAGCGCTCCACCGAAAATCAGCAACCCGCCAGCGCCGGCGAGCATGACCGCCAGGGTGTTGAGCTCCTTGGAGCGCGCAATCTCGCCCTTGTCCCGAGAGTCCTTTTTACGTTTCTCCGTGGGGTCTTCTGTTTTGTCCTGACCGCTTTCGCTCTCAGCCATGACTCAGCGCGCCCGTGCCAGTTCGCGTAACAACTGCAAGGCTTCGGTGGCCAGCGGTTGATACTGATTGATGATGTCCGCCAGCCCGACCCAGACGATGAACAGCCCGAGCACCAGGGTCAGCGGGAAACCGATGGAAAAGATGTTCAATTGCGGCGCGGCCCGAGTCATCACGCCGAACGCAATGTTGACCACCAGCAATGCGGTGACCGCTGGCAGCACCAGCAACAGTGCGGCCCCCAAAACCCAGCCAAGCTTGCCGGCCAGCTCCCAGAAATGGTTAACCATCAAGCCGCTGCCCACCGGCATCGTGGTAAAGCTTTCGGTCAGGACTTCGAAGACCACCAGATGGCCATTCATGGACAGGAACAGCAGCGTCACCAGCATGGTGAAGAACTGCCCGATCACCGCCACCGAGACACCGTTGGTGGGGTCGACCATCGACGCGAAGCCCATGCCCATCTGAATGGAGACGATCTGCCCCGCCACCACGAACGCCTGGAAGAACAGTTGCAAGGAGAAACCCAGCAACGCGCCGATGAGAATCTGCTCGGCGATCAGCAGCAGCGCACTCAGATCCAGCGCATTGATCGGCGGCATCGGCGGCAGGCCCGGCGCAATCACCACCGTGATCGCCAGGGCGAAGTACAGGCGCACGCGCGTGGGCACCAGGGACGTGCCAAACACCGGCATGACCATCAGCAAGGCGCCGATGCGAAACAACGGCAACATGAACGTCGCCACCCAGGTACTGATCTGGGTATCGGTCAGCTGCAGCAGCGACGGCATGGTTTAGCCGATGACCTGAGGAATACTGCCGTACAGCTGCAGGATGTATTCCATGAACGTCTGCACCATCCACGGGCCGGCGACAATCAGCGTCACCAGCATGACCAGCAAGCGCGGCAGGAAGCTCAAGGTCTGTTCGTTGATCTGCGTGGCGGCCTGGAACATCGCCACCAGCAAGCCTACCAGCAGACTCGGAATCACCAGCACAGCCACCATCATCGTGGTCAGCCACAGCGCTTCGCGGAAGATGTCTACCGCCACTTCCGGCGTCATGGCGACACACCGCCGAAGCTGCTCGCCAGGGTACCGATGATCAACGCCCAGCCATCCACCAGCACGAACAGCATGATCTTGAACGGCAGGGAAATGATCAGTGGCGAGAGCATCATCATACCCATGGCCATCAGCACACTGGCCACGACCAGGTCGATGATCAGGAACGGAATGAAGATCATGAAGCCGATCTGGAACGCGGTTTTAAGCTCGGAGGTGACGAAGGCCGGCACCAGAATGGTCAGCGGCGCCTGATCCGGCGAAGCGATGTCCGTGCGCTTGGAGAGGCGCATGAACAACTCGAGATCGCTGCTGCGCGTCTGCGCCAGCATGAAGTCCTTGATCGGCACCTGGGCCTTGGCCACGGCATCCTGAGCGGTGAGTTTTTCCGCCAGATACGGCTGCAAGGCGTCCTGATTCACCCGGTCAAACACCGGCGCCATGATGAACAGCGTCAGGAACAGCGCCATGCCGGTGAGAATCTGGTTCGACGGCGTCTGCTGCAAGCCCAGGGCCTGACGCAGAATCGAGAACACAATGATGATCCGGGTGAAACTGGTCATCAGCATGACGAACGCCGGGATGAAACTCAGCGCGGTCATGATCAGCAGGATTTGCAGGCTGACCGAGTATTCCTGAGCGCCATTGGCGTTGGTGCCCAGGGTGATCGCCGGGATCGACAACGGATCGGCGGCGAACGCCAGCGGCGCGGCCAGCAACAGGGCCAGCGTCAAGACGATGCGTAACGCACCCATTACTTCTTATCCTTCTGATCCTTGCCGAGCATCCTCAACAGATGCTGGGCAAACTCCGGAGTCGCGCTCTCGGTCGTGGTCGGCACTTCAATCGGCTCTTTAAGCACATGCAGTGCAGTGATCGTGCCGGGGCTCAGGCCAAGCAGGATCTGCTCGTTGCCGACCTGCACCAGCATCAATCGGTCGCGTGGCCCCAAGGCGCGGGAACCGACAATCTCGATCACCTGCCCTTTGCCGGCCGGCCCGGCCTGCTGGACCCGGCGCAGCAGCCAGGCGAGGAAGAAGATTAACCCCAGCACCAGCAGCAAGCCGAACACCAACTGCGTCAATTGCCCGGCCACACCGCTACTGACTGCCGGCGCAGCAGCAGCCGTTGCAGCCGTGGCCACAGGTTCGGCTGCCAGCACACTGAACGGCAACGCAAGCAGAAGCCCTAGAACCTTTTTCACTTAGCGCAGCTTCTTGATACGTTCGCTTGGGCTGATCACGTCGGTCAGGCGGATGCCGAACTTCTCGTTGACCACAACCACTTCGCCGTGGGCGATCAGGGTGCCGTTGACCAGTACGTCCAGCGGCTCACCGGCCAAGCGATCCAGCTCGATCACCGAACCCTGGTTGAGTTGCAGCAGGTTGCGGATGTTGATGTCGGTGCTGCCCACTTCCATGGAAATCGACACCGGAATGTCGAGGATCACGTCGAGGTTCGGACCGTCCAGGGTGACCGGGTCGTGGCTCTTTGGCACGCTGCCGAACTCTTCCATCGGCAGACGGTTGGACGGCGAACTGGCGGCGTCGGCGGCCAGCAAGGCGTCGATGTCGTCCTGGCCGGCATCACCGGTTTCTTCCAGGGCGGCAGCCCATTCGTCAGCCAGTGCCTGGTCGTCCTGGGCGTTCATATCGTCGTTCATCTTTTGTCCTCGGCGGGCAACTGCTCAATCAAGAGCAGCCAATTAATAGGGGGTTGGAGCGCCGGTCAGCGGCGCTCGATCGGCTCGATCACTTGCAACGCGAGGTTGCCTTTATGCGAGCCCATCTTGACCTTGAAGGCCGGCACGCCGTTGGCGCGCATGATCATTTCTTCCGGCATCTCGACCGGGATCACATCCCCCGGCTGCATGTGCAGGATGTCGCGCAGACGCAACTGGCGACGGGCAACCGTGGCGCCGATCGGCACGTCCACGTCCAGGACGTCCTGGCGCAGGGCGTTGACCCAGCGCTCGTCCTGATCGTCCAGATCCGACTGGAAGCCGGCATCGAGCATTTCGCGCACCGGCTCGATCATCGAGTACGGCATCGTCACGTGCAGGTCGCCGCCACCACCATCGAGTTCGATGTGGAAAGTGGACACCACCACCGCTTCGCTCGGGCCGACGATGTTGGCCATGGCCGGGTTCACTTCCGAGTTGATGTACTCGAAGTTGACTTCCATGATCGCCTGCCAGGCTTCCTTCAAATCGATGAAGGCCTGCTCCAGCACCATGCGCACCACACGCAGCTCGGTCGGGGTGAATTCACGCCCTTCGATCTTGGCGTGACGGCCGTCGCCGCCGAAGAAGTTGTCCACCAGCTTGAACACCAGTTTGGCGTCGAGGATGAACAGCGCGGTGCCACGCAACGGCTTGATCTTGACCAGGTTGAGACTGGTCGGCACGTACAGCGAGTGCACGTATTCGCCGAACTTCATCACCTGCACACCACCGACGGCAACGTCCGCCGAGCGGCGCAGCATGTTGAACATGCTGATGCGGGTGTAGCGGGCGAAACGCTCGTTGATCATTTCCAGCGTCGGCATGCGTCCGCGGACGATGCGATCCTGGCTGGTCAGGTCGTAGCTTTTGACGCTGCCGGGTTCAGCAACGTTATCGGTCTGTACCAGACCATCGTCGACGCCATGCAACAGCGCATCGATCTCATCCTGGGACAGCAGGTCCTGCACGGCCATGTCGTGTTCCTACTGCAGTACGAAATTAGTAAAAAGCAGTTGTTCGATAACCACTTTGCCGAGTTCTTTCTGCGCCACTTCCTGGACGCTGGCCGTGGCCTTCTGACGCAACATCTCCTGGCCGACCGGGGTCGCCAGCGTGGCGAAGTCCTGGCCGGAGAACAGCATGACCAGGTTGTTGCGGATCACCGGCATATGCACTTTGAGCGCCTCCAGATCACCCTGATTGCGGCCTTGCAGGGTGATGCTCACCTGCATGTAGCGCTGGCGACCGTTCACGTTGTAGTTGGCCACGAAGGCCGGAGCCATGGGCTCGAAAATCGCTGGCTGCTTGCCGACAACAGCGGTTTCAGCGGCGGCAGGCTTGCTTTGGGCGCTGTGCATGAAGAACCAGGTCGCCCCCACGGACATGCCGACCGCCAGCAACAGGGCCACCACGATCACAATGATCAGCTTGACCTTGCCTTTGGTTGCGGGGTCTTTTACTACTGCGTCGCTCTTCGCCATGCCAATAATCCGTCACTATTCGGGTTTTCACAGTCGCACGGCAAGGCAAGAGCAAGTGTTATGCCAGAAGTGTCGGGAGGGGGGCAGGCGGGATCTTCAGGCACCCCGAAACCAATGTGGGAGCGAGCTTGCTCGCGATGGCGGCGCAGCAGTCAACGAAGATGTTGAATGTTATTGCCTCATCGCGAGCAAGCTCGCTCCCACAGGGTATTGCGTTGGGTCAGGCGTAGTAGTCGACGGCGCTGGAGCCGATCACGCTGGTAGCGGTTGCCGCCACATCGGCAACAGTTGGCGAAACCTCTTCATCCATGGCGTCAAGACGACCGCCATTGGCGCTGGTCCGACCGCCCTGCCCCTGCTGAGCCTGATCCTGGCCTTGGCCCTGACCTTGCCAGCCACGAGACTGATCGGACACATTGACGTCAACCTGGCCCATGCCCTGCTGCGAGAACATGTCACGCAGGCGATGCATCTGACTGTCCAGCGCTTCGCGAACGCTTGGATGGGCGCTCATGAAGGTGACCTGGGTCTGCTGGTCGGGAACCATGTTTACCCGGATATCGAGACGCCCCAGTTCAGCCGGTTGCAACTGGATGTCGGCCGCCTTGAGGTTGGCGCTGGAAAGGTACATGACGCGATTGACCACTTCCTCGGTCCAGCCGCTCTGATGCATGGCGATCGGCTGGTTGACCGGCAAGGCATTGGCGGTTTTCGGGGTGGCCGCCTGGGTCAGTGCCGCCAGACGGTTGGCGAAGTCATCGACACGGGTATCGCTGCTGGCGGACGTCAAATCCTTGAGCCCACCATCAATCAGACCGCTGAAGGCTTTCTCGCCGCCCTGACTGGTGCTGTCCTTGTCGGTTTGTACGTCGAGCATGCTGGCCATGCCGGCGGCAAAGTTCTGCGCCGACGTCAGTTCACCGTCAACATGGGTCTGGGCAGACGTGGCTTTTGGCTGGGCCTGGCTGCTGGCGGATACGTGGCCGCTCTGCTCCATGGCCATGCGCACGGCGGGCAATGCGTCGAGCGGATCAGCTTCGGGATCGAAATCGCTATCGATGGCAGTCGCCGCTGGCGCAGACGCGGCCACGACGGCGGTGGCAACCGGCGTTTCAGCCTGTGGCTGTGTGGTCGTGACAACGGGCGCAGCGGTTTGCACGACCGGCACGGTTACCATCGGCTGTACCGCCTGCATCAACGCTGGATCAAGCGCCGGGTCGAGGCTCGGATCAACAGGCGCCGTATCGGCCACCGGCGTTTCAGCGGTCTCGGGCAGCTCGTCGATGACAGCGGTGTCATCGGTCGGCGCCGGTTTATCGGCGGGCAAGGAATTGCCGCTATCGGCAACGGCCGGTTCCGAGGCGGCAGGCTTCTCACCGCTGACATCCGTTTTGCCGGGGTCTTGCGAGGCATTTTCGGTGGCGGGCACAGCCGATTTATCAGCGACCACAGAAGGCTTGTTCTGGGTTTGATCGGCGTAAACATCAGCGAAGCTGGACGCCTTGTCCCCTGGCTCAGCGGCCGGCGCCGGGGTATTGGCGGAGGCGACTTGAGTCTTGGCCGTCGCGGCGGCCTGCAGAAGCGAATTGGGGGTAACGGGCATAAAACGGTCTCCGCTGCACTGGGATCGTAGGTACAGTTGAGTGAGTTGATTGCAAAGGTCGAGCCAGGTCAGCTCGACAGAGTTTAAAAGCGCCGGACGGTCGCGTCAGTCAGCCAGAGAGCGCTGTCGCTCCGCTTCATACAAAGGGCGGACAATGGCGAATTCGCCGTCGATTTCTCCGACCAGTTTTTCAATACCGGCGAGGCTCTTTTGCCTGGCGCACTGCTCAAGCTCGTTGCACAACTCAGCCAGGCGAACGGCGCCCATATTGCTGCTGCTGCCCTTGAAACTATGGGCGGCATTCATGAGTTGCGCGGCGTTGTCAGCCTTTCGCAAAACGCGCAAGCGCTCTTCGGAGTCGGCGATGAAAGTATCCAGCAACGCTGGATACTCATCCTCCATGACTTCCTGCAACGCACTCAGCACGTCGCGGTCCAGATGGGTGTCAGCCACTTGCTCACTCCTTGATCAAGAATGGGTGAATTATGCCAGAGCCTCCCAGAAAAACTCCACGCGAGCACTACGACCATCGTCGGACCAGCTCGCGCTACGGCTCAATTGGCGGATCAGATTCACACCGCGCCCCGACAGACGGCCGCCATCGACGGGACGCTCCATCACCCGCGCCACATCGAAACCCTTGCCACTGTCTTCGACCCGCACAATCAAGCTGCCACCCTTGCCCGTCGGCACGACCTGCAAATGCACCCGCACATAGCCGTCTTGCAACGCCTCCAGCCGCTCATTGCGCGCTTGATAATAGCGCGCAAACCCCGAAGCATCGCGCTTGAGGCTTGAATCCAGACCCAGCACGCCGTGCTCAAGGGCATTGGAATAAAGCTCTGCCAACACACTGTAGAGCGCGCCACTCTGAGCCCGCAGGCCGTGGACCTCAAGCAACAATTGCAAAAGGTACGGCAGCGGATTGAAACGTTTGAGGGTCGCGGCGCGAAACTCGAAACTCACCGACCAGTCCAGCGGACAGGACTGGCCACTGTCGGAATACACCGGTGCCGGCGGGGTCAGGTGCGCCGCATCCAGCAGACTGACCTCAACCATGCTCACGTCATCACGGGCCTCGCCACGAAAATCACGCAGCGCCTGCTCGATCTCTTCGAACAGCGCGTCTGGCTGGCGATTGGCCGAAAACACCCGCTCCAACCGCTCCACACCAAACAACTGTTCGTTGGCATCGCAGGTATCGATGACCCCGTCGGAGAGCAGAAACACCCGATCGCCAACGGCCATCGGAAACACTTCGGTGCGGTCATTGAAGGTTTGCGGGCTGAGCACGCCCAATGGCAAGTGCCGCGCCGTCAATGGTGTGCGGTTACCGCTGGCGATGCTGTGCAAGTAACCGTCCGGCATTCCGCCGTTCCAGACTTCCACCGAACGTCGTTGAAAGCTCAGGCACAGCAAGGTGGCGCAGCAGAACATGTCCACCGGCAGGATACGCTTGAGCTTGGCGTTCATCTCGCGCAGGGTTTCAGCCAGGCCGTAACCCTTGGCGGTCATGCCGTAGAAGACTTCAGCCAGCGGCATGGCGCCCACCGCGGCCGGTAGACCGTGGCCGGTGAAATCGCCCAGCAGCACGTGCATGTCGCCGGCCGGGGTAAACGCCGCGAGCAGCAGGTCGCCGTTGAACAGCGCATAAGGCGATTGCAGGTAGCGGATGTTCGGCGCACTCAGGCAACCCGAATGCGCCACCTTGTCGAACACAGCCTTGGCCACCCGCTGCTCGTTGAGCAAGTAGTCATGATGTTTGGCGATCAGGTCCCGCTGCTGTAGCACCGTGGCTTGCAACCGACGCAGGCGATCCATGGCCTTGATCTTGGCGGCGAGGATCACCTGGTTGTAGGGCTTTGCCAGAAAGTCGTCGCCACCGGCCTCCAGGCAACGGGCCAAGGCCTCGCTTTCGGTCAGCGAGGTCAGGAAGATGATCGGCACCAGGGTTTCCCCGGCCAGCGCCTTGATCTGTCGTGCGGCCTCGAAACCGTCCATCACCGGCATCATGGCGTCCATCAACACCAGGTGTGGCCGCTGCTCGCGAAACGCTTCGACGGCTTCGGCACCGTTGGCGGCCGTCAATACCTGGTGGCCCTGACGACGGACAATACTGGACAGCAGCATGCGATCGGCCGCGCTGTCTTCGGCGATGAGGATGGTCAGCGGTTCAAGCGACGGTTGCATGGCGGTCATGCAACGTCGAAGATTTGTTCAAAGTTGGAGATGGCGAGAATCTTGCGCACATCGGCGTTGGCGTTGGTCAACGTGATTTCGGCATTTTCGCCGCCGGCGTGATCACGCAACAGCAAGAGCATGCCAAGTGCGGAACTGTCGAGGTAGGTGGCGTCCTTCAAATCCACCTCAAAGGACTCGGGTTTTGGCTGAAGGTTTTCGTAGGATTCACGAAATTCCTGATGCTTGGCGAAATCGAATCGTCCCTTGATCGAAATCGTCAGCTTTTTCCCTTCCTGGGACGTTTCTGTATGGACTGACATTTTTTAACGGCTTCCTTGTCATGGGGGAACTTACGTGTACAAGGTTTAGCACTTGGCGGAGATGGGAGCAAGGCGGGAAGTTATGGTGTCTGTCAGACCGCCTTCGCGGGCAAGCCTCGCCCCCACAGGTTTTGTGTCGTCCACAATATTAGGAACGACACAACACCTGTGGGAGCGAGGCTTGCCCGCGAAGAACGATAACGCGATCCAACTGATTCAATACGGATCATGCCGCGGCAACCGCTGTGACAACTCATCCAGCAGCTTCTGCTCGCGCGTGTCTTCCAACTTCCGCGCCTCGTCCATGTAGCGCTGTACAAGTTTGCGCAAGCCTTCAACCCGGGCAAACGCCTGCTGCCAGGAATCGCGCGCCTTGTTCAGGTTGTTCTGGTGCCAGTTCAGGCTTTGGCGCTGCTGATCGATGGCAGTGCCCAGTTGCGCCAGAAAGCCTTGATAGCCGAGTAACCACTGGCCGGAAACGCCCGTACTGCCGCGCACGATCCATTGTTCCTGGTATTCGAGGCGGAAGTTTTCGAGGTCGGCGAGCTTGCTTTCCGCCACACGAACCTGGCCCTGGAAGTGCCCGAGGCGCATGACCGCGGTTTTTTCGGCCTTTTCGGCCATTTCCACCACGGGTGCCAGGCGTGCCGCGCGGCTCAGGGCCATGGCCGGTTAGCCGCCCGCTGCCGGGGCGAAGATCGAGGCGAGATGGTTTTCGCTGGCGCCCATGCCGATGTTGTCGTTCAAGCCCTGGCGCAGGTAAGTGGTCATGGCGGGTTGCAGGGAAATCGCGATGTCGGTTTCGCGATCACCGCCCGGCACGTAAGCGCCGACGCTGATCAAGTCGCGGCTCTGCTGATAGCGCGACCAGTACTGCTTGAACATCTGCGCCCGCGCCATGTGCTCGGGGCTGACCACCGACGGCATGACCCGGCTGATGGAGGCTTCGATATCGATGGCCGGGTAATGACCTTCTTCCGCCAGGCGCCGGGACAGCACGATGTGCCCGTCGAGCACGCCTCGCGCCGAGTCGGCAATCGGGTCCTGCTGGTCATCGCCTTCGGACAATACGGTGTAGAACGCGGTGATCGAACCGCCGCCCTTCTCGGCGTTACCGGCCCGCTCCACCAGTTTCGGCAACTTGGCGAACACCGACGGCGGATAACCTTTGGTCGCGGGCGGCTCGCCAATGGCCAGGGCGATTTCCCGCTGGGCCTGGGCAAAACGGGTCAGCGAATCCATGAGCAACAGGACGTTTTTGCCCTTGTCGCGGAAATACTCGGCGATGCGCGTGCAGTACATCGCAGCGCGCAGACGCATCAGCGGCGCATCGTCCGCAGGTGACGCGACGACCACCGAGCGCTTAAGCCCTTCTTCACCGAGGATGTGCTCGATGAATTCCTTAACTTCACGACCCCGCTCACCGATCAGCCCGACCACGATAATGTCGGCCTCGGTGAAGCGCGTCATCATGCCCAGCAGCACGGATTTACCGACGCCGGTACCGGCGAACAACCCGAGACGCTGACCGCGACCGACCGTCAACAAACCGTTGATGGTGCGGATGCCCACATCCAGCGGCTCGCTGATCGGTTCGCGCTTGAGCGGGTTGATGGTCGGGCCGTCCATCGGCACCCAGTCTTCGGCCTTCATGCCGCCCTTGCCATCCAGCGCGCGGCCGGCGCCGTCCAGCACCCGCCCGAGCATGCTCATGCCCATCGGCAAGCGGCCAGTGTCTGCCATAGGAACCACTCGGGCACCGGGCGCAATGCCGGCGACGCTGCCGACCGGCATCAGGAACACCTTGCTGCCGGAGAAACCCATGACTTCGGCTTCGACCTGCACCGGTTGATAACTGTCGTCGTTGATGACCATGCAGCGGCTGCCCATGGCGGCACGCAAACCTTCGGCTTCGAGGGTCAGGCCGACCATGCGCAGCAGACGGCCTTCAAGGATCGGAGCCCCCGCCAGCGTAGTGACCTCGGCGTAGCTGCCGAGGCGCTTGGCGAAGCTGGTGCGATCAAGGCGCATCAGGTTCGTCCAGCGTCGGCTCGATCGCAGCGACCGCAGGTTTTTCGTCGACCGGCAGCTCCAGGCTCAGATCCGGCGCGGCCGGGTGCAAGGCCTGGTCATGCAACTGATCGAACAGCTTGGCCATGACTTGGGCGACGCGGGTTTCAACGGTGGCGTCGATGCGACTGTGTTCGGTCTCGACCCGGCAACCGCCGGGCAGCAGGGATTCGTCTTCGACGATGCGCCAGGTTTCTTCATGGCGCTCGCGCAGGGCTTTGACCTGTTCGAAATCCTGCGGATTGATGTACAGCCGCACATTACCCACGCCCAGCGGCAAGAGCTTGAGGGCTTCACGCATGACGTGTTCGATTTGCGTCGAGTCGATGGCCAGTTCGCGCTGAATCACCTGTTTGGTGATGTGCTGCACGAGGTCGACCAGGGATTTCTCGATCTGGGTGTCCTGTTCGGCAATAGGCTCGAACAGGTTGGCCATCAGCTGCTCCAGGCCCGCAACTTTCGGCGTCAGTACGGCTTCGGCTTCCTGACGGACCTTGAGTGTGGCGCTGTGGAAGCCTTCTTTCTCGCCGATGGCGAAGCCTTCGTTGTAAGCCTCCTGACGGATGCTTTCGAGCTCTTCGAGGGTCAGTGGCTGGACTTCATCCAGCGGCACTTCTTCCATTTCCGGAGGTTCGGGCTCGGGCTCCGGCTCGGGCTCCGGTACAAACGGATCGAAACTGGGCAACGCCCAGACGTCGAAACCGGCGACGGCCTTGCCTCGGATCAGGTCGGTCTGGGACTCATCATGTTTGGACGACATAGTGACCTTAGATCATCTCTTCGCCGCCCTTCCCGCCGAGAACGATTTCTCCGGCTTCGGCCATACGGCGGGCAATGGTGAGGATTTCTTTCTGCGCGGTTTCCACGTCGCTGACGCGCACCGGGCCTTTGGCCTCGAGGTCGTCGCGCAACAGTTCGGCCGCTCGTTTGGACATGTTCTTGAAGATCTTTTCCTTGACGCCTTCGTCCGAACCCTTGAGGGCCAGCACCAGCACGTCGGAGGACACTTCGCGCAGCAACGCCTGAATCCCGCGGTCGTCGACATCGGACAGGTTGTTGAACACGAACATGAGGTCTTCGATCTGACCGGACAGGTCTTCGTCGACTTCGCGGATCGAGTCCATCAGTTGACCTTCGATCGAGCTGTCGAGGAAGTTCATGATGTCGGCCGCACGCTTGATGCCACCCAGGGTGGTGCGCGAGGCATTCGAGTTGCCGGAGAACTGCTTCTCGAGAATCTGGTTGAGTTCTTTCAGGGCCGCCGGCTGCACAGTGTTCAGCGAGGAAACCCGCAGAATGATGTCCAGACGTACCTTGTGGTCGAAGTTGCCAAGCACTTCGCCCGCCTGATCCGGGTCGAGGTACGCCACAACGATGGCTTGAATCTGCGGGTGCTCGTAACGGATCACATCGGCGACGGCGCGCGGTTCCATCCACTTCAGGCTGTCGAGGCCGCTGGTGTTGCCGCCCAGCAGGATGCGGTCGATCAGGCCGTTGGCCTTGTCTTCGCCCAGTGCCTGGGTGAGCATTTTGCGCACGTAGTCGTCGGAGCCGACGCCCAGGCTGGTCTGGTCGCCGACAATGTCGACGAACTCGCTCATCACCTGCTCGACCTGCTCGCGATGGACGTTGCCCATCTGCGCCATGGCCACGCCGACACGCTGGACCTCTTTGGGCCCCATGTGGCGCAACACTTGGGCAGCATCGGTCGAACCCAGGGACAGCAGCAGAATCGCGGCTTTGTCGACTTTGGTCAGTTTGGCGGCAACGGCTCGGTTATCACTCATCTGCGTTAATCCACTCTTTCACGACCTGGGCCACACGACCCGGATCTTCTGCCACCAGACTCTTGATTGCATTCAACTGTGCGTCATAGCCTTCGCTCGGGCTCGGCAGCAGGATGCTTTGCGGACCACCGAGGCTGACGCGGTCGTTGGCCAGTTCGCCATCCAGGCCGCCCATGCCACCGAGTTCCACGTCGCTGCCGATGCCGGCCAGCTGCTTGCCTTTGCCGCCACCGGTGATGTTGTTGAGCACCGGACGCAGCACACCGAACACCAGCACCAGGATGAACAACACACCCAGCACTTGCTTGACGATGTCCCAGAACCAAGGCTGGGAGTAGAACGGAATATCGGCAATCACTTCACCGCGCTCGGCGGAGAACGGCATGTTGATCACGCTGACGCTGTCACCACGGCTCGCGTCGAAACCGACCGCGTCCTGCACCAGGCGAGTGAAGCGCGCCAGTTCATCGGCACTCCACGGCGCACGGGTGGTTTCGCCATTGGCGGCGTTGACCTTGACCTGATCATCCACCACCACCGACACCGACAGGCGATTCAAACGACCCTGCTGTTGCTTGGTGTGGCTGATCGAACGGTCGAGTTCGAAGTTCTTGGTGGATTGTTGACGCTTGTCCGCCGGGTACGGTGCCAACATCGGCTGACCGGTGGCCGGGTCCATGATTTGCTGTCCGTTGGCATCGATCAACGGCTGGCCTGGCTGAACCATGCCGGCTGCCGCGGTGCTGCCACCGGTGGTCTGCGGCGCGGAGGCTGGCGATGGCGGCTGGTTGCTCAGGGCACCCGGCACACCTTGTGGGCCATTGCTGGCAGTGCGTTGTTCGTTGACCGACTGCTCGCTGCGCAACGCCGGTTGATCCGGGTTGAACTGCTCGGAGGTCGACTCGACGGCGCTGAAATCGACGTCGGCAGACACTTCGGCTTTATAGCGATCGTTGCCCAGCACCGGTTGCAGGATGTTGTGCACACGCTGGGTCAGCATGGTTTCCATGCGACGGCTGTAGTCGAATTGCTTGCCGGCCATGGTCAGTTCGGAGTTTTCCGCCTGATCCGACAGCAGGTTGCCCTTCTGGTCGACCACGGTGATCTGGGATTTGCTGAGCTCGGGAACGCTGGTCGCGACCAGGTTGATGATCGCCACCACCTGACCCGGCTCCAGCGAGCGGCCGGAATACAGTTCAACCAGCACCGAAGCGCTTGGCTTGCGTTCGTCACGCACGAACACCGAGCTTTTCGGGATCGCCAAGTGCACGCGAGCGCCCTTGACGTTGTTCAGGCTGGAAATGGTCCGGGCCAGTTCACCTTCGAGGCCGCGACGATAACGGGTCGCTTCCATGAACTGGCTGGTCCCCAGGCCCTGGTCCTTGTCGAGGATTTCAAAACCGATGTTGCCATCGCTGGGAGTGACACCAGCGCCCGCGAGCTTGAGCCGCGCACGGGACAGGTCATCGGCCTTGACCAGCAAGGCACCGGAGTTGGGTTCAACGGTGTAGGGAATATCGGCGGCGGCCAGGGTATCCATGACCTGCTTGGCATCCATACCGGCGAGGCTGCCGTACAGAGGCCGGTAGTCCGGCTGCTGCGACCACAACACCACGGCAAAACCAATCGCCACGCTCGCAGCCAGGCCGACCAACAGGCCCACCTGACGCAACATGGTCATCTCGGAGAGGTTTTCCAGGAAGGACAAGCCGAACAGCGGCGGTTTGCCGTCTATCGGGGTGGCCTTGGCCGGAACGTTATCAGCGACTGCTTCTGCCATGACTCAATTCGTCCTTAAACCGGCATCTGCATGATGTCTTGGTATGCCTGAACCAGCTTGTTGCGCACTTGGGTCAACGCTTGAAAAGACACGCTGGCCTTCTGCGAGGAAATCATCACATCCGTCAGGTCTACGCCACTTTTGCCAATCTCGAAAGCACTGGCCAACTGACTGGACGCCTGCTGGGTGTCGTTCACTTTATTGACAGCCTGACCGAGCATGTCGGAAAAGCTGCTGCCACCCAGTTCAGGAACTGCGGCAGTCGATTTAGGCGCAGACATGGCATCCATTTGCATGGAACGCATATCCAGCATCAACCGATTAAATTCAATACCTTGGCTCATGGTCTACTCTCATTGGCGACCCGCAATTTTTTGACACTCACTCGGCGGGTAGTGAGGTGTTAGCAACAAGGGTGCCAGCTCCGTGGCCGCTCTGAACAAAAGCCCTTCCTGAGCTTCAATACAAACGAATCAAGTCGCGAACAAATACGCTTCCACATCCATTCCGGCGTCGCGCATTTGCGCCAGCTTGTAGCGCAAGGTGCGCGGGCTGATGCCCAATCGCTCGGCGGCTTCTTTACGGCGGCCGCGCTCGGTGCGCAAGGTGTCGATAATCATCTGGAACTCACGCCGACGCAGGTCATCACCCAACGCCCCGGCCGATTCAGCCTCGACCTCCACAACCCGCACCGGCGCCAACGCCGGCAACGGCGCACAAGCCACCGGCCCGGACAGGCAGAAATCCTGGGGCTGGATCAAACCACCTTGCTGCAGAATCAAGGCGCGCTGGATCGCGTTATCCAGCTCACGCACGTTGCCCGGCCACGGATAACCGATCAGGCACGCCTGCGCCTCGGGCGACAGTTTCGCCGCGGCATGCTTCATTTTATTGACGTGTTTTGCCAGCAGACGCTCGGCCAGCGGCAGGATGTCGGCGGTACGCTCGCGCAGCGGACGCCAGGCCAACGGAAATACCGACAACCGATAAAAGAGGTCTTCGCGGAACCGCCCCGCCGCCACTTCACCGGACAGGTCACGGTTGGTGGTCGCCACGACCCGGATGTCCAGGGAGATCGGCTTGCGAGCGCCGACTCGTTCAACTTCACGCTCCTGCAACACCCGCAGCAATTTGGCCTGGAGCCCGAGGGGCATTTCAGAAATTTCATCGAGCAGGATCGTTCCGCCGTCGGCCTGTTCGAACTTGCCAGCCTGCGCCGCGATGGCGCCGGTGAACGAACCTTTTTCGTGACCGAACAAGGTGGCTTCGAGCATGTTGTCGGGGATCGCCGCGCAGTTGATCGCAATGAACGGCTGACTGGCGCGATGGGAGTGCTGATGGATGTAGCGCGCCAACACTTCTTTACCGGTCCCGGACTCACCGGAGATCAATACCGTCGAATCGCTGCGTGCAACTCGCGCGGCCAGTTCCAGCAATTGCACGCTGGCCGGCTCGAAGGCGATCGGCCCTTCGCTCTCGGTCGCGCCAAGCGTGCCCAATGCGTGCCGCGCCACCAGGTCGAGCAAGGCTTTGGGCTCGAACGGCTTGACCAGATAATCCGCCGCGCCCTGGCGCATCGCATCGACCGCCCGCTCGACGGCACCGTGAGCGGTCATCAGCAACACCGGCAACTGCGGCTGACGCGCTCGCAGCAAACCGAGCAGTTGATGGCCGTCCATGCCCGGCATATTGACGTCGCTGATCACCAGACTGAAGGCCTCGTTGCCGACCGTCGCGAGCGCCTCTTCCGCTGAACCGACGGCCGTGTAATCGTGCCCCGCGAGCAGCAGCGTATCGGCCAGTGCTTCGCGTAGCGCGCGGTCGTCCTCGACCAGCAAAACCTTGATTGCCATGTCCTTCACTCCGCTCCCTGAGCGCTGGGCTGTTCACCGGAAAAAAGCGGCAGGATGACCTGCGCGCAGGTGCCACGACCCGGCCGCGAACGCAACTGCAATTCTCCCTGATGAGCACGGGCCACGGCCTTGACCACGGTCAGGCCCAAGCCAGTCCCAGTGGTTTTAGTGGTGAAAAACGGCTCACCCAGGCGTGCCAGAACTTTGCCGTCGATGCCGCTGCCGCTGTCACTGACGCACACGCGCAGGTTGTTTCCCCTGGCATAGAAATGCACTTTCAAGCGGACAGCACCGGCACTGGCCTGAATAGCGTTCTCGATCAGATTGAGGATCGCGCCGATCAGGGTGTCGCGATTGCACAGCAGCTCACCGGCATGACTGTCGCACTGCCAGCGAATCGGCAGGTCCTGAACATGAGTCAGCGACGCCGATTGCAGGGACTGCATCAATTGCTTGGGCGTGACGCGGTCGGTCAACGGCAGCTCGCCGCGCGCGAACACCAACATGTCACGAACCTGATGCTCCAGCTCATGCAATCGCTCTTTCAGGCGCCCGGCAAAACGTTGCTGCGTGGCGACCGGCAATTCCTGTTCAGTCAAATGACTGGCGTAGAGCAAGGCGGCGGACAACGGTGTACGAATCTGATGGGCCAGCGAGGCGACCATTCGCCCAAGAGACGACAGGCGTTCGTGGCGAGCCAGTTGATCTTGTAGATGACGGGTTTCAGTCAGGTCGTTGAGCAACACCAACTGCCCAGGCTCGGCATCCAGCGAGCGAGTGGCGATCGACAGACGCCGACCGTCCTTGAGGGAGATTTCGTGACCGTCGTCTTCGCGGGGGGCAAAGCAGCGGGCAATGACATGGCGCCAGAGCTCGCCTTCGAGGGGCAGACCAAGCAACTCGCAGGCCGCCGGGTTGGCTTCACGCACAATGCCCTGGGCATCGATGACGATGACGCCGCCCGGCAACAGATCGAGGAGGTTTTGCAGACGGTTGGCCAGGCGTTCCTTTTCCGCCAGCTCTTGCATGCGCTGAGCGCTGACTACCGCCAGCTCACCCTTGAGCTCGGTGACCCGGGCTTCCAGCATGCTATAGGAGTCGGTCAACTGGCTCGACATCTGGTTGAACAGCGAGAACGCCTGCTCAAGGCCAAGCCGGCTTGCCTGCTCTACGGACGACGGTTGCCCCGAAGCGTCAGGGACAGGAGACATCTGGGCGGCTTGGGGCATCGTGCTCTCTCGCTAGGCTGACCGTCAGTTAAACGGAACGTTGCGAGGGATGTAGCAATACCCGTGCCTAAAAAAAACCGCCTACAAATGAACGACTTGAAAAACAGGCGTCAATCATCCGCCTGTTCATCACCGTCGCGACGGCTCATGCCGTACTTGCGCATCTTTTCCACCAGTGTGGTGCGACGAATACGCAGGCGTTCTGCGGCACGCGCCACGATGCCATTGGCATCATCCAGCGCCTGCTGAATCAAGCCCTGCTCCAGACCACCGAGGTAGTCTTTGAGGTCCAGGCCTTCCGGCGGCAGCATGGCGTTGGCGGTGAAGTCCGGGGTATGACCGTTGATGGCCACCCGCTCTTCAAGATCGCTGCGCAGGCTGTCGACCAGTTGCTCGTCTTCATCATCGACATAGCGGAATTTCTTCGGCAGTTCGACCACGCCGATCACCCCGTAGGGATGCATGATCGCCATGCGTTCCACCAGGTTGGCGAGTTCGCGAACATTGCCCGGCCAACCGTGACGGCACAGCGACATGATCGCCGCCGAGTTGAAGCGGATCGAACCGCGCTTCTCGTGCTCCATGCGCGAGATCAACTCGTTCATCAGCAACGGGATGTCTTCGACACGTTCGCGCAGCGGGGCCATCTCGATCGGGAACACGTTCAGGCGGTAGTACAAGTCTTCGCGGAAGGTGCCGATCTCGATCATGCTCTCGAGATTCTTGTGAGTCGCTGCAATGATGCGCACGTCGACGCTCTGGGTCTTGTTGCTGCCCACGCGCTCGAAGGTGCGCTCCTGCAACACGCGCAGTAACTTGACCTGCATCGGCAGCGGCATGTCGCCGATTTCGTCGAGAAACAGGGTGCCGCCGTTGGCCAACTCAAAACGCCCGGCGCGGCTGGTGATCGCCCCGGTGAAAGCACCCTTCTCATGGCCGAACAATTCGCTTTCCAGCAACTCGGCCGGGATCGCCCCGCAGTTGACCGGAACGAACGGCGCGTCACGACGCTTGGAGTGGTAATGCAGGTTGCGCGCGACCACTTCCTTGCCGGTGCCGGACTCACCAAGGATCAACACGCTGGCGTCGGTGTCGGCCACTTGCTGCATCATCTGACGGACGTGTTGAATCGCCCGGCTGGTGCCGACAAGGCTGCGGAAAAGATTGGGTTCGCGATGACGACCGCGCTCGCGGGCCTGGTCATACATCTCGCGATAGACCTGGGCACGGTGCAGCGAGTCGAGCAATTTGCTGTAGCTGGGTGGCATTTCCAGGGTCGAAAGCACTCGGCGACGCTGGTCTTCGGGCAAGTCAACGGAAGAATTATCACCCATTAACAAAACCGGAAGGAACTCATCCCAGGTTGCGAGTGTCTTTAACAAGCCCGGAAGTGCGCCAGGAGCATTGACCGTCCCGATGAGGACACAGATCACTTCACGACTTGATGACAAAGAGCCGACAGCCTGCTGCCAGTCATGGCTACCGCAGGGTAAATTTTCTTCACCGAGAAAATTTAAAATCACCGCCAAATCGCGGCGGCGGACGCTATCGTCATCAATCAGCAGAATTTTGGTTTCACGCCACATGCAATAGCAACTTCCCTAGTCAACTCAATGCCCAAAATGATGGGGCAAGCTAGACGCTTGCAGACACGTTATGCCTGTAGACGCCTGAAATCTGGAACCAGCCACTAGTTAAGTCAAAAAACCGTGCACAGTCAAATTTATGGCGCACTATGTTTGGATTAACTGAGGATTAATTAACCAAACAGATGGTAAACCTTTGCCGCGCTCTGTGCTTGATGGATCTGCGACATCTCGTCGACTATAGCTTGCCGCTCCCCCGTCGCGGCTTCCAGAAGCTGCTTGTATACCCCCAGCAACTCCTCAAGATTATCGCGCAGAGCAGCTTCGTCCACCGAAGCCTCACTCAAGACGTCTTCCATGCACGAACGACACGCCAGGTCCAACTCACCGATGGCCTCCCAGTTTCGCTCGGCCAATGCGCCGACCAGGGCTTCGCGGGTGTGCTCGATTCGCTGCAATACAAGACTCATGGTGATCTCCTTAAAACTGCGGGCCCGGCGCGGCAATAGCATCCCAACCGTCTTTGACTGTTCGAAGCAAATCAGCGACTTCGTCGAGAATTGCAGGATCGGTCTTGATGTTGGCCTCGGCCAGACGCTTCATCATGTAGGTGTACAGGTTGTCCAGTTCACCTACGGTTTCGACGGAGTTCTCAAGGTCCAGACCTTCACGCAAACCACCAATGATGCCGATGGCCTTGCCGATCAGTACGCCCTTGTTCGGAATGTCTTTGCGTTCCATCGCGCCCTTTGCCTGGGCGATACGGTCAAGCCCGCCTTCCATCAGCATCTGAACCAGACGATGCGGGCTGGCTTCGGAAGTTTGCGCTTGAGCGCCAATCTTCTTGTATTGGCGAAGGGCTAACATTGGATTCATGTTGTACCTCATCAAAATTGTGTAGTTCGTCTAACCAGTGTATCGACGACGCGTCAAAAAACTTTAGATTCAAATGAAAAAAGCCCGGAGCGCTTGAAAACGCTGCCGGGCTTTTGGCGTTGTGCGTGTTACGAGTTCTTCTGCTGCGCAGTCATCGCCTCAAACATCGAAGTAATGTTGCTGGCGGTCGCCTTCAACTTGCCAACGAGTGTATCCATGTCGTTGTACTTTTTGGTCAGCACAGCGGTCAGGTTCTCGATCCGGCGGTCCAGGGCTCCTTGGTCTTCGGCCAGTTTGGTTTTGGCCTTATTCAGGCTGGAGGTGCGGGTATCCAGAATTCCGCCGGTATCGGTGTATGGCTTGATCACATTGTTCATGCGCTCGAGCAGACCGTTGGTTCCGGTAAACAGGGTCTGAACCTCGCCACCGAGCTTCTTGTCATTCATGGCTGCGGTGAACTTGGCGGAGTCGAAGTTCAGTGCGCCGGTTTTCTGGTCAGTGTTGATCCCCAATTGCGAGAGCACAGTCAGCTTGTCGCCGGCACCGGCCGCGGTCAAGGGGCCACGCATGGCAGCCAGAATCGCGCGCGGCATCGCATCACCGGTCAGCGCGGCCGGGACGGTCGGCTTGCCATCGTCGTCCAGGGACGGCTTGGTCAAGGACGTCACTGCGTTGGCCACTGCGTTGTAGGCGTCGACAAACTTCTGGATCGAAGCCTTGAGGCCATCGTTGTTGCCTGCGACGGTTACGGTGGTGGTGTCCTTGGACAGCAAGGTCATCGACAACCCGGAAACATTACTCACGGTGTTGGAAGGACTGCTCATGGCCAAGCCATCGACGCTGTAGAGCGCATCCACAGGCAATTCGCCGATGGCACCCGAAGAAGTCGCAGTCGGCGTTGCCGCCATTTTCACGGTACCGTCCATATCCAGGCCGGCAATACCGCTGACCTTGAGCTCGGATCCGGCACCCGTGGTGCTGGAACCCAACACCAGACGCGAACCGAAACTGTCGGTCACGATGTTGGCACTGAGGCCACTGGACTGGTACGAAGTGTTGATGGAGTCACGAACCTGTTGCAGGGTGGCGCCCGCCGCAACGTTAACGGTATAGGACTTGCTACCCTGATTGATCGTCAATGTGCCTGACGCGACCGGGCTGGTTGCCCCACCGGCGAAGGCAGCACTGGCCACTTTCGAGCTGGTTGCCAATTGAGTGACGGCGACGGTGTAAGTGCCGGCGACCGCTGAGTTATTTGCGGTGGCGGTAACCACTTTGGCGTTGGCGGTGGTCGCTGCAAAACCCGTGAACTGAGGGGATGTCGCGCTACCCAGATCCTTGAGCGCCGTCTGGAATGTGGCCAGCAGCGACTTCAAGGTACCGACCCCGGAAATACTCGCCGAGTTGGTGGCGGTCCCACGGTCGATCTGACCTTGTTTGGCCGCTTTGTCAGCGTTCACCAAGGCTTTGACGATAGCACCGGTATCAAGACCTGAACCTAAACCCGTGCCCGGTAAAATTGGACTTGCCATGTGTAACTCCCTTCAGTGTGTCGCCGGCCTTTTGACCACTACAACGCCCAAAAGAACATAGCAACAAAATTCGTGCCAGTTATCAGGCTTTAGCGCTGAACAACAGGCTGCTTGCATCATTCAAACTATTCGCCAGTTTCAGGACTTCTTCGTTGGGGATCTGACGGACCACCTCACCGGATTCACTGGCAATGACTTTCACAACAACCTGACCTGAAGGCTCATCAATCGAGAACTCCAGATTGCGCTTGACCGACTGAACGAACTTTTCAATTTCTTGAACAGCCATTTTCAGTTTGTCCTGCTCGGTTTGTGCGCTCTTGCGCACCTCCTTGACGTCGACCACTTTCGCGGGCTCCGCTCGAGGCTTTTCCGCTGGTTTGTCGACAACCGTGGTCGCCTGCTTCGCCGCCGGATAAGACAAGTTCAGCTTCACGCTCATATCCATGTCCATCACCTCCAAAAGTAAAAAAGCGAGAGGGCACGACCAGCGCACACCCCTCGCCAAAACTCAATCAGCTATTACTGAAGCAGTTTCAGTACAGCGGATGGCAGTTGGTTGGCCTGAGCCAGAACTGCGGTGGAAGCTTGTTGCAGAGTTTGTTGCTTGGTCAGCTGGGCAGTTTCAGAAGCGAAGTCGGTATCTTGTACGCGACCACGAGCAGCTTCAGCGTTCTCGTTGATGTTTTGCAGGTTGGAGATGGTGCTGGTCAGACGGTTTTGTGCAGCACCGAGGTCAGCACGGCTGGCGTTGATTGTTGCCAGAGCCGCGTCGATACGGGTCACAGCAGCGGTGAACGAAGCTTGAGCGGTAGCCGAGCTGTTACCAGTGATTTGCAGGGTAGCCGAACCAACGGACAAGGTTGCAGCGTCGAAGCCGCTGGCCAGAGTCAGAGTGATCTGGTTGGAAGCACCGCTGTTGGCACCAACCTGGAAGGTCATGGTGCCGGCGGTGCCGTCGATCAGGTTTTTGCCGTTCAGGTTGGTCGACTGGGCGATACGAGTCACTTCGTCCGACAGCGCCATGAACTCTTTGTTCAGAGCGACGCGGTCTGCAGTGCCGTTCGAGTCGGTACGTGCCTGGATTGCCAGTTCACGCATACGCTGCAGAATGTTGGTCGATTCCTGCATCGCGCCTTCAGCGGTCTGAGCGATCGAGATACCGTCGTTGGCGTTTTTGATCGCCATGTTCTGACCGCGGATTTGCGAGGTCATACGGGTAGCGATCTGCAGGCCGGCGGCGTCGTCTTTAGCGCTGTTGATTTTCAGGCCGGAAGACAGACGAGACATCGAAGTCGACAGAGCGTCGGAAGCGCGGTTGAGGTTCTTTTGAACGTTCAACGACGTGACGTTAGTGTTTACTGTTAAAGCCATGACGAATTCCTCGTTGGTTGGGTACTGCGGCTTCCGGCCCTGGCAACCGCCGGGTATGGCCTAGAGAACCTTCGTAATAGTTATCGTCGCCAATGCAACTTGCTTTAGGGGATTTTCAAAATTATTTGCCATCACGTTGCCACCCCCCGCAAATCAAGGGGTTGGCGACGATCCGACAGCGAAAAAATGACGTCAGCGAAATGTCGGCGACAGGTTAGCGAGGACTCGCCGGCACCGACAGAGGGGAAATTGCTTAAATGGACAGCGTGTTATTCAGCAACTGGACCAGTTCATATTCCAGGCAATCGGCCAGAGCGAGCCAGTCCTGCGCTTCCTGACACGCGAACATCTGGCCGAGCACAAACGACCACTGCTGCTGAGCCTCCTGCGGCTTCGAATCGAACGCCGGGTGGACCGCACCGGCCAACTCGATCATCGCCAGCCCGGCTTCGACATCACGCCCCAGGCGAAACAAGGCTGCACAGTGCTGCGCATCGGCAACGAAGGTTTCAAGCGCGCTCACGATGCAAACTCCGGATGAAAAACCGTGCCGGCGATCATTGCCCCTGCCCGGCTGCTGTTATAGAAGCGCACCTTTGGATGGCCCGCGATAAAACGCTCCAGTTCACACAGGTAACTGCGGAAGTTGAGCTGAGTCTTGATGCGCTGGCCGTGACCGTCCAGCACCCAGTGCTTGGCGGCGCCCAATTGCGGCCCCAGATCGCCATCACTCCATCCCGCGTGGGTCTTGTCGCCCGGGAACGCGAAGTCGGCGCCGAACAGCGTGACTTGCGCCGCGCCCATCTTCACCGCCAGGTCTGCCGCCGGATGAATTACGCTGCCACCGACGTACAACTCGCCCCGGGGCAGTTGCCGACGCAACTGCTGATAGATCGGGCTCGCGGAGTAACCGGCATAACGCGCCCCCTGCCAGGCCTCGAGCACCGCTGGATCAAGCATGGGCATGTACACCAGCGTGATGTCGGACGTGCCTTCAGCCGGCAGGTGCCGGTCCGAGATGCGCTGGTCAATGCTGACGACAATGTCGGGACGAATGCCGTGCTTGAGCAGCGGACGATAGGCCGTATCGACGCAGATGAACAACGGTCGTGCGGCTTCATTGCGAATCGCGCGCAAGGTCGCAAAGTGCTGTTCCAGGCTCGGACCGGTGGCGATGACAAACACCTCCCGCCCCGGCTGTGAACCGAACAACTCGGCCACATCGCGATCGCCCTCCACCCACTTGAGACTGACCTGCAAGCGCTCCACGATGTCAGGCGACTGCGGATCGAACTCACGATTATTGAAGGTCAGATGGATTTCACTGATCAGGCGATCACGGATCTTCGCGCTGAAATCGTCGGCCAGTACCAGCTCGGAAGGCAGTGCAAAAAACGGTAGCTGGATTTCCCTTAGGTCACCGGCATACAACAGCTCGACCCGCGGATCGCTGAGCCACGGCTGTTGATCGAGCAGTTGCAGCACCAAGGCAAACACGGCACCGTTGAGGATGTGCACGTACAAGCGCTCAAGACCGGCGCGTTGCAGCAACTCCATTTGCAGATCGCCCAGCCCGGTGCCGTAGACATGCACCACCGGACTGTCGACCGGCAAGCTGTCGGCCTGAAGCGCAGCCTCGCGGCTGCGGTCATGGCGGCTGGTGAGCTGAATGCCGTTGATGCTCAACGTCGAACCCAGACCTTCCACCAGGTCAGCCTGCAATTGGCTCGTGTTTTCAATCAGCAAACGCACCGCCAACGCTGGCCAGCGGTGCTCGATGACCTTGACGTTGTGCTCAAAGAACTCGCTCATGGCGCCTCGCAGTTTGTTCGGGCAAAAAAATAGCGCTCAAGATTACACCTTGAGCGCTTTTTTTGTGTCTGGCTTTCTTTGACTAAGACGCCTTGTTCAAGGGCGGTAGAGGATCGCCGAGCCCCAGGACAGGCCAACGCCGAAACCGCTCAGCGCAACGCGCTTCCAGTCGGAGTCCAGCACGTGCTTTTCCAGAAGCAACGGAATGCTCGAGGACACGGTGTTGCCAGTCTCGACCATGTCCTTGATGAACTTCTCCGGCTCGCCTTCGAAGCGACGCGCCACGGCGTCGACGATTGCTGCGCTGCCCTGGTGAATGCAGAAGGCATCGATATCGGCCGCCGTCAGCTGCGAGTCCTCCAGCAGTTCATGCAAGTGCGCCGGGACTTTGAGCAGCGCAAAGTTGAACACCTGACGACCGTTCATGTAGAACACGCCGTCGGTGACTTTCAAGTGCGGCGCACCGGAACCGTCGGTGCCGAACTTGGCTTTTCCCAGCTGCCATGGCGCGTTTTCGCCCATCCAGGTCGCGGTGGCGGCGTCGCCGAAGAGCATGGTGGTGTTGCGGTCTTCCGGGTCGACGATCTTCGAATACGGGTCGGCGGTGATCAGCAAGCCATTCTTCAGGCCGGCGGCTTCCATGAAGCCCTTGATCGCGTAGATGCCGTAGACGTAGCCGGAGCAGCCCAGGGAAATATCGAACGCCGCCACGGTGGTCGGCAGGCCCAATTTGTCCTGAACGATGGCTGCGGTGTGGGGCAAGCCTTCTTCGTCGCCGTTCTGAGTGACGACAATCAGTACGTCAACGGAATCGCGCTTCAGATCGGGATTGTTGGCAAACAGCGCATTGGCTGCTTCGACACACAGGTCCGAAGTTTCCTGCTCGGCGTCTTTGCGCGGCAGAAAGGCCGAACCGATTTTGCCCAGGATGAACTCTTCATCCTTTTCGAATTTTGCACCTTGTGCGTAATTGTCCACGCCGGCTACAGGAACGTAGCTCGCAATGCTTTTTATGCCAATCATTACGGCTTCCCAATAATAAACAGCCCAATACCACCGCTCGTAATGATTCGAGGGGCGCCGACAAACAGAGAAAAACGTCGCCCCATGGAGGCGACAACGGGAAGAATAAAAGGCTATCACTGGGCCAAACAGAGACCAGGCGCCACCTCCCCGATTAATACAATACAGTGAAGATGCGCGTTATGACTCGCAGGTCACGCTATTTTGCCGAATCAGACCTATAAGGCGTTATTCGACCAATGACCAGTGCAGCGGGGTTCCACGCTTGATGGCGTGGCGGGCGCGGCGTCCCAGAAGGGTTTCAGCGTGTTTGGGCGCCAGCCCCAGTCCAGGACGGATCGCACGCAGATTGGCGACGGTGAACGGCTCGCCGGCCGCCATGTCTTGCGTGACATAGAGCGAGCGTCGGTACACCAAGGACTTGCGCTCGGCCTCGGTTACGCCGTAATGCACCTGGCCCATGGCCTGCCAGGCACGTTCGGTTTCGATCACCAGGCTTTCGAGTTCGGCCGGCTCCAGGGAGAAACTGGCGTCCACACCACCGGCCGAACGGTCGAGGGTGAAGTGTTTTTCCACCACCGTCGCTCCAAGCGCCACGGCCGCCACGGACACGCCGACACCCATGGAGTGATCGGACAGGCCGACTTCGCAGCCAAACAATTCACGCAAATGTGGAATCGTGCGCACATTGCTGTTGGCCGGTGTCGCCGGGTACGTGCTGGTGCATTTGAGCAGCACCAGGTCCTTGCATCCCGCCTCACGGGCAGCGCGCACGGTTTCGTCGAGCTCGGCGATGCTGGCCATGCCGGTGGAGATAATCAATGGCTTGCCGGTGGCCGCGACCCGGCGAATCAGCGGCAGATCGGTGTTTTCGAAACTGGCGATCTTGTAGGCCGGCACATCGAGGCTTTCGAGGAAGTCGACGGCGCTGTCATCAAACGGCGTGGAGAAGGCCAGCATGCCCAGCTCCTTGGCCCGGGCGAAAATCGGCGCGTGCCATTCCCACGGCGTATGCGCTTTCTCGTACAACGCGTACAACGAGGTTCCGGCCCACAGACTCTTGGGGTCCTTGATGAAGAACTCACCTTCGGCCAGGTCCAGGGTCATCGTGTCCGCAGTGTAAGTTTGCAGCTTCAAGGCGTGCGCGCCGGCCTTGGCCGCCGCTTCGACGATTTGCAGCGCCATGTCCAGCGACTGGTTATGGTTGCCACTCATCTCGGCGATGATGAACGGCGGCGCGTCGGCACCGATGGAGCGGTTGCCGATCTTGAAGCTAGCCATTGCTGCGTTCCTTTAATACGCGCGTGAACGCGCAAGCACTCTGAGTAAAACCGGCTTCGCGAAACACCTTCAGCGAAGACTGGTTGTCCGGCAACACCTGGGCGGTGATGGCCGTCAGTTGTGGCCAGTGGGCCGTCACGAACGTCTCGCCGCGGGCCAGCAGCGCCCTGCCCCAGCCCAGGCCGATGCGATCTTCAAACAGATAAATCGAGACTTCGGCTTCAAAACCGCGCACGTCATAACGCAACACCCCCACCGGACCGTCATCGGTTTCGGCGATCAATAGCAAGCGCCGCGCATTATTCAAACTGGCGGCCAGCCAGTGTTGATGCGACGACCATTCAATCGCCCCGGCGTCCAGCGACCAGCGCCGAACCGCCTCGGCGTTGCGTCCGTCGAACAGAAGCTGTGCATCGTCTGCGGTCGCGAGACGGATCTGCAACACCGCACCGGCCAACGCTGCCGCCACCCGCTGCGCGCCCCGACCATCCACCAACTGCCGCGAATGCTCGGCCAGACTCTGGCGTATCCCCTGATTACCCGCGACAAAACCGATGGCCTGGCGCAGCTGTTCAACGCTCACCTGTTCACGAGCGCCCAGGTAGACATGGGCACCCGAGGCCGCCATGACCTCGCCGTTGGCCTGCTGATTGTTCGAGACCGCGATGCAAATCGTCGGCAGCCCCATGGCCGCGCGCTCCCAACTGGTGCCGCCACCGGCGCCGACAAACAGGTCAGCCTCCGTCATCAGTCGGTAGAAGTTGCTGACAAAACTGTGCAACCGCCAGTTCGGCCGAGTCGCCGCCATGGCCTGCATTGAGTCCCAGGCCGGGTTGTCGGCACCGGCAACAAAATCGACTTCCAGCGCGTCGAAATCGGCCATCGCCAACATCGCGTGATGAGTCTGCATCGCCGCATCGAAGCCGCCGAAATTCACCAGCACCCGCTTGGCCTGAGGCCTGATGGGGATCGCCGGGCAGCGGAACTCATCGCGCAGCATCGCGAAACGTGGGCCGAATAACGTCTGGCAGCCGGGCGCGAGCAGCGAGGCATAAGCCGCCGGCGTGCCCGACAAGTTCTGGTTGAGCAGCAGATCGACGGCGTATTGACGGGTGGCAAGGTCATCCACCGCGGCGATCCGTGGCGCCCAGCGCCGGGCCGCCGTCTGCCAGTGATGGTCGAGGCCATAGTGGTCGACGATGATCCAGTCGAACGCCGGATGGTGTTCCAACGCGTGCGCCAGCGCGTCGATGTCCGCCTGCCAGGGCAACATCGATTCGATGCCTTGCTGCGGATCTTCATCGGGATAACGCCCCGGCAGCGCGAAAGTTTCAAAACCTTCGGCCGCCAAACTGTCCAACCGATGACCCGGCAGCAGCCGGCATGCAAAGGCAACATGCGAGCCCTGCTTGCGCAACGTTCTGGCCAGAGGCAACAAGCGAGCGATATGCCCGCTGCCAATGGTCGGCGACGCGTCGGAGCGAATCAGCACTCTCATTGCAGTTCGCCTCCAGCCTTCAGCGCGACGTAAAGGTATTCAGCGCGCTTCCAGTCCTCGAGGGTATCGATGTCCTGCACCAGATGCCGTGGCAGAATCACCGGCAGGCTCGCCGGGGAAAACAACACATCGCCGCGCAACCAGGCCTCGCTGCGCCCCCAGTAGAACTGCCCGGCGTCTTGAAAGGCTTCGGCCAGATCCTGCGAGCGGGTGTTGCGAAACTCCGGGTACAACGACGTCAACGCGCCGTGCTCGTCAAGGGTCAAGGCACGCTGCACGGGAAAGCCGAAACCGGCCACGGAAAATGCGAAGGATTTATCCGCGTGCTGCTCCAGCAATTCAAATCCCTGACGCAGGAACCGCGCCTGCAACAGCGGCGCGGTGGCGTAGAGGCAACAGGCATAGTCGAATGCCGCAAGCTCATTCAAGGCATGGACCATCACCGCCGCCGTGCTGGTGAAATCGTCGGCCAACGACGCCGGACGCATGAACGGCACCTGAGCACCGTGCGCCCGCGCGACCCCGGCGATTTCTTCATCGTCGGTACTGACGACCACCTGATCGAACAGCTGCGAATCCAGCGCCGTACAGATCGAGCGGACGATCATCGGCACGCCATCGAACGGTTTGAGGTTCTTGCGCGGGATTCGCTTGCTGCCGCCCCGGGCCGGGATGATGGCTACGCAGCTCAAGATTCACTCCTGTTCAAGGCACTACTCTTCAAGAAGAAGTCGCCGCAGTTGCTCGATCACATAGTCCTGCTGTTCGTCGCTCAGCAAGGGAAACATCGGCAGGCTGATAGCCTCGTCGTAATAACGCTCGGCTTGCGGAAAATCACCTTCGGCAAAACCCAGGTCGCGATAGTACGGCTGCAAGTGCACCGGAATATAGTGCAGGTTCACACCGACACCCGCCGATCGCAAGCCTTCGAACACTTGTCGATGGCTGAGATTGATGCGATCCGTCTGCAAACGCACCACGTACAAATGCCATGCCGATCCGGCCTCGGGCTGCGCACTGGGCAAGGTCAGCGGCAAGTAGGCCAACAATTGATCATAACGCGCCGCCAGCTCACGACGGCGTTCGATGAAGTGGTCGAGCTTGTTCAGTTGTGACAACCCGAGGGCCGCTTGCAGGTCGGTTATCCGGTAATTGAAACCCAGCTCCACTTGCTGGTAGTACCAGGGACCGTGGCTCGGCTCGGTCATCTGCTGCGGATCGCGGGTCATGCCGTGGCTGCGCAAGCGCTGCAAGCGTTCGGCCAGGTCTGCACGATGGGTCAGGACCATGCCCCCTTCGGCGCTGGTGATGATCTTCACCGGATGAAAACTGAACACCGTCATTGCCGCGAATTCGCAGCACCCCACCGGACGCCCGGCATAGGATGCACCCACCGCGTGGGAGGCGTCTTCGATGACGGTGAAACCATAACGCTCGGCCAGTTCAGCGATCTTGCGCATGTCGCAGCTTTGGCCAGAAAACGCCACGGCCACCAAAACTTTCGGCAGCGTACCGTCACGTTCGGCGGCTTCAAGTTTCGATTCCAGCGCGAAGGCATCGAGGTTCCAGGTCAGCGGATCGATGTCGACGAAATCCACCTCTGCGCCGCAGTAGCGACCGCAATTGGCGGAGGCCAGAAAGGTATTCGGCGTGGTCCACAAACGGTCGCCCGCCGCGAGCCCCGCCGCCAGGCAAGCGATGTGCAGCGCGGCCGTGGCATTGCACACCGCCACCGCGAAATCGGCCTGGCAGCGCTCGGCCATGGCCTGTTCGAAACGTTCGATGGTCGGCCCTTGAGTCAGCCAGTCAGACTGCAATACAGCAACCACCGCATCGATGTCTGCCTGATCGAGACTTTGCCGACCGTATGGAATCATGCCGACAACTCTGCGTGCAGGTCGGCGATTTCGCCCACCGACAGGAAGTGCGGGTTGGTGTCGGAGCGGTACTCGAAGTGTTCACCGACAGGCCGACCCTGCTCGCCCAGGTTGTCGACGGCAAAATCCACGTCGACGCTGGTGAAACGAATCGACGGCTGAATGGTGTAGTGATCGGCGAACTCCAGGGTCATTCGCGCGTCGTCCAGCGGCACCATCAACTCGTGCAGTTTTTCGCCCGGGCGGATGCCGACGTTCTTGTGCGGCAAGTGTTCAGCCATGCCCGACGCCAGATCAACGATGCGGATCGATGGAATCTTCGGCACAAACACTTCACCACCGTGCATGCGGGCGAAGCTGTCGAGCACAAATTGCACACCGTGATCAAGCGTGATCCAGAAGCGCGTCATGCGCTCATCGGTGATGGGCAATTCGGTTGCGCCTTCGGTAATAAGCTTACTGAAGAATGGCACGACCGAACCTCGCGAACCCGCCACGTTTCCGTAGCGGACCACAGCAAATCGGGTCTGCTGTTCGCCGGCAATGTTGTTGGCGGCCACGAACAGTTTGTCTGACAGCAGCTTGGTTGCACCGTACAGGTTGATCGGGCTGGCCGCCTTGTCGGTAGACAGCGCGACGACTTTCTTCACACCGTTATCGATGGCCGCGGCAATGATGTTTTCCGCGCCATTGACGTTGGTACGAATGCATTCGGTGGGGTTGTATTCCGCCGCCGGCACTTGCTTCAGGGCGGCGGCGTGCACCACGTAATCGATACCGCGCATGGCCTGACGCAAACGCTCGCCATCCCGCACATCGCCGAGGAAGTAGCGCATGCACGGCGCATTGAACGTCTGCTGCATCTCGTACTGCTTTAGTTCGTCGCGCGAGAACACTACCACCCGTTTAGGTTGGTATTGCTCCAACAGGCGACGGATGAAATTACGCCCGAAAGAACCGGTACCGCCCGAGATGAAAATCGATTTACCGTTGAACATGCCTTGAGTCCTTTTACCTGTCAGCAGGCTTAAGCAAGCAACTGCGCCCAGTTCACACTGGAAGCATCGCCGAGGGTAAAGCCCTTGCCGGTCAAGGCCAGGTTCTGGTTGTAAGCCGAATCTAGGGCGAAGCGCGCCTGCCACTTGTCTTGCAGGGCCGCGGCGGTCTGCGGCGCGTCAGGCAACAGGCCCGGGTGCAGCATTTGCGCCTGAGGGCACCAGACGATCAAGTAACCGGCGTCGGCGACTTTCAGGCACAGATCGATGTCTGCAAATGCTTCGTCGAAATGCTCTTCGTCCAGGCCGCCGACGGCTTCGTAGAGCTCTTTGCGCACCATCATGCAAGCCCCGGACACCGCCGAGTAGTTCTGTTCCACCTGATGGCCGTTCATGTAGCCTTTGGCATCTTTGCGCTCATCGATAAACACCGAGCCCAACACGCCATTGAGGCCCAGCACCAGACCGGCTTGCGTGGTGACGCCACGAATGTCCATCAGCTTAGCGCCGACAATCCCGACTTCCGGACGCTGAGCCTGATTGAGCAGGCTATCGAGCCAGTTGGAGTTGACCACTTCGACGTCGGCTGACATCAGCACCACGTAGTCGCCCTTGGCTTCACGCACGGCAACGTTATGCAGCGCCGAGGCGCTCAGACGTTTGCCGGTACGCAGGACGCGCAGGCGATCGCCCTTGCCTTCCAGGCTGGCGAGCCAGGTGGCGAGTTCTTCGGACTGGCTGTGGTTATCGGCAATCAGGATTTCATGCGGTTGATAACGGGTGCGTTGCAGCACGCTGACCACGGCACGCTGCAGCGACTCGAAATTGTCCTGGCTGCGCAGGATGATCGACACTTTCGGGCGCTTGGCGTGCTGGTAGTCGATCTGCCAGGTTTGCGGCAGCTCGGAGCTGACCCGGCCACGGTAGCCGCGGGCCGTCAGGGAACGAGTCAGGGTCTGACGCTCGTGGGAGTTTTCCTCGGCAGACGGCGCGTTGCAGATCAGCAGCGGCTCGGCCAGATGTGCCAGGCCACCCAAGCCGCCGTCTTCGATCAGGCGCAGCACCAAATCAAACTCCAGTGCCGACTCGTATTCAGTCGAGTAACCACCGGCTTCGGCCAATACATCACGCTGGATCAGCCAGTGACGAGCCATCAGCGACGGCACGGTTTGCAGCAGATCAAGGTTGACGCCTGGACGGAACACATCGCTCAGGGAACCGTTTTCCTGACGCTGGATTTCGTCCATGGCCACCGCACGCACGCCCTCGGCGCCCAGCAATTCGAGGCTGGCACGCAGCAGACCGCTGGCGGTGAATTGATCACCGGCCTCAGCCAGCACCAGCCAATCGACGGTGGACTGGGCCACACTCTGGTTGATGCGTTCGACGTAGTTGGTGGCGGTGACTTTGACAAAATGCACGGTGTCATGCGGCGTAGTGGTTGCCGGCAAATCACCGGTGGTGAACACCACGAGTTTGAATGCTTTGCAGTGGCCACCGACCAGGCTGTCGAAGGTGGTCTGCAACTTGACCATGTCGGCGTCCAGGTCCAGCAAGAGAATGCCGAATTGCGGACCGCCGTGGTGCTTAGCCAGGTGCGCGGCAATCGACTTGAGCTGTTTGGTATCCGGGTTGCGCGCTTCGAGCCAGTTCAGCAGGCGACCGGACGGCATGTTCTCGAACAACGACTGTTCGTCCTGTTTCGGCACCGACGCCAGGCGCTTGGCCCAGGCTTGCAACCTGACGCCCTCTTCCTCTTCCTCGGTGCCCTGCAACGACTCTGCCAGACGCGCAACCACAGTACGGTTGAACGCATAGAGGCTCAGCGCTTCCCACAAACGGGCACGCAGTGTGCGGTCGTTGTCGTTAGGGTGAACGCGCATCAGCTCATGCTGCTTGAGCAAAATGCCTTCCAGTTCCTGCAACTGCAACTTACCGGCCGGCATGGTGTGCAGGAGGAATTCGAATTCGGTCAGCAGATCGAACACTGGCTGGTTGTAGAACGGCATCTCGACAAACTGTTGCTGACCAAACACACGCACCGGCTCTTTGCCCGCCGCATGCCAGGTCGATGTGAAAATCATTGTCCCCTGCAACGACCGCAGGTTAGTCAGGCAGTCGGCCATGGTGGCGAAACTGTCCAGCGCCACCTGCTTGCCCTCGGCCAGCGTCTTGTGACTCATGCCGGTCGGCAACGAGGCCAGAAACTCGGCAAAGCGCTCGCGGTCGGCAACGGTTTTCGCATCCTTGAGCGTCAACACCGTCAGCACGTTGGTGTTGTGCTCCGAAGCACCGTAAGGGATTTCCCGCACGGCAAACGGGATCGGCAAAATCCGCGCCTTGGCCCGTGCGAGCATGTAATAGGCATGGCCGATTTCCTGCCACTCGAAGCTCGTGTTCGGCAGCAAAGCGTTGTGCCAGTCTTGTAGCAACTCGGTGCGGCTGACCGCGTAGAACGGCGGCAGGAAATGCCCCATGAATTGCGTCAGGCGATCCTCTGCCCGATCCGAGCAGTAATCTTCCGGCCCCTTGCGATCACGACGGAAGTAATTCACTTCCGTGGCACGGGACAGGTACATGATCCCGTAGCCGTGGCACATGCCGTAGTCGACGTTGTCTTCCAGAAACTCCAGCGACTCGGTGACCGCATCGTGCAGCAGGAAATCATCATCGGCCGCCAGCACCATGTACGGCGTGGTGACCTGATTCACACCATAGGCGAGTTTTTCCTGCAACCCGGTGTAGGTGAACTGCGGCAGGTGCCGGTAATCGACCATCGGGTAATCCCGGGTGATGTCGTCGTCGCTTTTGAGCGAAGAATCCAGAACCAGAATCGTGCAGGGATAGCTGCTGTAATACTGCAAGGTACGCCGCAGATAGGCGTTGCGGTTGTGGGAAATCACCACCACCGTCAACCGTTCATTCAGCGGTGCCACATCGTTACGAGCAGTGTTTTGAACGTGCATATCTCTATCCCCACAACCGGCCAAGCGCCGAGAACCCAGATTCAATAATGATTAACGAACGCGACGCAGATAGCCGTCCGGCGCCACGGTGATCAGCAGCTTGTTCTGTAACTGACGGTCGATTTCGAAGTCCGCGTTTTCTTCCAGGTATTTCCACACGGCGGTCTTCGGGTTGTCGCCCGGACCCCATGGACGATCCGGGAAGAAGTCGGCCGGCATGTCTTCAACCACGGTGTCCATGACCACGCAGTAGCTGTCGACCGAGACCAGTGGTGCGTACAGGCGCAGTTCTTCCAGCACGTGGTCGTGGGTATGGTTGGAATCCAGTACCAGAATGACTTTCTTGCCTTCGGCCGCGGCGCGCACTTGTTCGGCGATGGCGGCGTCGATGCTCGAACCTTCGATCATTTTGATGCGCTTGCTCATCGGGTGGCTTTCGATGGCTTCGCGGTTGTGCGGGCGAATGTCGAGGTCGATGCCCAGCACTTCACCGTGGCCTTGCAGTTCCAGCAGGGAGGCGTAGTAGATGATCGAACCGCCGTGGGCGATGCCGCATTCGATCACCAGGTCGGGTTTGACCTGCCAGATGATTTCCTGCATCGCCATCATGTCTTGCGGCAACTGAATGATCGGACGGCCCATCCACGAGAAGTGGTAGCTGTACTTGTGCTTGGCCGACTGGTTGAAGAAATCCTGGGCCAGACCGGTGAGTTTCTGGTCGTCGCCCTGGGCGGCGATTTCTGCCTGGCATTCGGCTTCGAAGGCTGTATTGATGGTGTTGTCAGTCATTTTTCTAATCTCAATAGTCACTGGAACGAAGCGCTGTCGACGGCGTGATAGACGTAGCGTCCATCGGTCATCCGCTTGATCTCTTCGAGGTAGTTGGAGTTCATCACAAACAGGTTGGCGCCTTCGGGCAGAGCGTCCATGGCCTCTTGCGGCGAGGACACCCGCACGCCGCTCAGGGGCAGATACCGCCCCTGTTTGGCCGGGTTGATATCCACCACGCGATCCACCGCCACGCCGGCCCGTTGCAGGAACAGCGAATAGATCACGCCTTTGGACGACGCGCCCCAGATCGCCGAACCTTGCTCGGGGTCGGCCTGGATAATCTGCACCGCACGCTCGAGGCTGCTGGTGAAACCTGGTGGCAACTCAAGGCGCGGCACCGGTTGCTCCGGGGTCAGGCGCAAAGTTGCCAGGTCCGCCACGATGTACAGGTATTGGCCACCGAACAGGTGACCGGCCTCGTGCACCGTGCCGAACATCCGGCGCAGGTCATCGAGGCGAAAATAATTGACGTGCTCGTAGAACAGGTCGAACCAGGCACGGTGTTCCAGGATCCAGTCGAAGCACGGCACTTCGATGTAGATCTGCCCGCCCTGATTGGCGTCGGCCATCTCGGCGAGGAAACTCACCGGGTCCTGAATGTGTTCCAGCACATGGCGCAGCACAATGGCGTCCGCCGCCAGGCCCAGGCCACGGGTGAACGGCGCCTTGATCACATCGGCGTTGCTGCCTTCGTAGGCCGGGTCAATGCCGGTGATGGCGTAGCCCAGGCTTTTCAGCAGCTCGAGAAAGTAGCCTTTGCCGCAGCCGACTTCGATCAGTTCCTGACCCTTGAAGTGACGGGCAATGATGCCTTCGACATCGCTCAGGTGCTTCTGGAACTGGCCCGAGTGCGCCTGTTCGTTCTGGTAGTCAGCGTCGTAGCTGAGCTTGTCGGCATCGAAGGCCTGGTTGAAGATCAACCCGCTCTTTTCGTCCTGCACCAAGACCATGTCGGCGCACGCCGACGCTTTCGCCGACGCTGGGTCGGCAAAGGTACGGTTCTGCAACACCGGCAGGTCGGCGACCCGATACAACTCATGCCTCATGCTCTGCTCCCAGTAGCTGTTGCAAACGGTCCGCCACGCCCCAAAACGCCATTGGCTCGTGGGTCGGGTATGGGTAATGACCGAGGTTCAGGCGGATCGCTGCGCCACGTTCGCGCAGTCGCTGCTCGACCAGCGCCCGGACCGAAACCGGTTGGCCGCTGGAACAATTGATCACGCCGTCGAATTCACGCTGTTGCACGATGGCGGCGAGGTAACCCGCAGCCGTTTCGATGGCCAGGTAATCGCGCAACTGTTCGCCAGCCGACATATTGAAACTGGCGTCACCGGCATCGATGGCCCGGTCCAGCGCCGCCAGCAAACTGTTCGGGTTTTGCCCCTCGCCGTGCAGGTAGAACAACCGCGCCCATTGCAGGGTAAACGGTTGAACCCGCTGCAGACTTTCCAGGAACAGGCGCAGGGTGTTTTTTGCCAAGCCGTAAGGGTTGCCCGGCTGCGGCGCGGTCTGCTCGCTGAGCGGCCCGCTCTGCAAGCCATATTCAAAACAGGTGCCGGTGACCAGCACTTGCGAGACGCCCGCCTCGACCGCGCCCTTGATGAACCGGTAATCGGCCATCAGGTTGTGCTCGAAGTGAAACAGCGCCTGATAGTTCGGCAACCCTGGCCAGGCCAGGTGCGCCAAAGCGTCGATGCCATCGGTCAGCGCGGCGATATCGAGGTCGGCGGCGTGAATATCCGCCGCAACGAATTCCACGGCATTGATCCACGGCAAGTTCGCGGCGGTCTCGGCGTTACGCGCCACGGCGCGGACTTCGCAGCCACAGGCGAGCAAGGCCTCGACCAGATGCCTGCCGACGAACCCGGTCGCCCCGGTGACCAGGACCTTCACAGGACGGTCAACTCAGGCACGGCGATGACAAAGCGGCCGTCCCACTCGCGTACCTGAGCCAGTTGCTGACTGACTTCGTGCAGCAGGTTCCACGGCAGGACCAGGACGTAATCGGGCTTTTCCAGATCGATCTGCGCGGGAGAAACAATCGGGATGCGACTGCCCGGCAGGTACTTGCCCTGCTTGTGCGGGTTGGCGTCGGCGACCCAGGCCAGCAGGTCCGGCTTGACCCCGGCGTAGTTGAGCAAGGTGTTGCCCTTGGCCGCCGCGCCGTAACCGACCACGCGCTTGCCGTCGGCTTTTGCCTGCAACAGGAAACGCAGCAGTTCGTGCTTGATGCGTTCGGCAGCGGGCGCGAGGGTCGCGTAGTACTCCGGGGTTTTCACCCCGGCGGCGAGTTCAGCTTGCAGCTGTTGAGCCACCGCTGGCTGCACGTCGCGGCGCACACCGTCGGCGCGCTGGACAAAGACCCGTAGCGATCCGCCATGGGTGGACAGCTGACTGACGTCGAACACTTCCAGACCGTTGCGCGCGCACAGGGTCTGGACAGCGGTCAGCGACAGATAGGAATAGTGCTCGTGATACAGCGTGTCGAACTGCTGCCCGGCCATCAAGGTCAGCAACTGCGGAAACTCGAACGTCGCCACACCGGTCGGCTTGAGCAATGTCGCGAAACCGCCGAGGAAATCATTGATGTCCGGCACATGGGCCAGCACGTTATTGGCCGCCATCAAGTCGGCGGACCAACCGTCGGCGATCAACTGCGAAGCCGTGTCGCGGCCGAAGAACAGCTCGCGGATCTCCAGACCTTTTTCCCGCGCCGCTTGTGCGGTGCTGCGGGTCGGCTCGACGCCCAGGCATGGGATGCCGCGCCCGGCCACATACTGCAACAGGTAACCGTCGTTGGCCGCAATTTCCACCACGCGGCTGTCGGCGGTCAGGCCGAAACGCTCGACCATCTCGGCAACGTATTTGTCGGCATGGGCCAGCCAGGTGCTGGAGAACGAACTGAAATACGCATACTCGGCGTCGAACAGGCTGTCGGCGCTGGTGTAATCCTCGGTCTGCACCAGCCAGCATTGCTGACACACCGCCACTTTCAGCGGCACCCATTGCTCGGCCTGTTCCAGCTGATCGGCGCGCACATAAGCGTTGGACGGCGGCGAGGTGCCGAGATCGATCAGCGGCAAGGCCAGAGAAGTCCTGCAACCACGGCAGTTCATACACGTACTCCAGCGAAGTGTTCATCGAGCAAGGGATGGCTGGAATCCCGTGCCGACAGATTATTGACAGGCAACGGCCAGGCAATCGCCAGCCGTGGATCATTCACGCTCAAACCACCCTCGTGCACCGGCGTGTAATCAGCGCTGTGCAGGTAGAGCAATTCGGCATCGTCGGTCAGGGTCTGGAAACCATGGGCGAACCCGGCCGGGATCAACAGACTGCGACCGTCGCCGGCCCGCAGGTGTTCGGCGTGCCAGTGCAGGAAGGTCTCGGAATCGGGCCGCAGATCCACCGCCACGTCCCAGACTTCACCACGCAGGCAGGTGATCAGCTTGGCTTCCGGCGCGCTGGCGTTCTGGTAATGCAGACCGCGCACACTGCCGCGTAAACGTGTGCAGGAATGGTTGATCTGACGGATATGAAACGGTTGGCCGAAGGCGCTGAGGCTGCCTTCACAGAACAGCCGCGCAAAGTGCCCGCGATCATCTTCGAAGCGTTTGTGCTGCACACTGAACAGCCCGGCCAGCGGCAATGGTTTCAACAGAAACTCGCTCACAGCGCGCCTCGGTACAGGTTCAACTGGCCCAACGTGACTTCACGCATGTCATCGCCGTTTTGCCACGCCAGGTGCCAGTCGAGGGTCTGGGTCAAACACTGCTGCAACGACCAGCGCGGTTGCCAGGCCAACAGTTGACGGGCGCGGCTGCTGTCCAGGCGCAACAAACCGGCTTCGTGCAAATCACTCGGCTCGATGCGCAAGCCACGGGCTTGCGGCCAGCGGCTGGCGAGCAATTCGACGACTTCGCCGACGCTGCACATGTCCGCTTCGCTCGGGCCGAAGTTCCACGCACCGGCAAATGCCGGACCTTTTTCGTAGAGCCCGGCGGCCAGTTGCAGGTAACCGGCCAGCGGCTCCAGCGCGTGCTGCCAAGGGCGCACGGCTTGCGGGTAGCGCAGGGTCACGGGTTCGTCGGCGGACCAGGCTTTGAGCACATCGGGAATCAAACGCTCTGGTGCAAAATCACCGCCGCCCAAGACGTTGCCGGCACGCGCCGTGGCCAGGGCCAGACCGTGCTCGGCATGCTTCTCGGCCGGGAAGAACGACGCTGCGTAGGACTGCGCCAACAACTCGCAGCAGGCTTTGCTGCTGCTGTAGGGATCGTGTCCACCGAGGGCTTCGTTTTCACGGTACGGCCACAGCCATTCCTGGTTGGCGTAGACCTTGTCGGTGGTCACCAGCACGCAGGCGCGCACGCCGCCGACCTGGCGGATCGCTTCGAGCAGATTGAGGGTGCCCATGACGTTGCTGGAGTAAGTCCCCAGCGGGTCGCGATAACCTTCGCGCACCAGCGGCTGGGCCGCCAGGTGCAGGACAATTTCCGGCTGGGTCTCGGCGATCAGCTCTAGCAGCGCGCCGAGGTCACGCAAGTCGCCGCGCTGATCGTTGATGCCTTCGTGCACCCGCGCCAGCTCGAACAGGCTCGGCTCGGTCGACGGGTCCAGCGAAAAACCGCTGACCTCGGCCCCTAGGCTTTGCAGCCACAACGTCAGCCAGCTGCCTTTGAAACCGGTATGGCCGGTGAGCAGGACCCGCTTGCCGCGCCAGAACTCCGGGCTCAATCCCATTGTTTCCATGGGGCCTCCCCGCTCAGCCACAACTGCTCAAGGTGATTTTTGTCGCGCAAGGTGTCCATCGGATGCCAGAAACCGTCGTGCTGGAAGGCTTGCAGTTGCTGTTCGTTGGCCAACGCAGCCAGCGGCTCGGCTTCCCAGGAGGTTTGATCGTCGGCGATGTAGGGCAGCACTTTGGGCGACAGCACGAAGAAACCGCCATTGATCCAGCCGCCATCACCGCGTGGTTTTTCAATAAAGCCTTTGACGCTGTCTCCGTCGCGCTCCAGGGCGCCGTAACGGCCCGGCGGCTGCACGGCGGTCACGGTCGCGAGCTTGCCGTGGGTCAGGTGGAAGTCCACCAACGCGCCAATGTTGAGGTCCGAGACGCCGTCGCCGTAGGTGAAGCAGAACGCTTCTTCGCCTTCCAGGTAACGGGCGGCGCGGCGCAGGCGGCCACCAGTCATGGTGTCTTCGCCGGTGTCGATCAGGGTCACGCGCCACGGCTCGCTGTAGTTCTGGTGAACGTCCATGCGGTTGTTGCACATGTCGAAGGTGACGTCGGAGGTGTGCAGGAAGTAGTTGGCGAAGAAATCCTTGATCGCGTAGCCCTTGTAGCCAAGGCAGATCACGAAGTCATGAATCCCGTGGGCGGAGTACTGTTTCATAATGTGCCAAAGAATTGGCTTGCCGCCGATTTCGATCATTGGCTTGGGCTTGAGGTGCGACTCTTCGCTGATCCGCGTACCGAGACCACCTGCCAGAATTACTGCCTTCATCGCTGTCCTCTTGCTCTTCGCGCGGCCCTGCCACCCCCGCAAGGGTTGGCGAACCGTCAGATGCACATCATTTACCCGCAGCCACTGGGGCCTTCACGCGTTTTGGGGTGAAGGTTTTATGGCGATATGTGGGGGACTTGCAGGAAGTGAGCCAATTGTCTGGGGTCGGCGACTGGTGGGGTTGGGGGGATTTGTGATTTGTGATTTGTGATTTGTGATTTGTGATTTGTGATTTGTGATTTGTGTACATATCCGTTTCTGCGGTAACGGCGGCTGGCGGTTTCGCTCTTACAGCGAGTCACTTTTGACAAACGCCTCAAAAGTAACC
>NZ_LT607561.1:0-324 GCF_900095275.1 Pseudomonas sp. UMAB-40
AACTTGCCGATGTAGTCCAGGTACTGGGCATACAGCGGTTTGTTCAGGCCAAGGCGTTCCATTGCCTGAGCGTGCATTTCGGGGTCGACCCGACGTTCGCCCATCATCACTTCCACGGGGTCGCCAGGAATCATGCGAATCAACGCGAAAGTCAGCAAGGTGATGCCGAAGAATGTGGGGATCAGTAACCCCAATCGGCGGGCAATAAAACTAAACATCTTCTGGTGTACCTCATCAGCCGGTTAGGCGTGCCTGGTGTCCCTGGAGTCAGGGACACCGGGAGTTTTCTTATCTACTTCACCTGGGTGGTGGCGAAGTTATTAG
>NZ_LT607561.1:354-10040 GCF_900095275.1 Pseudomonas sp. UMAB-40
ATTGCGGTGAACATACGGGTGTGCGCCATGTTGATCCATGGCTGGTCCTGATTGAAAACCTCCTGGGCTTGCTCGTAGAGCGCTGCACGTTCCGCCGGGTTCACTTTAGCCCGTGCCTGGTCAATCAGGGTCTGGAATTTCTCATTGCACCAGCGCGCGTAGTTTTCGCCGTTCTTGGCAGCTTCGCAACTCAGATTAGGCGTCAGGAAATTGTCCGGGTCGCCGTTGTCACCCGCCCATCCGGCGGAAACCATGTCGTGCTCGCCGTTTTTGGCGCGTTTGAGCATTTCGCCCCACTCCATGACGCGAATGTCGACCTTGATCCCGACCTGGGCCAGGTCAGCCTGCATCATCTGCGCGCCGAGCATCGGGTTCGGGTTGGTCGGCCCGCCGCCGTTACGGGTGAACAGCGTGAAAACAGTGCCATCCGGCACGCCCGCTTCCTTGAGCAGGGCGCGAGCCTTGTCCAGATCACGTGGCGGGTTTTTCAGCTCGTGGTTGTAACCCAGCAGGGTGTCCGGGTACGGGTTGACCGCCACGGTCGCATTGCCCTTGCCGAACAGGGCGTTGACATAGGCCGCCTTGTCGAACGCGATGTCGATGGCTTTACGCACGCGCACATCGCTCATGTATTTGTGCGAGGTGTTCATGGCGATGTAGGAAACGGTCATCGCGTTCATCTCATCAACCTTCAGGTTGGTGTCTTTCTTGATGCTCGGGATGTCATCCGGTTTCGGATACAGCGCGACCTGGCACTCGTTGGCCTTGAGCTTTTGCAGGCGCACGTTGTTATCGGTGGCGATGGCCAGGATCAGCGCATCAGCCGGTGGCTTGCCACGGAAGTAGTCCGGGTTGGCCTTGAAGCGAACCTGGGCATCTTTGTTGTAGCGCTGGAACACGAACGGGCCGGTGCCGACCGGTTTGTTGTTCAGGTCGCCGGTCTTGTTGGCCTTGAGCAACTGGTCGGCGTACTCGGCGGAGTAGATCGAGGAGAAGGCCATGGCGACGTCCGCCAGGAACGGCGCTTCGCGGCGGGTCAGGGTGAATTTGACGGTGTTGTCGTCAACTTTCTCGACGCTTTTCAGCAGTTCCTTGAAGCCCATGCTTTCAAAGTACGGGAAGCCAACGCTCGACAGTTTGTGCCATGGGTGGTTCGGGTCCAGCTGACGCTGGAAGCTCCAGACCACATCGTCGGCGTTCATGTCGCGGGTCGGCTTGAAGTATTCGGTGGTGTGAAACTTGACGCCTTTGCGCAGGTGGAACGTGTAGGTCAGACCGTCTTCGCTGATCTCCCAGGAGTCGGCCAGTGCCGGAATCACTTCAGTGGTGCCGGGCTTGAAGTCCGCCAGGCGATTGAAGATGGTTTCGGCCACCGCATCGGCTGTGACTGCAGTCGTGTACTGGACCATGTCGAAGCCTTCCGGGCTGGCTTCGGTGCAGACCACCAGGGGTTTGGCCGAGACGCCAACAGCGACACTCAGCAACGCGGCTGCAATGGCCGCACGTAGGGGAAGCATTTTCATCAAGAACCCTCTGCAATCAGTTAAAGGACAAAAGCCGAACGGCCGATTCATCATTGAATCAGCCGTTCGGCAGGTGCATTACAGGACGTTGAACGGGATGGTGGTCACGAGACGGAACTCGTTGAGGCTGCCATCGGCCTGGTTTTCGCTGGCGCGGTGAGCGGTGTAGGTCGCGCGAACAGTGGTGGCCTTGAGCGGGCCGCTCTGCACGGCGTACGAAGTACCGATGCCGTATTCATAGTGATTTTCGCCGTCCATCGACTGGACGCCGTCGTAACCGCCACCAGCGTAGTGAGTACCGTCGATGCCCCAGCCGCGAGCCTGGTAGATGTTGAACTTCAGGCCAGGAACGCCGTATTCAGCCATGTTCAGACCGTAGGCGATCTGGAACGATTTCTCGTTCGGGCCGTTGAAGTCCGACAGCAGGGAGTTGGCCAGGTAGATGCCGTTGGTTTCGTGCAGGTAGTCGAAGTACTCGTTACCGTTCACTTCCTGGTACGAGAAGGTCAGGCTGTGAGCCTGGTGGGTCAGGCCGAACGACAGGGAGTAGGTGTCGTTGTCGATTTCGCCCAGCAGCTTTTTGCCTTCGTCGACGGTCTTGTAGTAGTTCAGGCCGGTGGTCAGGCTCAGTACCGAGCTGTCACCCAGAACGTGGCTGGCGCCGAAGTAGTACTGGTTCCACAGGTCTTCGGCCTGGGTGCCCCACAGGCTGGTGGTCAGGCTGGCGAACGGGGTGTAAGTGATACCGGCGGTGTTGACGTGATCCGCTTCAGCGGTACCGTCGCCGTATTCGGAACGGAACTTGCGCTGGCTCTGTTCGGTACGCGGCGAGTTACGGTCGAAGGTGCCGAGGTCGAAGGACAGGTTTTCCAGCTCTTCACTGTGCAGGGTCACACCTTCGAAGCTCGAAGGCAGCGGACGGTTACCGATGACATCCACTTGCGGGCTGCTGAAGTTTTGGCGACCGGCCGTCAGCGTGGTGTTGGAGAAACGTGCCTTGACGTTGGCCAGGCCCAGTTTGCTCCACTGATCAACGGCGTCACCGCCATTCTCAGTCAAAGTACGGTTGTTGCCACGGCCGCTGCGACCTGGCTCAGGAGCACCACCGTTACCGGACGCGAGGTCTTTGCGATCCCGGTCCAGAGCAATGGCGTTGTAAGCCGCTACTTCAGTGCTGAAACCGACAGTACCCTCGGTGAAGCCCGAGTTGTACTTGATGATCGTGCCTTGCACCCAGTTGATGCGACGGTCAGTCGTGCGAGTCTCACCGTTTTTAAGATAGTTGAGCGTCGCGCCCCGCTTGAACGACTCGTTCGCATACCAGTTACGCGTGGAACCGGTGACCGATTGGCCTTCAACAAAACCGGTGGCTTCGCTTTGGGCGCTTTTCTCTTTGACGGTAACCGGCGTAAACGCCTGGCTTTGGGTTTCTGCGTAAGCCGTGGCGGTTACGCTGCTGATGGCCAGGGCCAATAACGCGGTGCTGCTCAGTTTCATGGGTGAAGCTCCTTACTTTCTTTTTTTTATGCCGGTCTTTTTTGGTGATCCGGCTATTTGGTTTAGAACTCATACAAGGCTTCGCAAACGTTTGCTGTAGGCCGGATTGGCGAATTCAGGCAACACGCTTGCGTGAGGGCGCAATGCGCCCCCAGCGTTCTGGCTAATCGGTTATTGGTCGATACTGACGCCCGAGAACACGTTACGACCGAATGGACTCACTTTGAATCCTTCGATTTTGGCGCTCAACGGCTGGTTAACCGTCGAATGGGCGATAGGCGTGATCGGCACTTGTTGCTTGAGGTAGTGCTGCGCCTGTTTGTAAAGCACGGTGCGCTGTTCGCGGTCGGTGACGACCTTGGCCTGCTTGATGAACTTGTCGTAAGCCGGATCGCACCACATGGAGTAGTTGTTGCCACCAATGGCGTCGCAGCTGTAAAGCGTGCCGAGCCAGTTGTCCGGGTCCCCATTGTCACCGGTCCAGCCAATCAGGCTGACGTCGTGTTCGCCATTCTTGGTGCGCTTGATGTACTCGCCCCATTCATAGCTGACGATCTTCACTTTGAGGCCGATTTTTGCCCAGTCAGCCTGGAGCATTTCGGCCATCAACTTGGCGTTCGGGTTGTAAGGGCGCTGAACGGGCATCGCCCACAAGGTGATTTCAGTGCCTTCTTTCACGCCGGCAGCCTTGAGCAGTTCCTTGGCTTTTTCCGGGTTGTAGGCGACGTCCTTGATCGTGTCGTCGTAGGACCATTGCGTCGGCGGCATGGCGTTGACGGCCAGTTGACCGGCGCCTTGGTAGACGGCGTTGAGAATGCCCTGCTTGTTCACCGCCATGTCCAGCGCCTGACGCACTTCGAGCTGGTCGAAAGGCTTGTGGCGCACGTTGTAGGCGATGTAACCCAGGTTGAAACCAGGCTTCTCGATGAGCTTGAGTGCCGCGTCGTTCTTCAATGCGGGGACATCGGCGGGACGTGGGCTCAGGGTGATCTGGCACTCGTTGGCCTTGAGCTTCTGCACGCGCACCGACGCGTCGGTGTTGATGGAGAAGATCAGGTTGTCGAGTTTGACCCGGCTCGGGTCCCAGTACTGCTTGTTGCCGGTGTAGCGGATGTTGGAGTCTTTCTGGTAACTCTTGAACGCGAACGGGCCAGTGCCGATTGGCTTCTGGTTGATGTCGCTCGGCTTGCCGTCGGCCAGCAGTTTGTCGGCGTATTCGGCAGACAGAATGGCGGCGAAGCTCATGGCGATGTTCTGGATGAACGCGGCGTCGACGCTGTTGAGCGTCATGACCACGGTCAGCGGCCCGGTCTTCTCGACCTTGGCGATGTTCTTGTTCAGGCTCATCCCGTTGAAATACGGGAACTCGGTTGGATAAGCCTTACGGAAAGGTTGCTGCGGATCGAGCATGCGATTGAACGTGAACAGCACGTCATCGGCGTTGAAATCACGGGTCGGCGTGAAGTACTTGGTCGTATGAAATTTCACCCCTTCGCGTAGGTGAAAGGTGTACTTGAGGCCGTCCTCGGAAATATCCCAGCTTGTTGCCAGGCCCGGTACGACGTTGGTGGCGCCTTTTTCAAACTCTGCCAATCGGTTGTACAGCGGCTCGGCGGCATCGTTGTCCGTCGATGTCGTGTACTGCGCAGTGTCGAAGCCAGCCGGGCTGCCTTCGGAGCAGAACACCAGGCTGTTACTGGCGGCCTGGCTGATGGAAGTGGCGGCCAACAGGCCGGTGCCCAGCAATGCGGATAAAACCAAGGTATGGCGCATGACGCTCCCTTTTCTCGTTCGCTAAGTGTTTTCAATGAGCCGCCGTCCCGTCCGCGGACGTAGAGGCATCACTGAGTTCAAACCATGGCGTGCAGCAAAACCGAGAGCCCACGCATGCACTGGTCAGATCCCGACGGTATGAGCCGTGGGTCCGGCAGTAAATGCGTAGAGTCCGAAAGACTTGTGGGAAAAGGCAACGCATCCGACATCACGGCGGTCATCCGTGACGGAATTGGATGTAGGCTGTTTCCTACTTTCTCGGCAGATAAAGCAACGGCGACGTTAAAAACGTCGCCGTTGCAAAACCTTATTTGCTGACGCTGACGCCGTAGAAGGAGTTCAAGCCAAACGGGCTGATCTTGAAGTCTTCAACGTTGTTGCGCATGGGTTGGAACACCGTCGAGTGAGCGATAGGTGTCATTGGCACAGCGTCTTTGAGGACGTGTTGCGCCTGTTTGTACAGTTCGGTGCGCTTGCCCTGATCGGTCGTGCGCTTGGCTTCTTTGACGATGCCGTCGAACTTCTTGTCGCACCACTTGGAGAAGTTGTTGCCCTGCAGCGAGTCGCAGCCGAACAGCACGTTCAGCCAGTTGTCCGGGTCACCGTTGTCGCCGCTCCAGCCAATCAGCATCGCGCCGTTTTCGCCGCCTTTGGAACGCTTGATGTACTCGCCCCACTCGTAGGTCACGATCTTGGCCTTGATACCGATCTTGGCCCAGTCGGACTGCAGCATTTCAGCCATCAGCTTGGCGTTCGGGTTGTACGGACGTTGTACCGGCATCGCCCACAGATTGATCTCGGTACCTTCCTTGACGCCGGCTTCCTTGAGCAGCTCTTTGGCTTTCTCAGGGTTGTACGGTGCGTCCTTGATGGTGGTGTCGTAAGACCACTGGGTTGGCGGCATGGCGTTGACGGCCAGTTGACCAGCACCTTGGTAGACGGAGTCGATGATCTGCTGCTTGTTGACGGCCATGTCCAGTGCCTGACGCACTTTCAATTGAGCCATCGGGTTCGGCTGATCGCTGCCCTTGATCTTGTCCATCACGTTGTAGGCGATGTAGCCCAGGTTGAAACCAGCCTGGTTAGGCACCTTCAAGGTCTTGTCTTCTTGCAGCGCCTTCAGGTCGGCCGGACGAGGGAACAGAGTGATCTGGCACTCGTTCTTCTTCAGCTTCTGGATACGCACCGACGGGTCGGTGGTGATGGCGAAGATCAGGTTGTCGATCTTGACGTCTTCAGGCTTCCAGTAGTCCTTGTTCCCGGTGTAGCGGATGTTGGAGTCTTTCTGGTAGCTCTTGAATACGAACGGGCCAGTGCCGACCGGCTTCTGGTTGATGTCGGCGGCCTTGCCTTCCTTGAGCAACTGGGCAGCGTACTCGGCGGACTGGAGCGAGGCGAAGCTCATGGCCATGTTCTGGATGAACGCGGCGTCGACTTCTTTCAGGGTGAACTTGACAGTTTTGTCGTCGACTTTATCGATCTTGGTGATGTTGGTGTCCATCCCCATGTCGGTGAAGTACGGGAATTCAGTCGGGTACGCTTTGCGGAACGGGTCGTTCTTGTCAATCATGCGATTGAAGGTGAACAGCACGTCGTCGGCGTTGAACTCACGAGTCGGCTTGAAGTACGGGGTGGTGTGGAACTTGACGCCTTCACGCAGGTGGAAGGTGTAAGTCAGGCCATCATCGGAGATGTCCCACTTGGTCGCCAGACCAGGAATCACGGCGGTGCCGCCGCGCTCGAACTGGGTCAGGCGGTTGAACATGGTTTCTGCAGAGGCGTCGAAGTCGGTTCCGGTGGTGTACTGACCAGGATCAAAACCGGCCGGGCTCCCTTCGGAGCAAAACACCAGGTTAGTCGCCGCTTGGGCGAAAGGTGCGGAGGCTAACAAGCCTGCGCCGACTAAAAACGGAATGACCGCGTGTTTAAGCATGTTGGCCTCATGATTTGTTGTCATTTTTGGAATTTGAGGACGACCTCGTGAGTCGTGCCTGCGGATACTTATGCAGGGGCCATACCCATTGCAAGATCCTGAGCGACCACAGGCGTTAAACGGTGGCACGAACGTACCTTAATGTCGCATATGTATAAATTCATGCGCATTTGACCGTTTGCGCAGGGTTTTTTCGGTGCGTCTGGCGCACCGCGACGGGGCGATCGGCTCGACTTTCGCACCCGGTTGGAGCGAGGTGTTACTTATTTATACCCATCATGAGGGGTGTGAATGAGGCATGTGGGCGTGAATGAGATTGAGTTGTAGTTGGGTGGGTAGGTGTTTGTTGTTTAAAGGGTTGTTGTGTCTGTAGGGGCAGATTGTTGCGTTACTGTTTGGCAATGGACATCTGTGGGGGACCGTTGGCTTTAGGGACTTGCTGGGGTTTGCGTGGGCGTGTTGGGTAATACCCTGGGTGCAACCCTCTGCTCTTTCCGGTAGCGCTTTTGGTTTTTTCCAGATGTTGAACGTCTTGTCAGTGAGTGTTTTCTGACGGATGTGCAGTGGGCAAATGTTGGGATCGAGCCTGAAAGTCGATCATTTACTTTCAGGTGTGCCCAGTCCAATTGTGGGGGGGAGCCTGCTCGCGATGGCGGCCTGACAGCCGACCATTCTCTAGCCGATGTACACCGAACCCCTGTGGGAGCTGGCTTGCCTGCGATGGCGGCCTGGTAGCCGACCATGTTCTTTCAGGTGTACATATCCATTCCTGCGGTAACGGCCACCTATGGTTTCGCTCTTACAGCGACTCCCTTTGGCAAACGCCCCAAAGGAAGCAAAGGTCTTCGCCCCAGCGTCCGGCCCCTCGCCTAGGCTCGGCGTTCCTTCGTTCCGGCATTCATCTGGGGGCATCGCCTCCGGTCGGCTTCGCTTCGACCTCCTCTCGATGTGTGCGGCTTCGCCGCACGGCGCTTCGCACCTACCCCCCAGATGAACGCCTCCACTCAGCCTCCCGACGGGGCGGGCAGATCAGAATCAAAAGCCAGATCAAGAGCTGCAGGCGAGCTAACGCTCGGCCTATTGAGTGGTGAAAAGCGAAGCGTGTACGCCGATCGATTTGTAGGAGCGAGCCTGATCGCGATGGCGGCCTGACAGCCGACCGATGACTTTGCAGATGTATACGAACCTTGTGGGAGCTGGCTTGCCAGCGATGGCGTCCTGACAGCCGACCCATCTCTTTCTGTTGCTCCCGATTGATCGATCCCTACACTCTGCGTGGGAATGCAGCCCGGGACGCTCTGCGTTCCATTTTTGTGTGTTGAAAGATGTGTAAAAAACACAGCGTTTTCCCACGCATTTTTCAGGTTGCCGGGTAGGAAGCGGTGTCTCTAATCTCGTTCCTGTCGCTGCTAAATCAGCGGCCAGGAGTGGAAAACTGAATCAGTAGGGCGAAGGCCCTCACGACCATAACGGCAAGTGATGGCTCCAATTAAGATTAGGAGCTGCAAATGGACAACGATAATTCCGATTCGAATTTCAATAAAACTAACCCAAACGCCGACGCCTTGCGCGATGAAGAACTACTCAAAGACAGCGAAGCCATAAGACGCGCTCTCGACTACTACCTCGATTCCCCCGACCAGTACGCCCCCAAACTCCGCCGCCCCAGCACTATGTTCATGATTGCCCCGGACATGGACACTGAAAGTCTCCTGGCCCAAGCCTGCGAGTCATTGGCTTCTGCGAGTGTCATGGCCAGTGATTTCGCAGCAAACCTGATCGGCCCGCAGCGCAATACGGTGTTGGCGATTCAGCAGATCATCATGCTGGCGGAGTTGGCGGTGAATCGGGCACTGGATAACGTCGATCCGGCGTAGACCGCGTCATCGTTCATCGCGAGCAAGCTCGCTCCCACAGGGGGCGAGTGTGTACATGGATTTTATGTACGACTCTGATCACATGCAGGAGTGAGCCTGCTCGCGATGACGGTGGATCAATCACCACAAAATCATCAGACAAACCTGCCGGCTTTCCGCCAGGCAACAAAAAACGGCGATCACTTCAGGTGATCGCCGTTTCTGTGTTCGGGTTACCGAATCAAGGCATCAACACTTCAATTGCCCCGTCCGCCGTCATGCTGACCTGGCTCGTGCCTGCCTCAACCTCAGGCGTCACCGGCGCTCCATCCATGCCGGCCGCTTTCATCATCATCGGACCACGCATGTATGGTTGTGGATAACCGTTGCTGTTCAGGTTCAGGCTGACGATTTTGTAACCCTTGCCGCCCAAGGCATCGGTCGCCAGTTGCGCGCGAGCCTTGAACGCGGTGACGGCTTCTTTAAGCAGCGCATCTTCGCTGGCCTTGCGGGTTGGCGTGGCGATGGCGAAGTCCATGCCGCCCATTTTCAGGTCGGTCAGCAGTTCGCCGGTCAGCTTTGACAGCGCGGCGAAGTCGGAGCTTTCCAGGCGCAGTTCGGCGCGTTCACGCCAGCCGGTGATTTTCTGGCCCTTGGTGTCGTAGATCGGATAGCTGTTGCGGCTGCCCTGGCGCAGGGTGACTTCCTTGACCTGTTTGGCCTGGGCCAGCGCTTTGTTCATGGTGGTGCTGACGTCGGCAGCGAGTTTGGCCGGGTCGGTGTTTTGTTCTTCGGTGTAGAGGGTCACGATCATCAGGTCGCGGGCCACTTCCTGACTGACTTCGGCACGCAGGGCGATCTGGTTGTAATGAAGCTCGTCGGCGGCCAGGGCCGGGAGGCTGGCAACCGTGCCAACGCTAAGGGCAAGAAGGGCGGCGCTGCGGCGGAAACTGTGCATGAAAACTCCTTGGAGGTGCGCAGGGGTTAAGGTCCGAGCCTGCGTGAAACCATCAGACTCTAACTTTATTGATCCGGTTCGCACAGTTACAACTTCTATACAGATATCGGCGAACCCTGTGGCGAGGGAGCTTGCTCCCGCTGGAC
>NZ_LT607561.1:10104-131733 GCF_900095275.1 Pseudomonas sp. UMAB-40
GCAAGCTCCCTCGCCACAGAGGAAATGCCAGATCGATAGACTGTGGCTGTTTGCCGCACTTTTGCCTGCCAGCCCCCGTGCTTGGTTATACTCCGTGCGATCCGCCTGGAGCGCTCATCAGGAGAGCTCATGCTCGCCCCCGTTCAAATCACTTCCGCCACTCGCCAGAACCTCTGGCGGCTGACGTTCATCCGCACTTTAGTACTCGCCGCTCAGGCCGGTTCCGTGGGCCTGGCCTACTGGTTCGATCTGCTGCCGTTGCCGTGGGTGCAACTGGCGATGACCCTCGGCTGTTCGATGCTGTTGTGCGCGTTCACTGCGGTTCGCCTGCGCACCTCGTGGCCGGTCACCGAGCTGGAATATGCCCTGCAATTGGCCTGCGATCTGTTTATCCACAGTGCCCTGCTGTATTTCTCCGGCGGCTCGACCAACCCGTTTGTCTCCTATTACCTGGTGCCGCTGACCATCGCCGCCGTGACGTTGCCGTGGCGATATTCGGTGATTCTGTCCGGGATCGCGCTGGCGCTTTATACGTTGTTGCTGGCGCGGTTCTATCCACTGGAAACTTTCCCCATCGCCCGGGAAAACCTGCAGATCTACGGCATGTGGCTGAGTTTTGCCCTTGCCGCAGCGGTCATCACCTTCTTCGCCGCGCGCATGGCTGAAGAGCTGCGCCGTCAGGAAGAACTGCGCGCCATCCGTCGTGAGGAAGGCCTGCGCGACCAGCAATTGCTGGCCGTCGCGACCCAGGCCGCGGGCGCCGCCCACGAGTTGGGTACGCCGCTGGCGACCATGAGCGTGCTGCTCAAGGAAATGCGCCAGGACCATCCCGACCCGCTGTTGCAGGACGATTTGAGCGTGTTGCAGGATCAGGTCAAACTCTGCAAAGAGACCTTGCAGCAACTGGTGCGCGCCGCCGAGGCCAATCGCCGCTTGGCCGTGGAGATGCAGGACGTCACCGACTGGCTCGACGAAGCGCTGAACCGCTGGCACTTGATGCGCCCGGAAGCCAGTTACCGCTTCCAGCGCCTGGGCCAAGGCACGGTGCCGCGCATGGCGCCGCCGCCAGATTTGACCCAAGCCTTGCTGAATTTGCTGAACAACGCCGCCGATGCGTGCCCCGAAGGGTTGCAGGTGACGCTGGACTGGAATGCCGAAGACCTGACCATCAGCATTCGCGACCACGGCGCCGGTGTGCCGCTGGCCATTGCCGAACAGATCGGCAAGCCGTTTTTTACCACCAAGGGCAAAGGTTTCGGCCTGGGCCTGTTTTTGAGCAAGGCCAGCGTGACACGCGCCGGCGGCTCAGTGAAACTCTACAGTCATGAGGAAGGCGGCACGCTCACCGAGCTGCGCCTGCCCCGTGTCGCCCGAGGAGACGAACATGAGTGACGAGATCCAAGTTGAAGGCGAAGAACTGCCGCATTTGCTGCTGGTAGACGACGATGCCACCTTCACCCGCGTGATGGCCCGCGCCATGGCCCGCCGTGGTTTTCGCGTCAGCACCGCCGGTTCTGCCGAAGAGGGCCTGGTCATCGCCCAGGCCGACATCCCGGATTACGCCGCGCTGGACCTGAAAATGGACGGCGACTCGGGCCTGGTGTTGCTGCCCAAACTGCTCGAGCTCGACCCGGAAATGCGCGTGGTGATCCTCACCGGTTATTCGAGCATCGCCACCGCCGTCGAGGCGATCAAGCGCGGCGCCTGCAACTACCTGTGCAAACCGGCCGACGCCGACGACGTGCTGGCCGCGCTGCTCTCCGAGCACGCCGACCTCGACACCCTGGTGCCGGAAAACCCGATGTCGGTCGACCGCTTGCAGTGGGAACACATCCAGCGCGTACTGACCGAGCACGAAGGCAACATCTCCGCCACTGCCCGCGCCTTGGGCATGCACCGCCGCACGCTGCAGCGCAAACTGCAAAAGCGTCCGGTCCGCCGCTGAACGGTTGCTGAACGATTATCGCCAGCCCTCGCGATTACCCGAACCGATCATCTATGATCGGTTCGTGTGTGTTCTTTTCTTTATCGAGCCTTTTCCATGAATCAGAACGCTGAGTATTCCGCGGTCAACGATGCTGTGCGCGGGCAGTTTTTTCGAAAAGTCTGGGCGATGATTACGCCTTACTGGCGCAGCGAAGAGAAGGTCAAGGCCTGGACGCTGCTGATTGCGGTGATTGTGTTGTCCCTGGTCAGCGTGGGAATCTCGGTATGGTTCAACACCTGGTACAAGGATTTTTACAACGCGCTGCAGCAAAAAGACGAAGCGGCGTTCTGGCGGCTGATTCTGTATTTCTGCGGAATTGCGGCGGTGGCGATTGTCGGTGCCGTGTACCGGCTCTACCTGACCCAGATGCTGACCATTCGCTGGCGTGCCTGGCTCACGGAAAAGCATTTCGCCCGCTGGCTCGGCAACAAGAATTACTACCAGCTGGAGCAGGGCGGTTACACCGATAACCCGGACCAGCGGATTTCCGAAGACCTCAACAATTTCACCTCCAATACCCTGGAGTTGGGCATCGGTTTGCTTCGCAATATTGTCAGCCTGGTGTCGTTCTCGATCATTCTGTGGGGCGTGTCGGGCAGTATCGAAGTGTTTGGTTTTACCATTCCCGGCTACATGTTCTGGTGTGTGCTGGTGTATGCCGTGGTCGGCAGCTGGCTGACCCATTTGATCGGTCGTCGCTTGATCGGCCTCAACAACCAACAACAACGCTTCGAAGCCGACCTGCGTTTTTCCATGGTACGGATTCGCGAAAATGCCGAGAGCATTGCGCTGTACAACGGCGAGCCCAATGAAAACCGTCGCTTGAGCAACCGCTTCGGGATGGTCTGGCACAATTTCTGGGACATCATGAAGGTGTCCAAGCGTCTGACGTTCTTTACTGCAGGTTACCAACAGGCGGCCATCATCTTTCCGTTCATCGTCGCTTCGCCGCGTTACTTGGCCGGCAAGATCGAACTCGGCGAGCTGATGCAAATCAGTTCGGCGTTCGGCAATGTGCAGGAGAGTTTCAGCTGGTTTATCAGCGCGTACCAGAACCTCGCGTCGTGGCGGGCCACTTGCGATCGTCTGCTGAGTTTCCGCCAGGCCATGACCGACAACGAAGAGCGTGCGCCGGCGATCGATGTGCAGAATTCGGGTACGGAATTGAAAGTGCACAACCTGGGCCTCGATCTGGCCGACGGTCGTCATTTGCTGACCAACGCCGACATGACCGTGGAGGAGGGCGAACGCGTCATGCTCAGCGGTCGTTCCGGCAGCGGCAAGTCGACCTTGCTGCGGGCGATGGGGCACTTGTGGCCGGCGGGGCATGGCAGCATTCGTCTGCCAGCGGCGCGTTACCTGTTCCTGCCGCAAAAGCCGTACCTGCCGATTGGCACGTTGCGCGAGGCGCTGAGTTATCCACAGGCCGGCGAGACCTATCCGCACGAACGTTATGTGCATGTGCTGGAGACTTGTCGGTTGCCGCACCTCGTTGCGCGGCTCGACGAAGCCAATCACTGGCAGCGTATGCTGTCGCCGGGTGAGCAGCAACGCCTGGCCTTCGCCCGCGCGCTGCTTTACGCACCGCAGTGGCTTTACATGGACGAAGCGACGTCGGCGATGGACGAAGAGGATGAGGCTTCGCTGTATCAGGCGTTGATCGATGAGATTCCGGGGCTGAGCATTGTCAGCGTCGGGCATCGCAGCAGCCTGAAGCGTTTCCACCCACGGCATGTGCGCATTGAAAATGGTCATCTGGTGGACCAGGCCGTGATCGCATAAACACCACCGCCCCTCCTGTGGGAGGCGAGCCTTTGTGGCGAGGGGGCACGCCCCTCGCTACAAAAGTCCGCTCCCAAAGGGATAGTGTTCGCTGACGGTGATCGTACAACCGCGTTGAGCTATGATGCGGTTTCAGCCGCAATTTTCGAGACAGACGTTTACCATGGAAAACCCGATCGACGCACCACGCCTCCCTCGCAAGCGCCGCAGCCTCGCACAGGAATTGGTGACGGTGCTGTCCGAGCAGATCCGCGACGGTCACCTCAAGCGCGGCGACAAATTGCCCACCGAGTCGGCGATCATGGATGCCCATGGCGTCAGCCGCACCGTGGTGCGCGAGGCGATTTCCCGTTTGCAGGCGGCCGGGCAGGTGGAAACCCGTCACGGCATCGGCACCTTCGTACTCGACACTCCGAGCCCGAGCGGTTTCCGCATCGACCCGGCGACCGTGGTCACCCTGCGTGATGTACTGGCGATCCTGGAGCTGCGTATCAGCCTCGAAGTGGAATCCGCCGGCCTCGCCGCACAACGCCGCAGCCCGGAACAGTTGGCCTTGATGCGCGCCGCGCTGGACGCGTTGAATGAAAGTGCCGCCCACGCCAGTGATGCCGTGGCGTCCGACTTCCAGTTCCACCTGCAAATCGCCCTGTCGACCGGTAACCGCTACTTCACCGACATCATGACCCACCTGGGCACCAGCATCATTCCGCGCACGCGCCTCAACTCCGCGCGTCTCGCCCATGACGACCAGCAGCACTACATGAGTCGTCTGAGCCGCGAACACGAAGAGATTTATGACGCGATTGCGCGCCAGGATTCAGATGCGGCGCGGGCGGCGATGCGGTTGCATTTGACGAACAGTCGAGAGCGGCTGCGCCATGCGCATGAAGAGGCTGAGGCGCAGCGGGGGTAGGTTTCTGGCTGAAGGATTTGTTGTAGATCGTTCCCACGCAGAGCGTGGGAACGATCAGGTGAGTGGCTCAGCCCGTTCTCAGGATCGAACGATCCACCCGCACCGCAAAATCAGTAGCCCCCTGTTTGGCATCGAACGCCACATACCCATGGTCATCCACCACCGCCCAAGCAATCGGCTCGCCTTTGGACAACAACTCCAACGGCGCTCCCTTCAGCGATTGCCCCGAAGCCAATTCCAGTTTCAATTTGATAGTCATCATCGATCTCCTTATCACGCCACGTTGCCAGTGGGTTTGTAGTCCTTGAGCAGCAAGTACGTGCTCCAGCCCCACCAGTCATCGACGGTGGCGGTGTCGTTCAGGTTGTTGACGTCCTTGCGCCGTAGCACTTTGTTGCCTTCAACCCGGAACAGCGGTGAAAAGTTGTTCGCCGGATTCAATACGGCTTGCAGATCCGGGGTCTTTTTCAAGGCGCCAAAGTTGCCGGGAACTGTGGCGGTGCCGCTGAGATACGCCGCAAACACTTCGTCCGCTGACATCTGCACCGCCTGATTCACTTGGACGCGATTGGCGCTGGAGAGGGCGTCGAAGTAGCGTTTGTCGCCGTACCCACGCCAGTGATCGCCGTTGCCGTTGCGCACATTGAGGCCGAACTTGCTGTCTTCGTCGTGCATGAAGCGGGTAATCAGTGAGCCCAGATCGCTGGGGGTGACCACCGCAGCCAACTGCTTACGCGGTACTCGCAAATGGCCGGCAGAAAACAGGTCGGTCAGGTAGTGATCGGCAAACGCGTTCATCGCGTAGGCCAGTTCCAGTTGCTTTTCATCGTTGCTGCTGTGAGCCTTCACCGCTTGTTGCAGGGCTGCCGTGTGCCCGGCGATATAGGCCAGCAGCGCCCATTCGGCGAAGTGGTCAGCATTGTTGGCGGCCAGTTTCAGATAGCGTCCCAAGGGAAAAAGCGCCGAGACGAAACTGCCGCCGCCGGTGATTTTGTTCCACTCTTCGGACAACGTATCTCCGAGGGCGTCATACGCCTCGTGAGGCTGTTTACCGTCCTTGATCGCCTGTTTAACGGCGGCGATTTCCTTCTGCATGACGCCGAGGATCAGCTTGGCTTCGGCATTGGACGCGGGTAGCACCGCCAGCGAATTGAACGCGTTGGTAAAGCGCTGGATGCGATCGGCAGGGGTGGCGCCGTCGCTGACCGGTTGATCGGGAATGCCATAAAAGTCACCGCCCAGGGCGACGACCTGACCGTAAGTTAGCGCCAGTCCGTTTGGCAGATGCAGCGCTACTTGCGAGGCGGGCACAGCGGGCGCGTCCTTGATGAAACGCAGCAGCGTGCCGTCACCGATGGCGGTGTGCTCGCCGCCCTCGAACCTCAATTGCGGCTTGCCTTTCAAGGCTTTTCCGGAGGGTCGAGGAGCGTCGTGGTGTTCAGCAAGATGCAAAACCAGAGAATCGTTGTCGTTGATGGCAATGCCATTTTCGGTAAAAAGCTCATCCAGGTTAGCGATGACCTGCTTGGGTTTTTCCTGCGGTTGAGTCTGTAGACCTGACATTTCTGGCTCCTTGATATGTCGTCGGTATGATTCAAGATAGCTGTATGTATATACAGCCAATCAGAGCTTAGGTGAGAAACTTCCTACGTCAAGAAAATACCTTTCCGACACAAATTCCGGGCACACCGATGAAATGCAGTTGACGGTTATTATTTAAGTTGTACGATGACCTACAACTCGGCCACAGGCTGAACGCTTTTCTCACACAAACGTCGCTACCCAGGGTGTTCGAATAATGAATCCACAAGAACTGAAGTCCATCCTCTCTTCTGGCCTGCTGTCTTTCCCGGTCACCGATTTCAATGCTCAGGGCGATTTCCATCGCGCTGGCTACATCAAGCGTCTCGAATGGCTGGCCCCATACGGCGCCACGGCGTTGTTCGCCGCGGGCGGCACCGGTGAGTTCTTCTCTCTGGCGGCCAGCGAATATTCGGAAATCATCAAGACCGCCGTCGACACCTGCGAAACCAGCGTGCCGATTCTGGCTGGCGTGGGCGGTTCGACTCGCCAAGCCATCGAATACGCACAGGAAGCCGAGCGTCTGGGCGCCAAAGGCCTGTTGCTGCTGCCGCACTATCTGACCGAAGCCAGCCAGGACGGCGTTGCCGCCCACGTTGAAGCCGTGTGCAAATCGGTGAATATCGGCGTGGTGGTGTACAACCGCAACGTCTGCCGCCTGACCGCGCCATTGCTGGAACGCCTGGCCGAGCGCTGCCCGAACCTGATCGGTTACAAGGATGGCCTGGGCGATATCGAGTTGATGGTGTCGATCCGTCGCCGCCTCGGTGATCGCTTCAGCTACCTGGGCGGTTTGCCGACCGCCGAAGTCTATGCCGCTGCTTACAAGGCATTGGGCGTACCGGTCTACTCCTCGGCGGTGTTCAACTTCATCCCGAAAACCGCGATGGATTTCTACCACGCCATTGCCCGCGAAGATCACGCCACCGTCGGGAAGATCATCGACGACTTCTTCCTGCCGTACCTGGACATCCGTAACCGCAAAGCCGGTTACGCGGTGAGCATCGTCAAGGCCGGGGCAAAAATTGCCGGCTATGACGCAGGTCCTGTGCGTGCACCGCTGACCGATCTGCTGCCAGAAGAATACGAAGCTCTGGCCGCGCTGATCGACAAGCAAGGTGCGCAGTAACACACCCGATTAATAAGGCCGCTGAGCAATCAGCGGCCTTTTGCGTGAGGAGATTGTTGTGGCTGATACAAAGCGTTTCGATAACTACATCAACGGTGAATGGGTTGCGGGCAGTGATTACTGCGCCAATATCAACCCGTCCGAACTGACCGACACCATCGGCGACTACGCCAAGGCTGATCTGGCCCAGGTCCACGCTGCCATCGACGCCGCGCGTGCTGCGTTTCCGGCCTGGTCGACTTCGGGCATTCAGACGCGCCACGATTCACTGGATAAAGTCGGTACTGAAATCCTCGCGCGTCGCGAAGAGCTCGGCACCTTGCTGGCTCGCGAAGAGGGCAAGACCCTGCCCGAAGCCATCGGCGAAGTGACCCGCGCCGGTAATATCTTCAAGTTTTTCGCCGGTGAATGCCTGCGTCTGTCCGGCGACTACTTGCCGTCGGTGCGCCCGGGTGTGAACGTCGAAGTCACTCGCGAAGCACTGGGCGTCGTTGGCCTGATCACCCCGTGGAACTTCCCGATCGCGATCCCTTCGTGGAAAATCGCCCCGGCCCTGGCCTACGGTAACTGCGTCGTGCTGAAGCCGGCCGATCTGGTGCCGGGTTGCGCCTGGGCACTGGCGGAAATCATCTCCCGCGCAGGCTTCCCGGCCGGCGTCTTCAACCTGGTGATGGGCAGCGGTCGCGTGGTGGGCGATGCGTTGGTGCAAAGCCCGAAAGTCGACGGCATCAGCTTCACCGGTTCGGTCGGTGTCGGTCGTCAGATCGCGGTCAGCTGCGTCTCGCGTCAGGCCAAGGTTCAGCTGGAAATGGGGGGCAAGAACCCGCAAATCATTCTCGACGATGCCGACCTCAAACAAGCGGTCGAGCTGTCGGTGCAGAGCGCGTTCTACTCCACCGGTCAGCGTTGCACGGCGTCGAGCCGCTTCATCGTCACCGCCGGGATTCATGACAAGTTCGTCGAAGCCATGGCCGAACGCATGAAGTCGATCAAGGTCGGCCACGCGCTTAAAACCGGCACCGACATCGGCCCGGTTGTCTCGCAAGCCCAGCTTGAACAGGACTTGAAGTACATCGACATCGGCCAGTCCGAAGGTGCACGTCTGGTCAGCGGTGGCGGTCTGGTGACCTGTGACACCGAAGGCTACTACCTCGCGCCAACGCTGTTTGCCGACAGCGAAGCCGCAATGCGCATCAGCCGCGAAGAGATTTTCGGCCCGGTCGCCAACATCGTTCGCGTCGCTGATTACGACGCCGCGCTGGCCATGGCCAACGACACCGAGTTCGGTCTGTCGGCGGGCATCGCCACCACGTCGCTGAAGTACGCCAACCACTTCAAGCGCCATTCCCAGGCCGGGATGGTGATGGTCAACCTGCCGACGGCGGGCGTGGATTACCACGTTCCATTCGGCGGGCGTAAAGGTTCATCCTATGGTTCCCGCGAGCAAGGTCGCTACGCGCAAGAGTTCTACACGGTCGTGAAGACCAGCTACATCGGTTCCTGAAACACGCAATACCTGTAGAAGCCGGCTTGCTGGCGATCGCGTCACCGCGGTGTAAATGACACACCGAGGTGCCTGCATCGCCAGCAAGCCGGCTCCTACAAAAAACATCGTTATTACCCGCATAAAAATAATCAGTGGGAGTACATCTACATGCAAGCGACCAAGCCGACTCACGTCCGCTATTTGATTCTGCTCATGCTTTTCCTTGTGACCACGATCAACTACGCCGACCGGGCCACTATCGCCATCGCGGGCTCCAGCCTGCAAAAAGACCTCGGCATCGACGCGGTCACCCTCGGTTACATCTTCTCTGCATTCGGTTGGGCCTACGTGGCCGGGCAAATTCCAGGTGGCTGGCTGCTGGACCGTTTTGGCTCGAAAAAAATCTACGCATTAAGCATCTTCACCTGGTCGCTGTTCACCGTGCTGCAGGGTTATGTCGGTGAGTTCGGCATGTCCACGGCGGTGGTTGCGCTGTTCATGCTGCGCTTTTTGGTGGGCCTGGCCGAAGCTCCATCCTTCCCGGGTAACGCACGCATCGTGGCGGCCTGGTTCCCGACCGCTGAACGCGGCACCGCTTCGGCGATCTTCAACTCGGCGCAATACTTTGCCACCGTGTTGTTCGCACCGCTGATGGGCTGGATCGTCTACAGCTTCGGCTGGCAGCACGTGTTCATCGTCATGGGCGTGATCGGCATTATCTTCTCGGGGATCTGGCTGAAGGTTATCCACAGCCCGCGCCAACACCCGATGATCAACGACGCCGAGTTCAAGCACATCGCCGACAACGGCGGCATGGTCGACATGGACCAGGACAAAGGCAAAGGCAAGAAGGTCGACGGTCCGAAGTGGGACTACATCCGCCAGTTGCTGACCAACCGCATGATGCTCGGCGTGTATCTGGGCCAGTACTGCATCAACGGCATCACCTACTTCTTCCTGACCTGGTTCCCGGTGTACCTGGTGCAGGAACGCGGCATGACCATCCTCAAGGCCGGTTTCATTGCCTCGTTGCCGGCGATCTGCGGGTTTATCGGTGGTGTGCTTGGCGGGGTGATTTCCGATTACCTGCTGCGCAAAGGGCATTCCCTGACCTTCGCCCGCAAGGCGCCGATCATTGCCGGTCTGCTGGTCTCCAGCAGCATCGTGGCGTGCAACTATGTCGATGTTGAATGGATGGTCGTTGGTTTCATGGCGTTGGCGTTCTTCGGCAAAGGCGTGGGTGCGCTGGGTTGGGCGGTGGTGTCCGACACCTCGCCGAAACAGATCGCCGGTCTGAGCGGTGGCTTGTTCAACACCTTCGGCAACATCGCTTCGATCACCACCCCAATCGTCATCGGTTACATCATCAGCTCCACTGGCTCGTTCAAATGGGCGCTGGTGTTTGTCGGTTGCAACGCACTGGTCGCGGTGTTCAGCTACCTGGTGATCGTCGGTCCGATCAAGCGTGTGGTGCTCAAAGAGCCGCCCGTCAGCGGTCCTGAAACTAATAACAAATTGTCTCAAGCGCATTCCTGAGGAGCGGCGTCATGCAGTTGATTGAACATTCCGACTCGCCGCGCTACATCCGCTTGCACGAGCGGGACAACGTCGTGATCGTGGTCAATGACCAAGGCGTACCGGCCGGCACCGAGTTTCCTGATGGTCTGGTGACCGTGGACTTCGTGCCACAGAGCCATAAAGTCACCCTCGAGGACATTCCCGAGGGCGGTCAGGTGATTCGTTACGGCCAGACCATTGGCTACGCGTTGCAGCCGATTCCTCGCGGCAGCTGGGTCAAGGAAGATCAACTGCGCATGCCCACCGCGCCACCGCTGGACAGCCTGCCGCTGTCCACTGAAGTGCCGGCGGCGCAGGCACCGCTGGAAGGCTATACGTTCGAGGGTTATCGCAATGCCGACGGCACCGTCGGCACGCGCAACATTCTGGGGATTACCACGACCGTTCAGTGTGTGACCGGTGTGCTGGACCATGCGGTCAAGCGCATCAAGGACGAGTTGCTGCCGCTTTATCCGAACGTCGATGACGTGGTGGCGCTGACCCACAGCTACGGCTGCGGCGTGGCCATTACGGCCACCGACGCCTACATTCCGATCCGCACCGTGCGCAACCTGGCGCGCAACCCGAACCTGGGGGGCGAAGCCTTGGTCATCAGCCTGGGCTGCGAGAAATTGCAGGCCGGGCAGGTGATGCACGAGAACGACAGTTCGGTGGATTTGAGCGACCCGTGGCTGTACCGCTTGCAGGATTCGAGTCACGGTTTCACCGAGATGATCGAACAGATCATGGCGCTGGCCGAGACCCGTTTGAAGAAGCTCGACCAGCGTCGCCGGGAAACCGTGCCGGCGTCCGAGCTGATTCTGGGCATGCAGTGCGGCGGCAGCGATGCGTTTTCCGGCATCACCGCCAACCCGGCGCTGGGTTATGCCTCGGACCTGTTGCTGCGTGCTGGCGCGACGGTGATGTTTTCCGAAGTCACCGAAGTGCGCGATGCGATTTACCTGCTGACTTCCCGCGCGGAGACTGAGGAGGTTGCTCAGGAACTGGTGCGGGAAATGGACTGGTACGACCGTTACCTGGCCAAGGGTGAAGCGGACCGTAGCGCCAACACCACGCCGGGCAACAAGAAGGGCGGGTTGTCGAACATTGTCGAGAAGTCCCTGGGCTCAATCGTCAAATCCGGCAGCAGCGCGATCAACGGAGTGCTGGGCCCTGGCGAGCGTTTCAAGCGCAAAGGGCTGATCTTCTGCGCGACCCCGGCCAGTGATTTTGTCTGCGGGACGTTGCAGCTGGCGGCGGGGATGAACCTGCACGTGTTCACCACCGGGCGCGGTACGCCGTATGGTTTGGCGATGGCGCCGGTGGTCAAGGTGTCGACCCGGACCGAACTGGCGCAACGCTGGCCGGACCTGATCGACATCGATGCCGGGCGGATTGCGACCGGGCGCGCTTCGATCGAAGACCTCGGCTGGGAGTTGTTCCACTACTACCTGGACGTGGCCAGCGGCAAGAAGCAGACCTGGGCCGAGCAGCACAAACTGCATAACGACATCACCCTGTTTAACCCGGCGCCGATTACCTGAGACCGCGTCGCCTGCATCGCGAGCAAGCTCGCTCCCACAGGGGATCTTCTTTGTTGCACAAATTGTATGAACACTGAAGATCAATGTGGGAGCGAGCTTGCTCGCGATGGCGGTCTACCAGACGGCAGGGGATCCGGTGGCTTATCATTAGCCCCCTAACGACGCTCACCCAAGGTTATCCCCGGCATGCTGGCTATCTTCCTCGAAACCCTGAACATCACCGCGCCGGTGTTTGCCATGCTGTTTCTGGGGGTGTTGCTTAAGCGCATCGAGTGGATCAACGACAACTTCATCCACACCGCGTCGGCCCTGGTGTTCAACGTCACCATGCCGGCGTTGCTGTTTCTGGGCATCCTGCATGCCGACCTGCGCGCTGCACTGCAACCGGCGCTGCTGATCTACTTCTCGCTCGCCACGCTGGCGTGTTTTGCCATCGCCTGGGGCTGGGCGATCTGGAAGTGCCCGCGTGAAGACCGGGGGATTTACACCCAGGGCGCCTTTCGCGGCAACAACGGCGTCATCGGGCTCGCGTTGGCGGCGAGCATGTACGGCGACTACGGGATTTCCCTTGGGGCGATTCTCGCGGCGCTGGTGATCCTGTTTTACAACACGCTCTCGACCATCGTGCTGGCGGTGTACAGCCCGGTGATCAAATCCGATCCGTGGAGCATCTGCAAAAGCGTGATGGTCAACCCGCTGATCATCAGTGTGTTTGCGGCGGCGCCCTTCGCGTATTTCAAGATCGGCTTGCCGGGGTGGCTGGAAACGTCTGGCCAGTACCTGGCGCAAACCACGTTGCCGTTGGCGTTGATCTGTATCGGCGGCACGCTGTCGCTGGCGGCATTGCGCAAAAGCGGCAACATGGCGCTCAGCTCAAGCCTGGTGAAGATGATCGGCCTGCCAGTGCTGGCGACGTTGGGGGCGTGGCTTTGGGGATTTCGCGGGGCGGAGTTGGGGATTCTGTTTCTGTACTTCGGCAGCCCGACCGCCGCGGCCAGTTTTGTCATGGCCCGTCAGGCCGATGGCAATCATGAGCTGGCGGCGGCGATCATTGTGATCACTACCTTGATGGCGGCGGTGACCACCAATATCGGGATCTTTTTGTTGCAGTGGGGTGGGTGGATCTAGTCCAGGGGGTTGCGGCGTTCTCCAGGGCCTCATCGCGAGCAGGCTCGCTCCCACAGGGATCTGCTTTGCTGCACAAATTGCATAAACACTGAAGACCACTGTGGGAGCGAGCTTGCTCGCGATGGCGCCAGTCCTGTCACCACAACCTTTGAAGACTTACTCAGGCTTCTGATAACTGTCGATCACTTCCTGCGCCGCGCGAAACGCATCAATCGCCGCCGGCACACCGGCATACACCGCGCAATGCAGCAGCGCCTCACGAATCTCTTCTACTGTGCAACCGTTGTTCAACGCACCGCGCACGTGCCCTTTCAATTCTTGCGGGCATTTCAACGCCGTCAGGGCGGCGAGGGTGATCAGGCTGCGGGTTTTCAGTGGCAGACCTTCGCGGTTCCACACGGCGCCCCAGGCGTGTTCATTGACGAAGTCCTGCAGCGGCTGGGTGAACTCGGTGGCATTGCCCAATGCGCGGTCGACGAACGCATCGCCCATCACTTGGCGGCGGACTTCAACGCCAGGCTTTTTGTTATCGGTCACGGCATTTCCCTCTTGTGGTGTTGGCGACGCCAGGCGCGCAGCGACGTGAACAGCAGAAACGCCACCAGCGCCGGGAGGACGTAAAACAGCATCAGGTGTTCAAGCTTGCCGGCCAGGGGCATGCCGGTGGTGAACGACACCACGTGCAGACCGTAAGCCAGGTACAAACCCAGGAACAGCAGACCTTCGGCGCGGGTCACCCGGTAACCGGTGTAGAACAGCGGCAGGCACAACACCGCGACACCGAGCATCACCGGCAGGTCGAAATCCAGCGCATTGGGCGAGACTGACAACGGCGAGGGCGCGACGAGCGCGGTCAGGCCGAGCACACCCAGGAGGTTGAACAGGTTGCTGCCGATCACGTTGCCCACGGCAATGTCCCGTTGACCGCGCAACGCAGCGATCAACGAGGTGGCCAGTTCCGGCAGAGAGGTGCTGACGGCGACGATGGTCAGGCCGATGACACGCTCCGACAGCCCCAGATCAGTGGCGACCGCCACGGCGGCCCCCAGCAACAAATGCCCGGCGTAGACCAGCATCGCCAGTCCGGTGACGATCATCAGCACGCTGCTGAACCACGGTGCCCGAAGTGTTCCGTCATGGGAGGGCGGACGGGCCGAGTGCCGCGACTGGCGCAGCAGCAAGCCCAGATACAGCGCCAGGGCGGCCAGCAGAATCATGCCGTCCACACGGTTCAGCTCTTCATTCCACGCCAGTAAAAACACCAGCAGGCTGGCGCCGATCATCAGAGGAATATCCAGGCGCACCAGTTGCCGCGAAACCCGCAGCGGAATGATCAGCGCCGAAAGCCCGAGGGTGACGAGGATGTTGAAGATGCTGCTGCCGATCACGCTGCCGACGGCGATGTCGGCGTTTTGCGCCAGGGTGGCTTGCAGGCTGACGGCCATTTGCGGCGCGCTACTGCCCAGGGCGACGATGGTCAGGCCGATGATCAGTGGCCGCACCTGCAAGCGCGCCGCCAGGCGCACGGCACCACGGACCATCAACTCGGCACCGGCGATCAGCAACAGCAGGCCTCCGAGCAATTCAATCACGCTGATCAGGGGTAAATCGAAAAGTCCGGAAATGGTCGGGGCTCCGTTTGTTAATCGTCTAGGGCTTGCACGCGAACCCGCGCGGTGCCGCTACGGAGCATACCCAGTTGTTCGGCGGCCTCGTGTGAAAGATCAATCAGGCGACCACGGGTGTGCGGCCCGCGGTCGTTGATACGGACCACGCAGGACTTGTCGTTATTCAGATTGGTGACCTTCACCCGCGTGCCGAACGGCAACTGGCGATGGGCGGCGGTCAGGGAATTCTTGTTAAAACGCTCGCCGCTGGCGGTGCGTTTACCTTGATGTTTGGCGCCGTAATACGAAGCCATGCCGGTCTTGTCGTAGCCGTGTGGATCAATGACATCATTGCTGGCGCAACCGGCCAGCAGAGCGAGCAGGGCGCAGGCACCCAGTAGACGCTTCATTTGAAAGCTTCCGAAAATAAATGTGGCGAGGGAGCTTGCTCCCGCTCGGCCGCGAAGCGGTCGCAAATCGTTTGATGCATTCTTACTGAAAGAGTGCGATTGCCGATTTGGGTCTGCTTCGCAGACCAGCGGGAGCAAGCTCCCTCGCCACAGGGAATGGAGCCAGTAATTTGAGCTGGCTCCATTCCGGTCAGCCTTCGAGCTTGCTTTTCAGCAGTTCGTTGACCTGTTGCGGGTTGGCCTTGCCTTTGGAGGCTTTCATGGCCTGACCGACAAAGAAGCCGAACATCTTGCCGCGCTTGGCTTCGTCTGCCGCGCGGTATTGCTCGACCTGCTCGGCGTTGGCCGCGAGCATTTCGTCCAGCACCGCCGAGATCGCGCCGCTGTCGGTCACTTGCTTGAGGCCGCGCTTGTCGATGATCTCGTCCGCGCTGCCTTCGCCGTTGGCCATCGCTTCGAACACGACCTTGGCGATCTTGCCGGAGATGGTGTTGTCCTTGATGCGCAGCAGCATGCCGCCCAGTTGCTCGGCCGAGACCGGCGACTGATCGATTTCCACGCCTTGCTTGTTCAGCAGGCTGCCCAGTTCAACCATCACCCAGTTGGCCGCCAGCTTGGCGTCGCCGCTGATGCTCACGACTTTTTCGAAGTAATCGGCTTGCTCACGGCTGGTGGCGAGGACGCTGGCGTCATACACCGACAGGCCGAACTGCGCCTGGAAGCGCTCGCGTTTCTGCGGTGGCAATTCCGGCAGCGTGGCGCGCACCTCGTCCAGGAACGAGTTCTCGATGACCACCGGCAGCAGGTCCGGATCGGGGAAGTAACGGTAGTCGTTGGCTTCCTCTTTGCTGCGCATCGGACGGGTTTCGTCTTTGTTTGGATCGTACAGGCGGGTCTGCTGGATCACTTTGCCGCCGTCTTCGATCAGCTCGATCTGACGACGCACTTCGCTGTTGATCGCCTTCTCGATGAAGCGGAACGAGTTGACGTTCTTGATCTCGCAGCGGGTGCCGAATTCGACCTGGCCTTTCGGACGGATCGACACGTTACAGTCGCAACGCAGCGAACCTTCGGCCATGTTGCCGTCGCAGATGCCCAGGTAACGCACCAGCGCGTGGATGGTCTTGACGTAGGCCACGGCTTCCTTGGCGCTGCGCATGTCCGGCTCGGAGACGATTTCCAGTAGCGGCGTGCCGGCACGGTTCAGGTCGATGCCGGTGGCGCCGTTGAACTCTTCGTGCAGGCTTTTACCGGCGTCTTCTTCCAGGTGCGCACGGGTGACGCCGACACGTTTGATCGTGCCGTCTTCCATAGCGATGTCCAGGTGGCCCTTGCCTACGATCGGCAGTTCCATCTGGCTGATCTGGTAGCCCTTCGGCAGGTCCGGGTAGAAATAGTTTTTACGGGCGAACACGTTGTGCTGGCCGATCTCGGCATCAATCGCCAGACCGAACATCACTGCCATGCGCACGGCTTCCTGGTTCAGCACCGGCAATACGCCAGGCATACCGAGGTCAACCAGGCTGGCCTGGGTGTTCGGCTCGGAACCGAACGTGGTGGAGCTACCGGAAAAGATTTTCGACCGGGTGGTGAGCTGGGTATGAATCTCCAGCCCGATCACGACTTCCCATTGCATGTGTTTCTCCTCAGAAGCCGGTTGGGGTGCGGGTGTGCCAGTCAGTGTTCAACTGATACTGGTGCGCAACGTTGAGCAAACGGCCTTCCTGGAAATACGGGGCGAGCAATTGCACGCCGACCGGCAGACCATCGACAAAACCGGCTGGCATGGACAAGCCCGGCAGACCGGCGAGGTTGGCGGTGATGGTGTAGACGTCTTCCAGGTACGCAGCCACCGGGTCGCTGTTCTTGGCGCCCAGCTTCCAGGCCGGGTTTGGCGTGGTTGGGCCGAGGATGATGTCGACCTCATTAAAGGCAGCCATGAAGTCGTTCTTCACCAGACGGCGAATCTTCTGCGCCTTCAGGTAGTAGGCGTCGTAGTAACCGGCGGACAACGCGTAGGCGCCGACCATGATCCGGCGCTGCACTTCCGGGCCGAAGCCTTCGCCACGGGAACGCTTGTACAAGTCTTCGAGGTTCTTTGGATCTGCGCAGCGATGGCCGAAGCGCACGCCGTCGAAACGCGACAGGTTGGACGAGGCTTCTGCCGGAGCGATCACGTAGTACGCAGGAATCGCGTGCTGCATGTTCGGCAGGCTGATTTCCTTGATCACGGCACCGAGCTTTTCCAGCTCCTTGATGCTGTTGTGGATCAGCTCGGCAATGCGCGGGTCGAGACCGGCGCTGAAATACTCCTTCGGCACACCGATGCGCAGGCCTTTCAGCGAGTCGTTGAGGCTGGCGCTGTAATCCGGCACGGGCTCGTCGATGCTGGTGGAGTCATTGGTGTCGAAGCCGGCCATACCTTGCAGCAGGATCGCGCAGTCTTCGGCAGTGCGCGCCAATGGGCCGCCCTGATCGAGACTGGAAGCGTAGGCGATCATGCCCCAGCGCGAAACGCGACCGTATGTCGGTTTCAGACCGGTCAGGTTGGTAAACGCAGCTGGCTGGCGGATCGAGCCGCCGGTGTCGGTCGCCGTGGCGGCTGGCAACAGACGAGCGGCAACGGCCGCGGCCGAGCCACCGGACGAACCGCCGGGCACGTGTTCCAGGTTCCACGGGTTTTTCACCGGGCCGTAGTAGCTCGACTCGTTGGCCGAACCCATGGCGAATTCGTCCATGTTGGTCTTGCCCAAGGTCACGGCCCCGGCAGCAGCCAGCTTGGCAACGACGGTGGCGTCGTAAGGTGCTTTAAAGTTGTCGAGCATCTTCGAGCCGCAGCTGGTGCGGATGCCCTGGGTGCAGAACAGGTCTTTGTGGGCGATCGGCGCACCGAGCAGGGCGCCGCTCTCACCATTGGCGCGGCGTGCGTCAGCGGCTTTCGCCTGCTGGAGCGCCAGGTCTTCGGTGAGGCTGATGAAGCTGTTGAGCTGAGGGTCGAGCTGGGCGATACGCGCCAGCAGGGTTTTGGTCAGCTCTTCGGAAGAAAACTTTTTATCGGCGAGACCGCGGGCGATCTCGGCCAGAGTCAATTGATGCATTGCAGGCTCTTTCCCTTTAGTCGATGACTTTCGGAACCAGGTACAGGCCGTTTTCGACCGCTGGTGCGATGGACTGATAGGCCTCGCGATGATTGGTCTCGGTCACGACGTCTGCACGCAGGCGCTGGCTGGCTTCCAGTGGGTGGGCGAGCGGCTCGATACCGTCGGTATTGACCGCCTGCATTTCGTCGACCAGCCCGAGAATGCTGTTCAGGGCTGAAGTAATGTGTGGAAGATCGGCATCATTGAGGCCAAGGCAGGCCAGATGAGCGATTTTTTCCACGTCGGAGCGTTCAAGCGCCATGGGAATCTCCAGTGGAAAACAGAACGGACGGCGTCCGTGTGTTAGATTGTCGGAACACTACCGCATTTCTACGGTCATAAGGCCGCGATTGTGGGGGTTGGTGCACAGAAAAGCGGCCAATTTAACATATTGGCGCCTTGCCCAAAATCCCTGTCGTTGTTAGAGTTTGCCGCACTTTTTTACCCACGCGTTGCCTAGGGTCCCTTTCCCATGTTCAAGAAACTGCGTGGCATGTTTTCCAGCGATCTTTCCATTGACCTGGGCACTGCCAACACCCTTATTTACGTGCGCGAGCGCGGTATCGTCCTGAATGAGCCATCGGTTGTGGCTATTCGGACACACGGTAACCAGAAAAGTGTCGTTGCTGTCGGCACCGAGGCGAAGCGCATGCTCGGCCGAACGCCGGGCAACATTGCTGCCATTCGTCCGATGAAGGACGGCGTCATTGCCGACTTCAGCGTCTGCGAAAAGATGCTGCAATACTTTATCAACAAGGTTCACGAAAACAGCTTCCTGCAGCCAAGTCCTCGGGTGCTGATCTGCGTTCCGTGCAAATCAACCCAGGTTGAGCGTCGTGCCATCCGTGAATCGGCCCTTGGTGCCGGTGCTCGTGAAGTGTTCCTGATCGAAGAGCCAATGGCTGCTGCGATCGGTGCCGGCCTGCCGGTTGAAGAAGCGCGCGGTTCGATGGTGGTCGATATCGGTGGTGGTACCACTGAAATCGCGCTGATCTCCTTGAACGGTGTGGTTTACGCCGAATCCGTTCGGGTTGGCGGCGACCGCTTCGACGAAGCGATCATCACCTACGTGCGTCGCAACTACGGCAGTCTGATCGGCGAATCGACTGCCGAGCGCATCAAGCAGGAAATCGGTACGGCCTACCCGGGCGGCGAAGTGCGCGAAGTCGACGTTCGTGGCCGTAACCTGGCCGAAGGCGTTCCGCGTGCCTTCACCCTGAACTCCAATGAAGTGCTGGAAGCTCTGCAAGAGTCCCTGGCCACCATCGTTCAGGCTGTGAAAAGTGCGCTGGAGCAATCGCCTCCGGAACTGGCTTCCGATATAGCCGAGCGTGGCCTGGTACTGACCGGTGGTGGCGCCTTGCTGCGTGACCTCGACAAGTTGCTGGCCCAGGAAACAGGTCTGCCGGTGATCGTTGCCGAAGACCCGCTGACCTGCGTTGCTCGCGGCGGTGGCCGTGCATTGGAAATGATGGATAAACACACCATGGACCTGCTGTCGAGCGAGTGATCTCGCCCGACGCATCTATGCTGTTGAGCGCGCAGGCGGCACTTTGCAGTGCTGCCTGTTTGCGTTTACCTTCTGTCAGTCTGTATCCAGGCCGGTCTGCCGTATGAATAAACAAAACATTTGCCTGGGAGGAGCGGCTTATTAAACCGCTTTTCACCAAAGGGCCTTCACTGGGCGTGCGCTTGTTGGTGCTGGTCGTGCTATCGGTCGCGCTGATGGTGGTCGATGCCCGCTTCACACTGCTCAAGCCAGTGCGTAGCCAAATGTCGTTGGTACTGATGCAGTCTTACTGGATCACCGACCTGCCGCAGCGGCTATGGCAGGGTGTGGCCAGCCAATTCGGCAGTCGTACCGAGCTCGTCGCCGAAAACGAAAAACTCAAGACCGAAAACCTGCTGTTGCAGGGTCGCATGCAAAAGCTTGCCGCCCTCACCGAGCAGAACGTTCGGCTGCGCGAGTTGCTCAATTCCTCTGCGCTGGTCAACGAAAAGGTCGAAGTGGCCGAGTTGATCGGCATGGACCCCAACCCCTTCACCCATCGCATCATCATCAATAAAGGTGAGCGCGACGGTGTGGTCCTCGGTCAGCCGGTGCTCGATGCCCGCGGCCTGATGGGCCAGGTGGTCGAGTTGATGCCTTACACCTCCCGTGTACTGTTGCTGACCGACACCACCCACAGCATTCCGGTGCAAGTGAACCGCAACGGTCTGCGAGCAATCGCCAGCGGCACCGGTAACCCGGAGCGCCTGGAACTGCGTCACGTCGCGGACACGGCTGATATCAAGGAAGGCGATCTGTTGGTCAGTTCCGGCCTCGGTCAGCGATTCCCGGCCGGTTACCCGGTCGCGACCGTCAAGGAAGTGATCCACGATTCCGGCCAGCCGTTTGCCATCGTGCGTGCCGTGCCAACCGCCGCGTTGAACCGCAGCCGTTACCTGCTGCTGGTGTTCACCGACGGCCGCACCGCCGAAGAGCGCGCCAACGAAGCTGCCCAGGCGCAAGAAGCGCTGGACCAGCACGGTGGTGGGCCGATCATTCCGGCGACCGTGCCTAAACCCGTGCCGGCGACCGTGGTGGTGCCCGCCGCAGCCGCTGCGCCTGCTGCAACGCCTGCCGCAACACCGGCAGTACCAGCACCGGCGTCAACCCCGGCCAAACCTGCGGCCGCCAAGCCCCCCGCAGCGCAACCTGCCGCAACCAAACCGCCGGCCACTCAACCGGCTGCGGTGAAGCCTGCCGCCAAACCGCCTGTCTCCGCGCCGGCTACCACTGGGGGACGAGAATAATGGTCGGTGCTACCGCATCCCGAAATGGCTGGATGATCTGGCTGACGTTTGCCATTGGCATGCTGCTCAGCGTTTCACCGCTGCCGCAATTCATGGAGATCCTCCGTCCGCTCTGGCTGGCCTTGCTGCTGGCTTTCTGGGCGTTGTACTTGCCGCAGAAAGTCGGCATGGTCACCGCGTGGTGCCTGGGCCTGGCGGAAGACGTGCTGTACGGCACGTTGCTGGGCCAGAACGCTTTGATCCTGACCCTGATCACCTTCCTGGTGCTGTCGCTGCAACAGCGCCTGCGCATGTTCCCGATGTGGCAGCAGAGCCTGGTGATCCTGGTGATCTTCGGCCTCGCGCAGCTGGTTCAACTATGGCTGAGCGCCCTGACCGGCAATCGTCAGCCGACGTTGGCGCTGGTACTGCCGGCCTTGGTCAGTGCATTGCTCTGGCCATGGGTCAGCTACGGTTTGCGCGGGTTGCGTCGACGCTACAAAATCAATTAATTCGGTCAGGCATCTGCCAGTACCTCGACAGGGAGATGTCTTGATGAGAAAGCTGTACCTCGCCTCAGGCTCGCCGCGTCGGCGTGAACTGCTCACGCAGATCGGTGTGCCGTACTCCGCCATCAGCGCGGACATCGATGAAACCCCTTTAGCTCAAGAATCCCCGTCGGCCTATGTCGAGCGCCTGGCGCGCGGCAAAGCCGAGGCCGGGCGCGGCGCGGTCGTGTCCGACGCCGATTTTTGCGTGCTGGGTGCCGACACCGCCGTGGTGCTCAACGGGAAAATTCTCGGCAAACCGGTGGACGAAGCCGATGCGTGCGCCATGCTTATGATGTTGGCCGGTCAGGAACACGAAGTCTTGACCGCCATTGCGGTGCTTGACGGTGAGCGTTGTGAGTCCCGGGTAGTGCGCAGTCTGGTGCGCTTTCGCAGCATCGCTCGCGATGAAGCGGCGGCCTACTGGGCCAGTGGCGAACCCCGGGACAAGGCCGGTGGCTATGGCATTCAAGGACTGGGCGCGGTGTTTGTCGCCGGGCTCAATGGCAGTTACTCGGCGGTGGTTGGACTGCCGCTGTGCGAAACCGCTGAGCTGCTCGGCCATTTCGGCATACCCTGTTGGCAAACCCTTAACGCGCGCTAAGCGTCGTACTGACAAGATGCGGCCATTATCGTGAACATGCCTGAACGAGACCCTGCCATGAGTGAAGAGATCCTGATCAACATCACGCCGATGGAATCGCGCGTGGCGGTGGTCGAAAACGGTGTCCTGCAAGAGGTCCACGTCGAGCGCACGCAAAAGCGCGGGATCGTCGGCAACATCTATAAAGGCAAGGTCGTGCGGGTATTGCCGGGCATGCAAGCCGCCTTCGTCGATATCGGCCTGGACCGCGCCGCGTTCATTCACGCCTCGGAAATATCCCTGCGCGAAGGCCCGGCGGTGGAGAGCATCAGCGCGCTGGTTCACGAAGGCCAGAGTCTGGTCGTCCAGGTCACCAAGGACCCGATCGGTTCCAAAGGCGCACGCCTGACCACTCAGCTGTCGATTCCGTCGCGCTATCTGGTGTACATGCCGCGCACGGCCCACGTCGGCATTTCGCTGAAGATCGAAGACGAAGCCGAGCGCGAACGCCTCAAGCAAGTCGTCACCGATTGCGTGGCCAAAGAAGGCATCAAGGAGGCGGGCGGTTTCATCCTGCGTACCGCCGCCGAAGGGGCCGGCGCCGATGAAATCCTCATGGACATCCGCTACCTGCGCCGTCTCTGGGATCAGATCAACGAGCAGATCAAAACCATTGGTGCGCCGAGTGTGATCTACGAAGACCTCGGCCTGGCGTTGCGTACCCTGCGCGACCTGGTCAGCCCGAAGATCGAGAAGATCCGCATCGACTCCCGGGAAACCTTTCAGAAAACCACGCAGTTCGTCGCCGAGCTGATGCCGGAAATCGCCGATCGTCTTGAGCATTATCCGGGCGAGCGGCCGATTTTCGACCTGTACGGCGTCGAAGACGAAATCCAGAAAGCCCTCGAGCGCAAAGTGCCGCTCAAGTCCGGCGGTTATCTGGTGGTTGATCCGGCCGAAGCCATGAGCACCATCGACGTCAATACCGGGGCGTTCGTCGGCCATCGCAACCTTGAAGAGACCATCTTCAAGACCAACCTCGAAGCCGCGACCGCCATCGCCCGCCAGCTGCGTCTGCGCAATCTGGGCGGGATCATCATCATCGACTTCATCGACATGGAAGACGAAGAGCACCAGCGCCAGGTGCTGCGTACCCTCGAGAAGCAGCTGGAACGCGATCACGCCAAGACCAACATCATCGGCATTACCGAGTTGGGTCTGGTGCAGATGACGCGCAAGCGCACCCGCGAAAGCCTTGAGCAAGTGTTGTGCGAACCGTGCAGTAGCTGTCAGGGCCGCGGCAAGTTGAAGACGCCGGAAACGGTCTGCTACGAAATTTTCCGCGAAATCCTCCGCGAGGCGCGTGCCTATCAAGCGGAAGGCTATCGTGTATTGGCGAACCAGAAAGTCGTCGACCGTTTGCTCGACGAGGAGTCGGGTAATGTCGCCGAGCTTGAAGGATTTATCGGACGCACCATTCGGTTCCAGGTGGAAACCATGTATTCCCAGGAACAATACGACGTGGTGCTGCTCTGAATCGCTGTGTTTCACCCTTACTAGAACGGCTGGCCTCAGCTTTTTGCAGTATTTTTGCCATGGGAGCCAACTGACATGGAACGTCTGACACGCATTTTGGCCGCACTGACCCGCTGGGGTCTTGGCCTGTGCGCGTTGGTCCTGGTGTTGATGGCGTTGTACGTCAGCCTCGGCCGGGAGCTGACGCCTCTGGTCGCCGAATACCGTGCCGACGTCGAAACCAAAGCCAGCGCCGCGTTGGGCATGCCGTTGCAGATCGGTAAGCTGGAAGGCAACTGGAGCGGTTTCGCGCCGATTTTGCTGGCGCACGATGTGACGGTCGGCGAGGGTGCCAACGCCCTGCACCTGGATCAGGTGCGAGCGGTGCCGGATCTTTGGGAAAGCCTGCTGGCTCGCGAAGTGCGCATTGCCCACTTGGAACTCAACGGCCTGAAGATCAGCCTCAAGGAAGGCGCGGACGGTCATTGGGCGCTGGAAGGGTTGCCGGTGCAGCAGGACCAGCCGCTTGATCCAGAGCAACTGCTCAACCGCATGCAAATGGTCCAGCAGCTGTCGGTGATCGACAGTCAGGTGACTTTGCAACCGCTAGACCACCCGCCGCTGACCCTGACCTACGTTGGCCTGAACCTGAAAACCGGCGTCTCCCGCCAGCGCCTCGAAGTCCGTCTTAACCTGCCCGACGGCCAACCGGTGGCCATGAGTGTGCACACGCGTATTCGCGCCAGCCAGTGGAAGGACGGCGAGGCTGAGGCCTACCTGAGCCTTCCGCAAAGCGACTGGTCGAAATGGTTGCCCGAACGCCTGACCCGGCAATGGAACTTCTCTGAAATCAAGGCCGGTGGCGAGCTCTGGGTGAACTGGGGCAACGGCGCACTGCAAAGCGGCGCCATTCGCTTGAACGCGCCGCAACTCAAGGGTGCCTACGCCGAACGCAAGCCGATCCAGATCAACAATCTGGCGCTCAACGGTTATTTCCAGCGCAGCACCGAAGGCATGCTGGTGACCCTGGACTCTCTGGCCATGAACTTCGGCGAGACCCGCTGGGAATCGCACCTGCAACTTCGACAGACCGCCGCCACCGACAAGGCTGAAGAGCTTTGGCATCTGCAAGCCGACCGCCTCGACCTCACCCCGCTCACGCCGCTGATTAACGCCTTGGGGCCGCTGCCCGAAGGCGTTGCCACGGCGATCGAACGACTCAAGGTGACCGGCGGGCTGCGTAATGTGCTGATCGATCTGCGCCCCAATGCCACCGATGACAGCAAGTTCAGCTTTGCTGCCAACCTAGATCAGGTCGGCTTCGATGCGTATCACGGCGCTCCTGCAGCGAGAAATGTCAGCGGCAGCATCAGCGGTGACCTCGGTCAGGGCGAACTGCGGATGGACAGCAAGGATTTCGTCTTGCACCTGGACCCGATTTTCGCCAAACCATGGCAATACATCCAGGCCAACGCCCGTCTGGCCTGGAAGCTCGACAAAGAAGGTTTCACCCTGATCGCGCCGTACCTGAAGGTGCTGGGGGAGGAGGGCAAGATTGCCGGTGACTTCCTGATCCGCCTGCATTTCGACCACACCCAGGAAGACTACATGGACCTGCGGGTCGGCCTGGTCGACGGCGACGGTCGCTACACCGCCAAGTACCTGCCGACCATGCTCAGCCCGGCGCTGGACGAATGGCTACGGACGGCGATTCTCAAAGGCGCGGTGGACCAGGGCTTCTTCCAGTATCAGGGCTCGCTGAACCATGGCGCCGCCGAGACGGCGCGCAGCATCAGCCTGTTTTTCAAAGTGCACGATGCCGAACTGGCTTTCCAGCCGGGATGGCCGCATGTCAGCAAGGTTAGCGGGGATGTGTTCGTTGAAGACAGTGGCGTGCGGATTCTGGCCAGCAAGGGTCAGTTGCTCGACACTCAGGTTCGTGACATTTACGTCAATATCCCCCATGTACCGGACGGGCAGAACGTCCACCTGTTCCTCGACGGCGGGTTTTCCGGCGGGTTGGGTGATGGCCTGAAGATTCTCCAGGAAGCGCCAATCGGCACGGCTGAAACCTTTGCCGGATGGGAAGGCGAGGGCGATCTGCAAGGTAAGCTGAAGCTGGATATTCCGCTGGTCAAAGGCGAGCAGCCGAAGATTCTCGTCGACTTCAAGACCGCCAAGGCGCGGTTGAAGCTGGCCGAACCCTCACTGGAGTTGACGCAGCTCAAGGGGGATTTCCGCTTCGACAGTGCCAAGGGCTTGAGCGGACAAAACATCACCGCCCGTGCCTTCGATAAACCGGTCACCGCACAGATTTTTGCCGATGGCAGTGCGGGCAACCTCAAGACCCGCGTCACCGCCTCCGGTCAGGTCGAGGTCAAGAAACTCACCGACTGGTTGAGCGTCACCCAGTCTTTGCCGGTATCCGGCCTGATCCCGTATCAACTGCAACTGAACCTGGATGGCCCTGACAGCCAGCTCTCGGTCAATTCCAGCCTCAAAGGCGTGGCGGTCGATTTGCCGGCGCCGTTCGGCATGACCGCCGATGCTGGCCGCGACACCACGTTCCGCATGACCCTGCAAGGGCCGGAGCGGCGTTACTGGGTCAATTATGGTGAGCTGGCAGACTTCACGTTTGCGGCGCCGCCCGGCAATTTTGCCGACGGTCGTGGCGAGTTGTTCCTGGGCGGCGGCAGTGCCGTGCTGCCCGGCGCAAAAGGACTGCGAGTACGCGGCGTGTTGTCGGAACTGGATGTTGGGCCGTGGAAGGATCTGGCGGACAAGTACGCTGGCCAGGATCCGGGCGGCAGTGCCAAGCAGTTGCTGAGCAGTGCGGACTTCAAGGTTGGCAAGCTCAGTGGTATCGGCACGACGCTAGATCAGGCGTCGGTGCAGTTAAACCGCAAACCGGCCGCGTGGGCTTTGCAACTCGACAGTCAGCAGGTCAAGGGCAGCGCGAACATCCCCGATGCGAAAGGCGCGCCGATTGCGATCAATCTGCAAACCGTGCGGTTGCCGGCACCCGACCCGACGGTCCTCGCCGACGAAAACTCACCGGATCCACTGGCCTCGGTGGACCCGACCAAGATCCCGGCGCTGGACATCACCATCAATCAGCTGTTCCAGGGGCAGGACCTCGTCGGCGCCTGGTATCTGAAAGTCCGTCCGACGGCCAAGGGTATTGCGCTCAATACGCTGGACTTGGGTCTCAAGGGTATTTTGTTGCAGGGCAGTGGCGGCTGGGAGGGCATACCCGGCAGCTCCAGCAGTTGGTACAAAGGGCGGATCAGCGGCAAGAATCTCGCTGACGTGCTGAAAGGCTGGGGCTTTGCGCCGAGCGTCACCAGTGAAGAATTTCACATGGATGTCGACGGTCGCTGGCCCGGTTCACCGGCTTGGCTGGCCACCAAACGCTTCTCCGGCACCCTTGATGCCTCGTTGAATAAAGGCCAGTTCGTCGAGGTCGAAGGCAGCGCCCAGGCCCTGCGTGTGTTCGGCCTGCTCAACTTCAATTCCATCGGTCGTCGTCTGCGCCTGGACTTCTCCGACCTGTTCGGCAAAGGCTTGAGTTATGACCGGGTCAAAGGTCTGTTGGCCGCGACCAACGGGGTTTATGTGACGCAGGAGCCGATCCTGCTGACCGGCCCGTCGAGCAACATCGAACTGAACGGTACCCTGAACCTGGTGGCCGACCAGGTTGACGCGAAACTGCTGGTGACTTTGCCGGTGACCAACAACCTGCCGATTGCCGCATTGATTGTCGGCGCACCGGCCATCGGCGGTGCGCTGTTCCTGATCGACAAGCTGATCGGTGACCGCGTGGCACGTTTCGCCAGCGTCAAATACACCGTCAAAGGCCCATGGAAAGAGCCGAAAATCACCTTCGACAAGCCTTTTTGAGTTCTTTTTTGAAAAGGCACTCCCCAAGCCTATGGAGTAGCATGGCGACCTGTCCTTATAAAAAGCGACCCAGGAGCGCGCCATGTCTTTTGCGGTGATTCAAATGGTCAGCCAGAGCGAGGTGCTGGCCAACCTGGCCCGGGCCCGGCATTTGCTCGAAGAGGCTGCGGCGGGTGGCGCGCAGCTGGCGGTGCTGCCGGAAAACTTCGCCGCCATGGGCCGTCGCGACATTGCCGACATCGGCCGCGCCGAGGCGTTGGGTGAAGGTCCGATCCTGCCGTGGTTGAAACAGACCGCCCGCGACCTCAAGTTATGGATAGTGGCCGGCACGTTGCCGTTGCCGCCAGTGGACCATCCGACGTCCAAAGCCCATGCCTGCTCGTTGCTGGTCAATGATCAGGGCGAAACGGTGGCGCGCTATGACAAGCTGCACCTGTTCGACGTGGACGTGGCGGACAATCGCGGGCGGTATCGCGAATCCGATGACTATGCTTATGGCAGTGGGGTCGTGGTGGCGGACACGCCCGTCGGCCGGGTCGGCCTGACAGTGTGTTACGACCTGCGTTTCCCGGAGTTGTACAGCGAACTGCGCGCTGCGGGCGCGCAATTGATTACCGCGCCGTCGGCATTTACTGCGGTGACCGGCGCGGCGCATTGGGATGTGCTGATTCGCGCACGGGCCATCGAGACTCAATGTTATGTGCTAGCGGCCGCCCAGGGTGGGACGCATCCGGGACCGCGGGAAACCTGGGGTCACGCGGCGATCGTCGACCCTTGGGGACGCGTGCTGGCACAACAGGATCAAGGCGAGGCCGTGCTGCTGGCCGAACGCGATAGCAGCGAACAGGCGTCCATCAGGGCGCGGATGCCGGTGTCCAGTCACCGGCGCTTTTTCTCGCAGGGCGCCCAGCGACCTGCACGGAACGACGAATTTAAGGCGTAAACATATGAGCGAGTTGTTGTCCTCCGTCAGTGAACACCTCCTGGCCCCTGGTGGCGTAACGATTGAGAGCCTGCAAGGTGTGCTCGGCGATCTGGCCGGCCCGGGCATTGATGCCGCGGATCTGTATTTCCAGGGGCAGATTTCCGAGTCCTGGGCGCTGGAAGACGGGATCGTCAAGGAAGGCAGCTTCAACCTCGACCAAGGCGTCGGCGTGCGTGCGCAATCGGGTGAAAAAACCGGTTTCGCCTACAGCAATGCCATCACCCTCGAAGCCCTCGGCGCAGCGGCCCGTGCGGCGCGTTCGATCTCCCGCGCCGGGCAGAACGGCACAGTGCAGGCGTTCACCACGGCGGACGTCGCCCAGTTGTACGGGCCGGACAACCCGCTGGAAGTGATGAGCCGCGCGGAGAAAGTCGAACTGCTCAAGCGCATCGACGTCGCCACTCGCGCCCTCGACCCGCGTATTCAGCAAGTCACCGTGAGCATGGCCGGTGTCTGGGAACGCATTCTTGTCGCTTCGACCGACGGCAGCCTGGCCGCCGATGTGCGGCCGTTGGTGCGCTTCAACGTCAGCGTGATCGTCGAGCAAAACGGTCGCCGCGAGCGCGGTGGTCATGGCGGTGGCGGGCGTACCGATTACCGTTACTTCCTCGCTGAAGACCGCGCCATGAGCTACGCCCGTGAAGCACTGCGTCAGGCGCTGGTGAATCTGGAAGCCATTCCTGCACCGGCCGGTACGTTGCCGGTGGTGTTGGGCTCGGGCTGGTCCGGCGTGCTGTTGCACGAAGCGGTCGGTCATGGTCTGGAAGGTGATTTCAACCGCAAGGGCAGTTCGGCCTACAGCGGGCGCATGGGCGAGATGGTGGCGTCCAAGTTGTGCACCATCGTCGATGACGGCACGCTGGCCGGTCGTCGTGGTTCCCTGAGCGTTGACGATGAAGGCACCCCGACCGAGTGCACCACGCTGATCGAAAACGGCGTGCTCAAGGGTTACATGCAAGACAAGCTCAATGCACGTCTGATGGGCGTGGCCCGTACCGGCAACGGTCGTCGTGAATCCTATGCGCATCTGCCGATGCCACGGATGACCAACACCTACATGCTGGCCGGCGAAAGCGACCCGGAAGAAATCATCAAGTCGGTCAAGCGCGGCATCTATTGCGCCAACCTCGGCGGCGGGCAGGTGGACATTACCAGCGGCAAGTTCGTGTTCTCCACCAGCGAGGCGTACCTGATCGAAGACGGCAAAATCACCGCCCCGGTCAAAGGCGCGACGTTGATCGGCAACGGCCCGGAAGCCATGAGCAAGGTGTCGATGGTCGGTAACGATCTGGCGCTGGACAGTGGCGTGGGGACGTGTGGCAAGGATGGGCAGTCGGTGCCGGTGGGTGTCGGCCAGCCAACGCTGAAAATCGATGCGATCACTGTGGGTGGCACAGGATCGTAAAAGGATGGAGCTTCGGGTGAGCCGCTTGGCGACTCACCCGATTCGAGATTTAACGCAGACCGCGTTGAGTCTCGTCCAGCTCACGGATGTACTTGAAGATTTTACGGCTCGATGCCGGTGGCTTGTTGGTCGCCAGTTCGTGCTGGGCCTGACGGATCAGGGAGCGCAACTGCTGACGATCAGCCTCCGGGTAGTCGAGCACGAACTTCTCCAGGACCGCATCGTCGCCCGCGATCAAGCGATCGCGCCAGCGTTCCAGGCCATGGAAACGTTCGTTGTACTGCCGGGTGGAGGCATCGAGTTGATCGAGCAGCATCAAAATGGCGTCAGTGTCCTGATCGCGCATCAGTTTGCCGATGAACATAAGGTGCCGTTTACGCGCGATATTCGCGGTGTGCTTGGGCGCATCGGCCAGTGCCCGGCGCATAGCGTCGGTCAACGGCAGTTTTGCCAGCAAGTCAGGCTTGAGCGTTGTAAGGCGCTCGCCGAGGTCAACCAGAGCATGGAGCTCGCGTTTAACCTGGGATTTGCTTTTTTCTCCCGTATCGAGGGAGTCGTCGTAAGAATCAACCATGGTGGCCGTCCGCAAAGAAACGCCGCCATGATAACCAGTCGGGGGCCGCTTGTCCGGCCCGGTCGCTCGAAGGCCCCAGCCGAAAGCAGAATTTGAGTGGAGAACAGCATGAGTGCAGTTGAAAGCGTCGGCCCACAAGCGTTGCCGGCACTGCAAGAACAAGTCGAGCAGATCATCGCTGAAGCCAAGCGTCAGGGTGCCAGTGCCTGTGAAGTGGCCGTGTCCCTGGAGCAGGGCCTGTCCACCTCGGTGCGCCAGCGTGAAGTCGAAACCGTCGAATTCAATCGTGACCAAGGCTTTGGCATCACCTTGTATGTCGGTCAGCGCAAAGGCTCGGCCAGCACCTCGGCCAGTGGTCCTGAAGCGATTCGTGAAACCGTCGCGGCGGCGTTGGCCATCGCCAAGCACACTTCCGAAGACGAAGCTTCCGGCCTGGCAGATGCCGCGCTGATGGCCAGGGATCTGCAAGATTTCGACCTGTTCCATGAATGGGACATCACCCCAGAGCAAGCCATCGAGCAGGCGCTGACCTGTGAAGCCGCGGCATTTGCTGCCGACAGCCGGATCAAGAACGCCGACGGCACCACCCTCAGCACTCATCAAGGCTGCCGCGTTTACGGCAACAGTCACGGTTTTATCGGCGGCTATGCGTCGACCCGTCACAGCCTGAGCTGCGTGATGATCGCCGAGGCTGACGGCCAGATGCAGCGCGATTACTGGTACGACGTGAACCGTCAGGGCAACTTGTTGGCCGACCCGGTGAGCATCGGCCAGCGTGCCGCGCAACGGGCCGCGAGCCGGTTGGGCGCCCGTCCGGTGCCGACCTGCGAAGTGCCGGTGCTGTTTTCTGCGGAACTGGCCGGTGGCTTGTTCGGCAGCTTCCTCTCGGCGATTTCCGGCGGCAGCCTCTATCGCAAATCGTCTTTCCTTGAAGGCACGCTGGGTCAGAAACTGTTCCCGGAATGGCTGACCATCGATGAGCGTCCGCACCTGATGCGCGCCATGGGCAGTTCGGCGTTCGACGGTGATGGCTTGGCAACTTACGCCAAACCGTTCGTCGAGAAAGGCGAGTTGGTGTCCTACATCCTTGGCACCTATTCGGGTCGCAAACTCGGCATGCCGAGCACCGCCAACGCCGGTGGCGTGCACAACCTGTTCGTCACCCATGGTGATGAAGATCAGGCTGCCTTGCTGCGGCGCATGGGTCGCGGCTTGCTGGTCACCGAACTGATGGGCCAGGGCCTGAACATGGTCACCGGCGATTATTCCCGGGGCGCGGCGGGTTACTGGGTCGAGAATGGCGAAATCCAGTTCGCGGTCCAGGAAGTGACCATCGCCGGCAACATGCGCGACATGTTCAAGCAGATCGTTGCCGTCGGTAATGACCTGGAATTGCGCAGCAACATTCGCACCGGTTCGGTGTTGATCGAACGGATGACGGTAGCCGGCAGCTAACGCTTAGCCGTTACACAAAAAGGCGCGCCACCCATCGTTGGGTGGCGCGCCTTTTTTTGCGTTGGTTTTCTTGGGGTTGTTTTGGTTCTCATTATCATCTAATAATAAATCTCATTACCGAATGAGCCCGGATCATGAGTTCTGCCTTGCACGAGCAGCCTTACCTCGAAAGCTGGCGCTGGATGAGTCGCCAGATCCGTTGCGCGATGGACCCTGACGAGCCTCGCCTGATCGAACATTACCTGGCTGAAGGCCGGTATCTGGCGTGTTGCACGGCCACTTCTCCCTGGACCATCGCCGAAACCTCTTTCCGTTTGCTGCTCGACACCGCTGCCGATGTCGCGTTGCCCTGGCATTGGCGGACTTACTGCCTGGACCAGGCCTGGCGCCCTTTGCGCGAACTTGAACGCCTCTCTCTGTGCAAATGCCGCCTCAAGCGCTGGCAAAGCTACACCTGGCAACTGGCGATCTGCGAGTTGCAGCCCTCGATTCCTCTCATAGAACTGGTGCAAGGATTTTCTGATGAACAAGACTCGTATTGAGCGCGACAGCATGGGCGAGCTTCAAGTCCCGGTGGATGCGCTCTATGGCGCGCAGACCCAGCGTGCGGTGGATAACTTCCCGATCAGCGGCAAACCGATGCCCGTGCAGTTCATCCGTGCGTTGATCCTCGCCAAGGCCGCCGCCGCCCAGGCCAACGTCGAGCTCAAGCAAATCAGCGAGTCCCAGGGCAAAGCCATCGTCGATGCGGCACTGGGGCTGCTTCAAGGCGACTTCATGCAGCACTTCCCGGTGGACATCTTCCAGACCGGTTCCGGCACCAGTTCCAACATGAATGCCAACGAAGTGATTGCCACCCTGGCCAGCCGCCTGCTCGGCGAGCCGGTGAATCCTAACGACCACGTGAATTGCGGCCAAAGCAGCAACGACATTATCCCGACCACCATCCATGTCAGCGCTGCACTTGCGTTGCATGAGCAACTGCTGCCGGCGCTGGTGCGTCTGGTGCAGGTCATCGAACGCAAGGCTGAAGAGGTTCATCACCACGTCAAAACCGGTCGCACGCACCTGATGGACGCCATGCCGGTGCGCATGAGCCAGGTGCTCAATGGCTGGGCGCAACAGCTCAAGGCCAACATCGGTCATGTGCAGGACCTGCTGCCGAGCCTGCAATCCCTGGCCCAGGGCGGCACGGCGGTCGGCACCGGGGTCAATGCACATCCGCAATTCGCAGCGCGTTTCAGCCAACAGCTGAGCGAGCTGACCCACGTTCAGTTCACGCCGGGCAAGGATCTGTTTGCGCTGATAGGTTCCCAGGACACTGCGGTGGCGGTCTCCGGGCAGCTCAAAGCGACAGCGGTTTCGTTGATGAAAATCGCCAACGACCTGCGCTGGATGAACTCCGGCCCGCTGGCCGGCCTCGGCGAAATCGAGCTCGAAGCCTTGCAACCGGGCTCTTCGATCATGCCAGGTAAGGTCAACCCGGTGATCCCGGAAGCCACCGCCATGGTCGCCGCCCAGGTGATCGGCAATGACACGGTCATCACCATCGCCGGTCAGTCGGGCAATTTCGAGCTGAACGTGATGCTGCCGATCATCGCCCAGAACCTGCTGAGCAGCATCGAATTGCTGGCCAACTCCAGCCATCTGCTGGGTGAGAAGGCCATCGCCAGCTTCAAGGTCAACGAATCGCGTATCAAAGAGGCGCTGTCGCGCAACCCGATTTTGGTGACCGCACTCAACCCGATCATTGGTTACCAAAAAGCTGCTGAAATCGCCAAGAAGGCCTATAAGCAGGGGCGGCCGGTGATCGATGTCGCCCTGGAACACACCGACCTGACGCGCAGCCAACTGGAAGAATTACTCAACCCAGAGAAGCTCACCGCAGGCGGCGTGTAATCACCGCTACCGCTTTGGAGGTTCACCATGGAGCACTGGAAACGCACGATCGAAAGGGCCAATCGCCATTTCATGCTGGGTGAATTGGTCGATGCCCGCGAGGCTTACTTGCAGGCCCTGGCCCTGGCTCAGGTGTTGTTCGAGCGCTGGGCGGATGCCGACGAAGCGGTGGCGGCCTGCGTGATTTCCCACCACAACCTGGCGGACCTGCATTTGCGTCTGAACCAGCCGGAGGAGAGCGCCGAATACTTGTGCGCGATCCATCAGCGGTTGTTGCAAACCATGCAGGACCCGCGCCTGGCCCCAGCACTGCGTGAAGCCGCGCTGCGCCAAAGCAGCAAAACCTATGTCGAGCTGCTGAATTTCATCAGCGAACACGGCGAATATCCGCGCACCCACCGTTTACTGCACACCGATACCGCATCGCCTGCGCCTCTACATCATGGAGTCCATTGAAATGGCTTTTACCTTGCCTGCCCTGCCTTACGCTTACGATGCCCTGGAACCGCATATCGATGCGCAGACCATGGAGATTCACTACACCAAGCATCACCAGACCTACATCAATAACCTCAACGCCGCGGTCGAAGGCACCGAATTTGCCGAATGGTCGGTGGAAAAACTGGTCGCAAGCGTCCAGCAGCTGCCGGAAAAGCTCCGCGCGGCGGTGATCAATCAGGGCGGCGGCCACGCCAACCATTCGTTGTTCTGGGAAGTGATGGCGCCTCACGGTGGCGGCAAACCCGAAGGTGCGCTGGCCAAGGCGATTGATGAGCAACTGGGTGGCCTGGACAGTTTCAAGGAAGCCTTCACCAAGGCCGCGCTGACCCGCTTCGGCAGTGGCTGGGCCTGGCTCAGTGTCACACCGCAAAAGACTCTGATTGTGGAAAGCAGCGGCAACCAGGACAGCCCGTTGATGAACGGCAATTCGCCGATCCTCGGCCTGGATGTCTGGGAGCACGCTTACTACCTGCAATATCAGAACCGTCGTCCGGAATACATCAATGCGTTCTACAACGTGATCAATTGGCCTGAAGTCGCTGCGCGTTATCAGGCTGCGCTGGTTTAAGTCCTCTATAAAAACAATCCAAGGCTGACTATGGGCACTGAAACACTGGCGATTGGCAGCGGACGAATGTTTCGTTACGCGTTGGGATCGCTGTTGCTGCTGGCGGGCATGTCGTTGTTGGTCGCTCATGGACTGGCGTGGCTGGATCTCGAACCCAAACTCCTGCGCGCACTCCAGGGCGGGGCGATTTGTGCCTTGGGCACTGCGTTGGGCGCGGTTCCTGTGCTGGTGATTCGCCGCATGCCGCAGGCGGTCAGCGATACGTTGCTCGGTTTTGGTGCCGGGGTGATGCTCGCGGCGACGGCGTTTTCGCTGATCGTTCCGGGGATTTCCGCTGCTGAAAGCCTGGGGCTGACACCCTGGGCGGCCAGCGGCTTGATCAGCTTCGGCATCATGCTCGGCGCGTTCGGGCTGTTTCTGGTGGACCGTAAGGTGTCGGGCGCCTCGCCGGAAATGCTCGTCGGAACCCTGGAACGGCCGGTCATCCCGCCACGGATCTGGTTGTTTGTGTTTGCCATCATTGCCCACAACATTCCTGAAGGCATGGCGGTCGGTGTTTCGGCCGGTGGTGGAATGCCCGATGCTGACAGCCTGGCCATGGGTATCGCGTTGCAGGATGTGCCGGAAGGGCTAGTGATCGCGCTGGTATTGGCAGGGGCGGGGATGTCGCGGGTCAAGGCATTCCTGATCGGTGCAGCATCAGGTCTTGTGGAGCCGGTCTTCGCGTTGTTGTGCGCGTGGCTGGTGAGCCTGGCCGAATTGCTGTTGCCGTTAGGATTGGCGTTGGCGGCGGGTGCGATGTTGCTGGTGGTCACCCATGAAGTCATCCCCGAGTCGCGACGCAATGGTCACGACAAGCTGGCGAGTCTAGGCTTGTTGATCGGGTTTTGCTTGATGATGGTGATGGATACGGCGCTCGCCTAGGCGAGTGCTTAACCGCCTTCGCCAAAGTAGTCGTTGATCAGATCCACCAACGCCTTCAAGGCTTCGTCAGCCTGTTCACCTTCGGTACTCAGGTGGATTTTTGTTCCCTTACCGGCAGCGAGCATCATCATGGCCATGATGCTTTTGCCGTCTACCATGGACTCGGGAGTACGTCCGACCCGGATCGTGCAATCCTTGAACTCACCGGCAACGCCAACGAATTTTGCCGAAGCGCGGGCATGCAGGCCCAGCTTGTTGATGATTTCGATTTCCAGAGCTGGCATCGCGATGTGAATCCTTTAGCTGAGGTCGCGGTGGCGAACCTGGACGTTCTTCAGGGATTGTTGCAGGACCTGGCCCAGACGTTCGGTCAGGTAGACGGAGCGGTGATGCCCGCCGGTGCAGCCAATGGCGATGGTGACGTAAGCCCGGTTGCTGGCGGCAAAGCGCGGCAACCACTTGAGCAGGTACGTGGAGATGTCCTGGAACATCTCTTCGACGTCCGGTTGTGCCGCCAGGTATTCGGCTACCGGTTGATCAAGACCGGATTGTTCGCGCAATTCCGGCTTCCAGTAAGGGTTGGGCAGGCAGCGCACGTCGAACACTAGGTCCGCATCCACCGGCATGCCCCGCTTGAATCCGAAAGATTCCACCAGGAACGCAGTGCCGGCTTCCGGCTGGTTCAGCAGGCGCAGCTTGATGGTATCGCGCAACTGATAAAGGTTCAGGTTGGTGGTGTTCACCTTGAGGTCTGCCAGATCGGCGATCGGGCCCAGCAGATTACTTTCGTCCTGAATCGCCTCGGCCAGCGAGCGATTGGCGTTGCTCAGTGGGTGGCGGCGGCGGGTTTCCGAAAAGCGTTTGAGCAACGTTTCTTCGTCGGCGTCCAGGTACAGCACGTCACACTTGATATGCCGACTTCGGACTTCTTCGAGCAATTCCGGAAACCGCGACAGGTGACTCGGCAGGTTGCGCGCATCGATGGACACAGCAACCAGCGGTTGTGCGAGCTCGGTATGAATCAGCGCGCGCTCGGCCAGTTCCGGCAGTAATCCGGCCGGCAGGTTATCGATGCAGTAGTAGCCGTTGTCCTCGAGAACATCGAGTGCGGTACTTTTACCTGAGCCGGAACGGCCACTGACGATGATCAGGCGCATGATTAATGACCGTTTTGCTCGTCCAGGACAACCTGATACAAGGCTTCATTGCTCGGGGCGCTGCGCAGTTTTTCGCGGACTTCCTTGCGATCGAGCATGCTGGCGATCTGGCGAAGTAGTTCCAGGTGGGCATCGGTAGCGGCTTCCGGGACCAGCAGAACGAACAGCAGGTCAACCGGGGCGCCGTCGATGGCGTCGAAATCGATAGGGGCGTCGAGGTGCATCAGTGCGCTGACAGGCGACGTACAACCTTTCAGACGGCAGTGGGGAATGGCGATGCCGTTACCAAAACCGGTCGAGCCGAGTTTTTCACGGGCAATCAGAGCCTCGAAGACATCTTGCATCTCCAGATCCGGGACTTCTTTATGGATAAGGTTGGCAATTTGCTCGAGGGCTTTCTTTTTGCTGCCGCCCGGCACGTTCACGAGGGAACGGCCGGGGGTCAGGATACTTTCAAGTCGGATCATGGGTTGGGAGTGTTAACGACCGGTCGCGCCCTGAAGGAGGCTTTGGGTCTTTTCCTTATGCTTTTTGAGTTGTTTATCCAGCTTGTCGGTCAGTGCGTCGATCGCCGCGTACATGTCGGTATGCTCCGCGTTGGCGACCACTTCATTGCCGGGAATATGCAGCGTGGCTTCGATTTTCTGCTTGAGCTTTTCGACCGTCATCGTCACCTGCACGTTGGTGATCTTGTCGAAATGCCTCTCTAATCGTTCGAGTTTTTCGCCGATGTAGGTGCGAAGAGGTTCGGTCACTTCCAGTTGGTGTCCACTGATGTTGACTTGCATACAGCTTCTCCTTCGTTGCCAGTGCATAAAGCGGTAGATCAGATGATCTACCACTGGAACGCTGTGGCGTGGCTCTACATCAACCGCTTGCGTTCGCTCGAAGGCGCGATCCCGAGGGATTCGCGATACTTGGCGACGGTGCGGCGAGCCACCTGAATGCCTTGTGCCTCCAGTAAACCAGCGATCTTGCTGTCACTCAACGGCTTTTTCTGATTTTCCGCGGCAACCAGTTTTTTGATGATCGCGCGGATCGCTGTGGACGAGCATTCGCCGCCTTCGGAGGTGCTGACGTGGCTGGAAAAAAAGTATTTCAGTTCATATATGCCCCGAGGGGTATGCATGAATTTCTGCGTGGTCACCCGTGAAATCGTCGACTCGTGCATCCCCACCGCTTCGGCGATGTCATGCAGTACCAGCGGTTTCATCGCTTCGTCGCCATACTCCAGGAAGCCGCGCTGATGCTCGACGATCTGGGTGGCCACTTTCATCAGGGTTTCGTTGCGGCTTTGCAGGCTCTTGATGAACCAGCGGGCCTCTTGCAACTGATTGCGCATGAAGGTGTTGTCGGCACTGGTGTCGGCGCGGCGCACAAAACCGGCGTATTGGGCGTTGACCCGCAGCCGTGGCACCGATTCCTGGTTCAGCTCGACCAACCAGCGCTCGTTGTCCTTGCGCACGATCACGTCAGGGACAACATACTCGGCTTCACTGGACTCGATTTGCGAGCCCGGGCGCGGGTTGAGGCTCTGCACCAGCTCGATGACCTGGCGCAGTTCATCTTCCTTGAGCTTCATGCGGCGCATGAGCTGGCTGTAATCGCGGCTGCCGAGCAGGTCGATGTAGTCGGTGACCAGGCGTTTCGCTTCGGCCAGCCAAGGCGTCTTGGCTGGCAGTTGGCGCAATTGCAGCAGCAGGCATTCGCCCAGGTTGCGGGCGCCGATGCCAGCCGGTTCGAATTGCTGGATGCGGTGCAGGACGGCTTCGATTTCGTCCAGTTCGATGTCCAGTTCCGGATCGAAGGCCTCGAGAATTTCCTCGAGGGTTTCGTCCAGGTAGCCCTGATTGTTGATGCAGTCGATCAGGGTCACGGCGATCAGGCGATCGGTGTCGGACATCGGCGCAAGGTTCAGTTGCCACAACAAGTGGCTTTGCAGGCTTTCACCGACCGATGTGCGGGTGGTGAAATCCCACTCGTCGTCATCGTTGCTCGGCAGGCTGCTGGCGCTGGTCTGGTAGACGTCTTCCCACGCGGTATCGACAGGCAGCTCGTTGGGAATGCGCTCGTTCCAGTCACCTTCCTCGAGGTTATCCACCGTCGGGGCGGTTTCCTGGTAGGAGGGTTCGGAAATGTCGGCGTTGGGGAGCTGCTCGGCTTTGTCGGCCAAGGGGTCGGCGTTATCGAAGTCGTCGCCTTCTTCCTGGCGTTCGAGCATCGGATTGGACTCCAGGGCCTCCTGGATTTCCTGTTGCAGGTCCAGGGTCGACAATTGGAGCAGGCGGATAGCCTGTTGCAGCTGCGGTGTCATCGTCAGCTGCTGGCCCATTCTCAAGACTAGCGATGGTTTCATGGCAGGGGCTTAACACCTTATTCGCCGGCGCACATGCGCCATCCACTACAGGGCGCCGGAGCGCCAAACATAAGCAAATTATATGCCCGAAACTGCAGCGTTTGCCTAGAGCGCTGTAACAATAAAAAAGTATTGATTTTTTATCGAGGCAAGCGCCCGGACAACCAGCCAGACACCTCAATGCTTACAGGCGGAACTCATGGCCCAGATACACTTCCTTGACCAGTTCGTTGGCCAGGATGGTGGCGGAGTCACCTTCGGCGATCAGTTGGCCATCGTTGACGATGTAGGCGGTTTCGCAGATATCCAGTGTTTCACGGACGTTGTGGTCAGTGATCAGCACGCCAATGCCTTTGGCCTTGAGGTGGTAGATGATCTGTTTGATGTCGCCCACCGAAATCGGGTCCACACCGGCGAATGGTTCGTCGAGGAGGATGAATTTCGGGTTGGTGGCCAGTGCCCGGGCGATTTCCACCCGGCGACGTTCACCGCCGGACAAACTCATGCCGAGGTTGTCGCGGATGTGGCTGATGTGGAATTCCTGCAGCAGGCTTTCCAGCTCCTTGCGACGCTCGGCCTTGTCGAGTTCCTTGCGGGTCTCGAGGATGGCCATGATGTTATCGGCCACCGAGAGTTTGCGGAAGATCGATGCTTCTTGCGGAAGATAGCCGATACCGGCCTTTGCGCGACCGTGCATCGGCTGATGGCTGACGTCCAGATCGTCGATCAGAACGCGGCCCTGATCGGCCTGCACCAAGCCGACGATCATGTAGAAACAGGTGGTCTTGCCGGCGCCGTTAGGACCCAGCAGGCCGACGATTTGACCGCTGTCGATGGACAGGCTGACGTCACGCACGACCTGGCGGCTCTTGTAGCTCTTGGCCAGATGCTGAGCTTTCAGAGTTGCCATTACGGGGCCTTTTTCGCGTCGTTTTTCGGCTTGGGCTGGATCACCATGTCAATGCGCGGACGCGCCTCGGTGACCTTGCTGCCCGTCGCACGCCCGGCGCTCGCAAGTTTCTTGGCCGTGTCGTAGACGATTTTTTCGCCTTGGGTGACGTTGTTGTCCTTGTCGACAACTTTTGCCTTGTCGATCAGCACGACGCGGTTTTGCGAGGCGTGGTACTGAATAGTCACCCCCCAACCCTGAACAGGCTTGGTGTCGCCCGCCGTCTGCATCTGCTCGAAGTAGGCGAGGTTGCCCACCGAGGTCACCACGTCGATGTCGCCAGCCGGGGTACGGGTGATGGTCACTGTATTGCCGGTGACCTTCATCGTGCCCTGAGTAATGATCACGTCACCTTTATAGGTGGCAACGCCATTCTTGTCGTCCAGTTGGGCGTCGTCGGCCTGAATGCGGATAGGCTGCTCTTGATCGTTCGGCAGAGCCCAGGCGCTCACGCTTCCCAGTGCTGCGCCCAGACTGAGCAAAATAGGGAGAGTTTTAACGAGCCTCATACTGTCCTCTTACGTTCGATAGCAGGTGTATCCTGCTTTCTTTCAAATACGCTTTCATTCCGTTGCCTGTCGATACACCGCCAGCGCCGTCGATTCTAACGGGTTGATCGGTCTGCGCATATTGCTGCTGCGGGAACACCGTCATTCGGGTGGTGGTAATCAGGGTTTTGCGGTTTTTCTCGTCGAAACGGGTGATGCGCACCGAGTCGATCAGCTCAACCTGAGTGCCGTCCGGGTTGACTTCGCCGTGCTCACTCTGGACGTGCCACGGGAACTGCGTACCGCGAAACATATTCAGGTCAGGGTTGGTCAGCAACGTCACCTCGCTCGCTTTCAGGTGTTCGACCTTGTCGGACGTCATTTCGTACTGCAATTTGCCGTCCGGCAGGTACTGCACGCTGTGGGCGTTGAGGGCGTAATAGTCGATTGCGCTTTCATCGACCGTGACCACCGGTTTGTCGAGGAAGCGTTCCGGGCTGATGTTCCAGTAGCCGACCGCGGCAAACAGCGCCGCGATGCAGCCGAACACCAGGATGTTACGAATCTTTTTGCTCAGCATAATGGGCTCACAGGTACGCGGCGTTGGCCGCATCGAGGCGGCCCTGGGCGCGCAGGATCAATTCACAGAATTCGCGAGCGGCACCCTCGCCACCACGGGCCAGGGTGATGCCATGAGCGTGTTCACGCACGAAGCTGGCAGCGTTTGCTACGGCCATGCCCAGGCCCACGCGGCGAATCACCGGCAGGTCCGGCAAGTCGTCACCCAGGTAGGCGACCTGTTCATAGCTTAGGTTGAGTTGGGCAAGAAGCTCGTCGAGCACCACCAGTTTGTCTTCACGACCCTGGTAGAGGTGTGGAATGCCGAGGTTCTTCGCCCGCCGTTCGACCACCGGGGTCTTGCGGCCGCTGATGATAGCGGTCTGCACGCCGGCTGCCATCAACATCTTGATGCCTTGGCCGTCGAGGGTGTTGAACGTCTTGAATTCGCTGCCGTCTTCGAGGAAGTACAGGCGCCCGTCGGTCAGTACGCCGTCGACGTCGAACACCGCGAGTTTGATCTGTTTGCCGCGTTGCAGCAGGTCCGTGCTCATTACATAACTCCCGCACGCAGCAAGTCGTGCATGTTCAAGGCGCCGACCGGGCGGTCTTCGCTGTCGACCACGACCAGCGCGTTGATCTTGTGGTCTTCCATGATTTTCAGGGCTTCGGCGGCGAGCATCTCGGCGCGAGCGGTCTTGCCGTGCGCGGTCATGACCTGATCGATGGTGGCGCTGTGGATGTCGATGCTGCGGTCCAGTGTGCGGCGCAAGTCACCGTCGGTGAAGATCCCGGCCAGTTTGCCATCGGCTTCCAGGATCACGGTCATGCCCAGGCCCTTGCGGGTCATTTCCATCAGTGCATCCTTGAGCAGCGTGCCGCGCTGAACCTGCGGCAGCTCCTGGCCGGCGTGCATGACGTTTTCGACTTTCAGCAACAGGCGTCGACCCAGCGCGCCGCCGGGATGGGAAAAGGCGAAGTCTTCAGCGGTAAAGCCCCGGGCTTCCAGCAGCGCAACGGCCAGGGCATCACCCATGACCAGCGCGGCGGTGGTCGACGAGGTCGGTGCCAGGTTCAACGGGCAGGCTTCGTGCTCGACGTGAACGTTGAGGTTGACCTCGGCAGCCTTGGCCAGCGGCGAGTCCGGGTTGCCGGTCACGCTGATCAATTTGATCCCCAGACGCTTGATCAGGGGCAGCAGGGTGACGATTTCATTGGTGGAACCGGAGTTCGACAGGGCCAGGATGATGTCGTCGCGGGTGATCATGCCCATGTCGCCGTGGCTGGCTTCGGCCGGGTGCACGAAAAAGGCCGTGGTGCCGGTGCTGGCCAGGGTGGCGGCGATCTTGTTGCCGATGTGCCCCGATTTGCCCATGCCGACCACGACCACGCGGCCTTTGCTGTCCAGAATCATCTCGCAAGCGCGTACAAAATCTGCGTCGATATGGGGCAGCAAGCCTTGTACGGCTTCCAGTTCGAGGCGGATGGTGCGTTGTGCAGATTGAATCAGGTCGCTGGATTGGCTCATGTCAGAAATCGTATAGCCTGATGAAAAGGCGGCGATTATAGCGGTAATGATCAAAACCCTCACGCAAGTTCGTCACGCTTTGTCATTCCCGGTTACCGAATCCCCTCTGAACAAGGCTTTTTGCCTGTCAAGTTGCTGAACATGGGCCGGCGTGGGCCTTGGGCGCTTGGCCTTTGCAGTGATATAGTTCGCCGCCAGTTCGGCCTGCCCGGGGAGGTATGTGCTTTCGTCAGAGAGCCAGGCGTCCGAGTGTGAGGCTGCATCGCAAGGAGTTTAGATGAGTGCCGATAACGCCTACGCGGTCGAGCTGAAGGGACTGTCCTTCAAGCGCGGTGCGCGCAGCATTTTCAATAACGTCGATATCCGTATCCCGCGCGGCAAGGTCACCGGCATCATGGGGCCTTCCGGGTGTGGCAAGACCACGCTGTTGCGGTTGATGGGCGCACAGTTGCGGCCCACAAAGGGCGAAGTCTGGGTCAATGGCCAGAACCTGCCAAAGCTGTCGCGCAGCGATCTGTTCGATGCGCGCAAGCACATGGGCGTGCTGTTCCAGAGCGGCGCGCTGTTTACCGACCTCGACGTGTTCGAGAACGTCGCCTTCCCGCTGCGCGTTCATACCGAGCTGCCGGAAGAAATGATCCGTGACATCGTCCTGCTCAAATTGCAGGCCGTGGGGTTGCGTGGGGCCATCGACCTGATGCCCGACGAACTGTCCGGCGGCATGAAGCGCCGTGTCGCGCTGGCGCGGGCGATTGCCCTCGATCCGCAGATCCTCATGTATGACGAACCCTTTGTCGGCCAGGACCCTATCGCCATGGGCGTGTTGGTGCGCCTGATCCGCTTGCTCAACGATGCGCTGGGCATCACCAGTATCGTGGTCTCCCACGATCTGGCCGAGACCGCCAGCATCGCCGACTACATTTATGTGGTGGGCGACGGCCAGGTCTTGGGGCAGGGTACTCCCGAGGAGCTGATGAACTCGCAGGAACCGCGTATTCGTCAATTCATGACCGGCGATCCCGACGGTCCGGTCGCCTACCACTTTCCAGCGACGGATTACCGCGCAGATCTTCTGGGGAAGCGTTGATGCGCAAGATTTCACTGTTGGAACGCGTGCGTCGATTCGGCCACGGCGGCATCGATGTGCTGGCGGTGTTCGGTCGTTCGGCGATTTTCCTGTTTCATGCCTTGCTCGGTCGCGGTGGTATCGGCGGCGGCTTTGGCCTGCTGATCAAGCAACTGCATTCGGTGGGCGTCATGTCCCTGGTGATCATTGTGGTCTCCGGGGTATTCATCGGCATGGTGCTGGCGCTGCAAGGCTTCAACATCCTGTCCAGCTACGGTTCGGAGCAGGCGGTCGGGCAGATGGTTGCGCTGACGCTGTTGCGTGAACTTGGCCCCGTGGTCACGGCATTGCTGTTTGCCGGGCGTGCAGGTTCGGCGCTGACCGCCGAGATCGGCAACATGAAGTCCACCGAACAGTTGTCCAGTCTGGAAATGATTGGGGTCGACCCGCTCAAGTACATCATTGCCCCACGCCTGTGGGCCGGCTTCATTTCCCTGCCAGTGCTGGCGATGATTTTCAGCGTGGTGGGTATCTGGGGCGGTTCGTGGGTGGCCGTCGACTGGCTGGGTGTCTATGAAGGTTCTTACTGGTCCAACATGCAGAACAGCGTGACGTTCACCGATGATGTGCTCAACGGCATCATCAAGAGCATCGTCTTCGCCTTTGTCGTGACCTGGATCGCCGTATTCCAAGGCTATGACTGCGAGCCCACTTCCGAGGGGATCAGTCGTGCCACTACCAAGACCGTGGTGTACGCCTCTTTGGCTGTGCTCGGCCTGGACTTTATTTTGACCGCCTTGATGTTTGGAGATTTCTGATGCAAAACCGCACCCTGGAAATCGGTGTCGGCCTATTCTTGCTGGCTGGCATCCTGGCTTTGCTGTTGCTAGCGTTGCGGGTCAGTGGCCTGTCCCCAAGTGCCACCACCGATACTTATAAACTTTATGCATATTTCGACAATATCGCCGGTTTGACGGTCAGAGCTAAAGTGACCATGGCCGGTGTGACCATCGGCAAGGTCACGGCGATCGATCTGGACCGCGACAGTTTCACCGGTCGAGTGACGATGCAGCTGGAAAAGCGTGTAGATAACCTGCCGACTGACTCCACTGCATCTATCCTGACGGCTGGCCTGTTGGGCGAGAAATACATCGGCATCAGCGTGGGCGGCGAAGAAGGCTTGCTCAAGGATGGTGGAACCATTCACGACACCCAGTCGTCGCTGGTGCTCGAGGACCTGATCGGTAAATTCCTGCTCAATACCGTTAGCAAAGACGCCAAATGAGGAGCTTTTGAATGATCTCTACCTTGCGACGTGGCCTGTTGGTATTACTCGCGGCCCTGCCGTTGATGGCTAACGCCGTGGCGGCGCCTTCCGCGCATGATCTTGTACAGGACACCACCACTCGGATGCTGGCCGATCTTTCGGCCAACAAAGAGAAGTACAAGCAGGATCCGCAAGACTTTTACACGGCGCTGAACACCATCGTCGGACCTGTGGTGGATGCCGAAGGCATCTCTAAAAGCATCATGACGGTCAAATACTCGCGCAAAGCCACGCCGGCGCAGATGAAGACTTTTGAAGAAAACTTCAAAAGGGGCCTGTTCCAGTTCTATGGCAACGCGTTGCTGGAGTACAACAATCAGGGCATCACCGTCGATCCAGCCAAGGATGAGTCGGGCGACCGCACCAGCGTTGGCATGACGGTCAAAGGCTCTAACGGTACGATCTATCCCGTGTCGTACACACTTGAGAAGATCAGTGGCGAGTGGAAACTGCGCAACGTGATCATCAACGGCATCAACATCGGCAAGCTGTTCCGCGATCAGTTCGCCGATGCGATGCAGCGCAATGGCAATGACCTGGACAAGACCATCAACGGTTGGGCCGGGGAAGTCGCGAAGGCCAAGGAAAAAACCGCCGACGCCACCGAGAAGTCTGCCCAATGAGTGTGTCGGCCATTCGCATGAGCGAAACCGGCGAGCTGCGACTGAGTGGCATGCTGGATTACCGCACCGGCCCTGGCCTGCGCAAGCAGGGGCAGGCGTTGATCAAATCCAGCAAGGCCGCCGAACTGGTGGTTGATTGTTCGGCAGTGTTGAAGTCCAGCAGCGTAGGCTTGTCCCTGCTGCTGTGCTTCATGCGCGATGCAGAGGCGGCCGGCAAGGCGCTGAGCATCCGCGGGATGCCAGAAGACATGCGTGAAATCGCTCAGGTCAGCGAATTGACCGAGCTGTTGGCGCATCCCTAACCAGCATCTATAAAGAAGCCCCCCGTCAGAGTCCTGCTTCGCGGGGTTCGCAGGCGCGGGGCTTTTTTGTATGATGTCCGACCCGCGCGCACAGGGCGCCGATTGAGGTTGAGCATGCAGGCCGTAGAAGTGAAGAGCTTCCTTGAAGGAAAGCTGCCCGGAACGTTGGTAGAAGTTGAGGGCGAAGGCTGCAATTTCCAGCTGAACGTGATTAGCGATGAACTGGCGGCGTTGAGCCCGGTGAAGCGTCAGCAGCAGATCTATGCCCATTTGAACCCATGGATCACCGATGGCAGCATCCATGCGGTCACTATGAAATTTTTCAGCAGCGCGGCCTGGGCCGAGCGCACCTGAGCCCAAGGGCGTCGAGATTCTTATGGATAAATTGATTATTACTGGCGGCGTTCGTCTTGATGGCGAAATCCGCATCTCCGGGGCGAAGAACTCTGCCCTGCCGATCCTGGCTGCAACCCTGCTGTGCGATGGCCCGGTAACGGTTGCCAACCTGCCGCACCTGCACGACATCACCACCATGATCGAGCTGTTCGGCCGCATGGGCATCGAGCCGGTGATCGACGAGAAGCTCAGCGTCGAAATCGACCCGCGCACCATCAAGACCCTGATCGCACCGTATGAGCTGGTGAAAACCATGCGTGCATCGATCCTGGTGCTGGGCCCGATGGTTGCTCGTTTCGGTGAGGCCGAAGTCGCCCTGCCTGGCGGTTGCGCCATTGGCTCGCGTCCGGTTGACCTGCACATCCGTGGTCTCGAGGCCATGGGCGCGGTCATCGACGTCGAAGGTGGCTACATCAAGGCCAAGGCGCCGGAAGGCGGCTTGCGCGGTGCGCACTTCTTCTTCGACACCGTCAGCGTGACCGGTACTGAAAACATCATGATGGCCGCCGCTCTGGCCAAGGGCCGCAGCGTGTTGCAGAACGCCGCTCGCGAACCTGAAGTCATCGACCTGGCGAACTTCCTGATCGCCATGGGTGCCAAGATCACTGGCGCTGGCACCGACACCATCACCATCGACGGCGTTGAGCGTCTGCACCCGACCACCTACAAAGTGATGCCTGACCGTATCGAAACCGGCACCTACCTGGTGGCGGCAGCCGTGACCGGCGGTCGTGTGAAGGTCAAGGACACTGATCCGACCATCCTCGAAGCCGTTCTTGAGAAACTCAAGGAATCGGGCGCGGAAATCACCTGCGGCGAAGACTGGATCGAGCTGAACATGCACGGCAAGCGGCCAAAAGCCGTCAACGTGCGGACCGCTCCGTACCCGGCGTTCCCGACGGACATGCAGGCGCAGTTCATCTCCCTCAACGCCATTGCCGAAGGCACGGGCGCCGTGATCGAGACGATCTTCGAAAACCGCTTCATGCACGTTTACGAACTGCACCGCATGGGCGCCAAGATCCAGGTCGAAGGCAACACTGCCATCGTTACCGGTACCGAAAAGCTGAAAGGCGCGCCAGTGATGGCCACCGACCTGCGTGCTTCGGCCAGCCTGGTCATCTCGGCGCTGATCGCCGAAGGCGACACCCTGATCGATCGCATCTACCACATCGACCGTGGTTACGAGTGCATCGAAGAGAAACTGCAGATGCTCGGCGCCAAGATTCGCCGCGTACCGGGCTAGTTTCTGCTGCATGGGCGCAGGGACGCGCCCGTTGAATTTGTTTCAAGTCGAGCCAGTTTCTGGCTCGATGTGTGTCCGGCGCCGTTTGCGACCGGGCATCAGTAGCCTGATAAGGACTGACGTTTCCCATGTTGACCATCGCACTGTCCAAGGGCCGCATCCTTGACGACACCCTGCCGCTTCTGGCTGAAGCGGGCATCGTGCCGACCGAGAATCCGGACAAGAGCCGCAAGCTGATCATCCCCACCACTCAGGCCGACGTGCGCCTGCTGATCGTGCGCGCCACCGATGTGCCGACCTACGTCGAGCATGGTGCCGCGGACCTGGGCGTCGCCGGTAAAGATGTGTTGATGGAATACGGTGGCCAAGGTCTGTATGAACCGCTGGACCTGAGAATTGCCCTCTGCAAGCTGATGACCGCCGGCCGTGTCGGCGACGTCGAGCCCAAGGGCCGTCTGCGGGTGGCGACCAAGTTCGTCAACGTTGCCAAGCGTTACTACGCCGAGCAGGGCCGTCAGGTCGACATCATCAAGCTCTACGGCTCGATGGAATTGGCGCCGCTGATCGGTCTGGCGGACAAGATCATCGACGTGGTCGACACCGGTAACACCTTGCGTGCCAATGGCCTGGAACCCCAGGATTTCATTGCCGACATCAGCTCCCGGCTGATCGTCAACAAAGCTTCGATGAAAATGCAGCACGCCCGTATCCAGGCGTTGATCGACACCCTGCGCAAGGCAGTGGAGTCTCGACACCGCGGCTGATTCACCTGCGCGACGTTAAGTCGCGCCCGTCTATCCGCCTCATAGCCAGAATTCTCAGGTGCCCAAGCGGAAACGACTGCTAAGTTAGGGCGCCTGAGTTTTTGCCATTCCTATGAGGCTCTCGCTATGACCGCACCGACTGCAATTCGCCGACTCAACGCTGCTGACCCGGATTTCGCGCATCATCTGGATCATCTGCTGAGCTGGGAAAGTGTGTCTGACGACTCGGTCAATCAGCGAGTGCTGGACATCATCAAAGCCGTACGCGAGCGTGGCGATGCGGCGCTGGTGGACTTCACCCGGCAGTTCGACGGCCTGGACGTTGCGTCCATGGCGGACCTGATCTTGCCGCGTGAACGCCTGGAACTGGCCCTGACCCGGATCACCGTGCCTCAGCGTGAAGCGTTGGAAAAAGCCGCGGCCCGCGTGCGCAGCTACCACGAAAAACAGAAACAGGATTCCTGGAGCTACACCGAAGCCGACGGCACGGTGCTGGGCCAGAAGGTCACGCCGCTGGATCGCGCCGGCCTGTACGTCCCGGGCGGCAAGGCGTCGTATCCATCCTCGGTGTTGATGAACGCGATTCCGGCCAAGGTCGCCGGCGTGACCGAAGTGGTCATGGTGGTGCCGACACCGCGCGGTGAAATCAACGAACTGGTGCTGGCGGCGGCGTGCATTGCCGGTGTTGACCGCGTTTTCACCATTGGCGGCGCGCAAGCGGTTGCCGCATTGGCTTACGGCACCGAGAGCGTGCCGAAGGTCGACAAGGTGGTTGGCCCGGGCAATATCTATGTCGCCACCGCCAAGCGCCACGTGTTCGGCCAGGTCGGCATCGACATGATTGCCGGACCGTCGGAAATCCTCGTGGTGTGCGACGGCCAGACCGATCCGGACTGGATCGCCATGGACCTGTTCTCCCAGGCCGAGCACGACGAAGACGCCCAAGCGATTCTGGTCAGCCCGGACGCCGAGTTCCTCGACAAGGTCGCGGCCAGCATCGCCAAACTGCTGCCAACCATGGAGCGCGCCGAGATCATCGAAACCTCGATCAATGGCCGTGGCGCGTTGATCAAGGTTCGCGACATGGAGCAAGCCATCGAAGTGGCCAACCGCATTGCGCCGGAGCACCTGGAATTGTCGGTCGCCGATCCGCAAGCCTGGCTGCCGCTGATCCGTCACGCCGGCGCGATCTTCATGGGCCGTCACACCTCCGAAGCCTTGGGCGATTACTGCGCAGGTCCCAACCACGTGTTGCCGACGTCCGGCACCGCGCGGTTCTCTTCGCCGTTGGGCGTTTACGACTTCCAGAAACGCTCGTCGATCATCTTCTGCTCCGAGCAGGGTGCGTCCGAACTGGGCAAGACCGCTTCCGTGCTGGCCCGTGGCGAGTCGTTGACTGCCCACGCCCGCAGCGCCGAATACCGCATCGTTGATGAGCAAAAGGGGAACTGAACATGAGTAAATTCTGGAGCCCGTTCGTCAAGGATCTGGTGCCTTACGTGCCGGGCGAGCAGCCGAAACTGGCGAAACTGGTGAAGCTCAACACCAACGAAAATCCTTACGGCCCATCGCCAAAAGCGCTGGCGGCGATGCAGACCGAACTCAACGACAATCTGCGTCTGTACCCGGACCCGAATAGCGATCTGCTGAAAAACGCTGTGGCTACTTATTACGGCGTGCGGGCCAATCAGGTGTTCCTCGGTAACGGCTCGGACGAAGTCCTGGCGCACATCTTCCACGGCTTGCTGCAACACGACAAAGCGGTGCTGTTCCCGGACATCAGCTACAGCTTTTATCCGGTCTACTGCGGATTGTATGGCATCAAGTTCGACGCGGTGCCGCTGGACGAACAGTTCCAGATCAACCCGGCGGACTACGCCAGGCCGAACGGCGGGATCATTTTCCCGAACCCGAACGCGCCAACCGGTTGCCTGCTGGCACTGGACGCGGTGGAGCAAATCCTCAAGGCCAGTCCGGATTCGGTGGTGGTGGTGGATGAGGCTTACATCGACTTTGGCGGCGAGACGGCGATCACTTTGGTGGACCGCTATCCGAACCTGCTGGTGACTCAGACCTTGTCCAAGTCTCGCTCGCTGGCAGGTCTGCGGGTGGGCCTGGCGGTGGGGCACCCGGATTTGATCGAGGCGCTGGAGCGGATCAAGAACAGCTTCAACTCCTATCCGCTGGATCGCCTGGCGAATGTCGGGGCAGCGGCGGCGTTCGAGGATCGCGAGTACTTCGACAAGACCTGCCAGTTGGTCATCGAGCATCGTGAGTGGGTGGTTGCGCAACTCGAAGCGAAGGGCTTTGAGGTGTTGCCATCGGCGGCGAACTTCATTTTTGCGCGTCATCCAAAGCACGACGCGGCCGGGCTGGCAGCGAAGTTGCGCGAGCAAGGCGTGATCGTCCGGCACTTCAAGCAGGAGCGGATTGCGCAGTTCTTGCGGATATCCATCGGCACGCCGGAGCAGAATCAGGCACTGATCGACGGCCTCGGCGAACTCTGATCCAGCGCTGATCCCGTAGGAGCGAGGCTTGCCCGCGAAGAGCGATGACACGGTTTACCTGTTACGCCGAGTTATCGTTCTTCGCGGGCAAGTCGGACCGCCGCACCGCACGTTCCCACAGGGTTTATGGGTTACTCGTGATGCGGTTCACCGAGGAACGTCAGCGAGCTGAACACCCCGCGCGTCGCCACATCCGGATTGTCCTTCAGCACAATCTCCATCTGCGCTGAAATCACATTCAACCCTTCATTGCGCACCACCACCTGCGCGCGTCCATCCTTATCCGTCTCGGTGCTCAACGTATTCGGCGCACTGCGATAGTCACCCGTCAACTTCACCCCCGCCGCCGGTTTCCCATCCAGTAGCACCCGCACTGGCAGCAACTTGCCCGGTCCGACCGTTAGCGGATCAACCTCTGGCAGAATCAGCAGTTTCATCTGATCAAGTTTCGGCAACTTTGCTCCGGGCTGATAAATCGCCAGGCTGTATTTGAAGGTCTGCGTCGACTCGATAGCCCCCGGCACTTTGCTGCGTCCTTCGTTGATCCATTTTTTATCCGCCGTCTGCGACCACATGCCATTGTCCAGCGCCACCGCCATCACGGCGGGCGGCTTCAACGGTTGCAGACGTGCGTGATCGGCCAGGCGCTGTACGGTCACCGGGATCAGTTTGCCGTTGACGTCATAGGCCCAGGCGCCGCTGATTTTTTGTGCCTTGAAGGCGTTGTCTTCGGCGCCGTGGCCGTAAATCACTTCGATGTTGCCGCGACGTTGTTCGGTCCAGAGACCATGGGCCGACACCTGGCCGGTAAACAACAGGCCGAGCAGCAGGCTGAGCAGTGCGGGTTTGAGGTGTTGCATGGGAACTTCCTTTTACAGATTGAGTGTGAGGCTGACGGTGAAATTGCGCGGCTCGCCGGGGTTGACCCAGTAATTGCTGTACGAGCGCTCGTAGTATTTCTCGTCGAAAAGGTTGTTCAGGTTCAGGCCGACAGTGACGTTTTCGCTGGCCTTGTAATGGGCCAGCAGGTCGACGGTGCGGTAAGCCGGCAGCTCGAAATCGCTGCCGGATTCGCCTGAGCGATCGCCGACGTAAGTGAACGCCGCGCCGACGTCGGAACCGCGCAAACGGCCATCCTGAAACTCATAAACGCCCAGCAGACTGCCACTGCGCTTGGCGACGCCGAGGATTCGGCTGCCGGTGGGAATTACCTTGTCGCCCTCGGTGACCTCGGCGTCGATGTAGGCGAAGGCACCGATCACCCGCACGGCGTCGGTCACTTGCCCGGTGACTTGCAGGTCAAATCCCTGGCTGCGGGCCTTGCCCATGGCGCGGCTGGTGTCTGTGCCCGGGTCGAGCGCCAGGACGTTTTCCTTTTCGATATGGAAGGCGGCGAGGGTGGTGCTCAAGCGGTCGTCGAACAGCTCGCTCTTGATCCCGACTTCGTAACCGACGCCTTCTTCCGGGTCGAAGGATTGGCCGCCCGCGTCCAGGCCGTTGTTCGGCTTGAACGAGGTGGAGGCGTTGGCGAACAGCCCGACTTCGGGTGTCAGCTGATAAAGCAGACCGGCCCGTTGGGTCAAGGCGTCGTGACTCTGGCGGCTGGTGGCACCGCGGCTGTGATCGTCGATGCTTTGCTCGAAGTGTTCGAAGCGGGCACCGAGCATGCCGCGCAGTTTGTCGGTGAAGACAATCTGGTCCTGCAGGTTCAGCGCCCGGCTTTCGACGTGTTCAAAAAGGTCGGTGCCGGAGCGCTTGCCGTTGGGTTTCGGCTGACCGTAGACGGGCTGATAAATGTCGATGGCGTAGGGGCCGCCGGCAATGGTCGTGACCCGTTCGTTCTTGCGGAAATTTTCATACTCGCTGCCAATCAGCAGTTCGTGTTGCCAGCTGCCGAGGTCGAACAAACCGCGCAATTCGAGTTGGGTGATGCTGTCGTGCCAGTTGGTATCGCGCTCGCGATAACGTCGATTCACTGTGTGACCGTCGGCATTCAGCGGACGACTTTCGGACGCGAAGCCCCAGAGTTTGCCTTCCTTGTAATGGCTGGCCAGGCGCAGCTTCCAGCTGTCATTGAGATGATGTTCGAGCGAGGCTTGCAGCAGATTGTTGTGGTTGTCGATGTTGCCGTCATTGGGTTCGCCAAGGAACATCGAACGGGAAACGCCACTCCATTTGTTGTTCGGCGTGACAATGCCGCGATCGAACGTGGAGCTGTGACGGACGAATTCGCTTTCCACCAAGAGGCTGGTGTCCGGGTTCAGTTGCCAGCTGAAGGAGGGGGCGACAAATACGCGCTGGCTGTCGACGTGGTCGCGGAAGCTGTGGTTGTCTTCGACGGCCAGGTTGATTCGCGACAGCACGTTGGCGTCGTCATCCAGCGGCGTGTTGACGTCGAGCGCCGTGCGATAGCGATCCCAACTGCCGGCGCTGGTTTGCAGGGTGGTGAACGCTTCGGGCTGGGGTTTCTTGGTGACGATGTTCACCGTGCCGCCCGGATCGCCGCGCCCGTAGAGACTGGCGGCGGGTCCTTTGAGCACTTCGATGCGCTCGATGTTGGCGACGTCCGGGGTGCTCGGGTAACCCCGGTTGGCGCTGAAGCCATCCTTGTAGAACTCCGAGGTGGTAAAGCCGCGCACGCTGTATTCGTAAAGCGTCAGGCCGCCGAAGTTATTCTGCTTCGACACACCGCCGGCAAATTCCAGGGCGCGCTCGACACTGGTGCTGCCCAGGTCATTGAGCACACTGACGGGAATCACGCTGATGGATTGCGGGATGTCGCGGATCGCGGTATCGGTTTTGGTCGCGCTGGAAGACCGCGTGGCGCGGTAGCCCTGGACCGGGCCGGTAGGCGATTCGTAGTCGGAGGTGACGCTGATGGCGTCCAGTTCGAGGGTGCCGGGCTCTTCGGCGAAGACCGGGTCCCCCAGCAGGCCGAGGGCAAGACTTGCCACAGAAGCCATTGTTCGAGACGACATGTTATGTTGTTCCAATTGAGATATTGAAACAATATAACATGCCTAATGAGAATGTCTGCTGTTAGCCCGAGATCCTCGGGCCAGGGTCAGTTTTCTTCTTTCTCTTTAACCGGCGCCGGTGGCGGACGCAGGCCGATCTCAGCCGTTAGCTTCAGCTCTTTGCCGTTGCGCATCACCTGAATGGTGACCTTGTCGGTCGGTTTGATCCGTGCGACCTGGTTCATCGAACGACGACCATCGCCGGCCGGTTCGCCGTCGATGCTGAGGATCACGTCCCCCAGTTGCAGGCCGGCCTTCTGCGCCGGACCGTCACGGAAAATCCCTGCGACCACAATACCCGGGCGCCCCGACAGACCAAACGACTCCGCCAGTTCCTGGGTCAACGGCTGCACTTCAATCCCCAGCCAACCGCGAATCACCTGCCCGTGTTCGATGATCGACTTCATCACTTCCATGGCCAGTTTGACCGGGATCGCAAAACCGATGCCTTGCGAGCCGCCGGACTTGGAAAAGATCGCCGTGTTGATGCCGGTCAGGTTGCCGTTGGCATCCACCAGCGCACCGCCGGAGTTGCCGGGGTTGATCGCGGCGTCGGTCTGGATGAAATCTTCGTAGTTGTTCAGGCCCAACTGGTTACGACCGGTGGCGCTGATGATGCCCATGGTCACGGTCTGGCCGACGCCGAACGGGTTGCCGATGGCCAACGCGACGTCACCGATGCGGATGTTGTCGGAGCGACCGACGGTGATCGATGGCAGGTTTTTCAGGTCGATCTTCAGCACCGCGAGGTCGGTTTCCGGGTCGCTGCCGATGACGCGGGCCAGGGTTTCGCGACCGTCCTTGAGCGCGACCACGATCTGGTCGGCACCGCTGGTGACGTGGTTGTTGGTCAGCAAATAACCTTCCGGGCTCATGATCACGCCCGAGCCCAGGCTCGACTCCATGCGCTTCTGCTTGGGCGAGTTGTCGCCGAAGAAGCGGCGGAACTGCGGGTCTTCGAACAAGGGATGGTTCGGTTTGTTGATGACTTTGGTGGTGTACAGGTTCACCACCGACGGCGCGGCGGTGGTGACCGCGTCGGCATAGGACACCGGACCTTGCTGCATCGTGGTGGTTTGCGGGGCTTGCTGCAGGTTGACGTCGAGGCTCGGAAGCCCGACCCACTGCGGGTAACGCTGGATGATCAACAGAGCGATAAGCACGCCGGCCAACAGCGGCCAGCCGGAAAAACGCAGCGCCTTGAGCATTAAGCACGTCCTGAGAGGTTGCAGGCGGTATGAGACCGCCCATAATGTCGCGCATTATACGAGGCGCAGCTCGCCTCTGAACGGGATATTTAGGAGTCTTTTATGGCCGTCGCCTTGAGCACCCTGGTCGAAGAAGCCGACCGTTATCTGAACAGTGCCAGGATTGCCGATTACTGCCCCAACGGCTTGCAGGTCGAAGGTCGGCCGCAGGTGATGCGCATCGTCAGCGGCGTCACGGCAAGCCAAGCGTTGCTGGACGCCGCGGTCGAAGCCCAGGCTGATCTGGTGCTGGTGCATCACGGCTATTTCTGGAAAGGCGAGAATCCGTGCATCACCGGTATGAAGCAGCGTAGGTTGAAAACCCTGCTCAAGCACGACATCAGCCTGCTGTCCTATCACTTGCCGCTGGATCTGCATCCGGACGTCGGCAACAACGTGCAGCTGGCGCGTCAGCTCGACATCACGGTCGAAGGCCCGCTGGATCCGGACAACCTTAAGGTTGTCGGCCTGGTCGGCTCGTTGAGCGAACCGATGACGCCCCGCGATTTCGCTCGCCGGGTGCAGGAAGTCATGGGCCGCGAGCCGTTGCTGATCGAAGGCAGCGAAATGATCCGCCGCGTTGGCTGGTGCACCGGTGGCGGCCAGGGTTATATCGATCAGGCCGTGTTGGCCGGGGTCGATCTGTACCTCAGCGGCGAGGCCTCCGAGCAGACCTTCCACAGCGCCCGGGAAAACGACATCAGCTTCATCGCCGCCGGCCACCACGCCACCGAGCGCTATGGCGTGCAGGCATTGGGTGATTACCTGGCCCGCCGGTTTGCCCTTGAGCACATCTTTATCGATTGCCCGAATCCGATCTGATCAACACCGCAAACCAACTGTGGGAGCGAGCCTTCAGCGCCCAAACGAGGGGGTATATTCATATGCCCTTTCGATCTAGCTGGCGTCCTGATTAGAAGAGGTTGCTGTGCTAGGATTCCCCGCTCGAACACGGCCCGCTGGCCGTCCATAAGATCGTTTTCGTGAGTAGCCATGGTCGACAAACTGACGCATCTGAAACAGCTGGAGGCCGAAAGCATCCACATCATCCGCGAGGTCGCCGCCGAGTTCGATAACCCGGTGATGCTGTACTCCGTCGGTAAAGACTCCGCCGTGATGCTGCACCTTGCGCGCAAGGCATTCTTCCCGGGCAAACTGCCGTTCCCGGTGATGCACGTCGACACCCGGTGGAAGTTCAAGGAGATGTACGCGTTCCGCGACCGCATGGTCGAAGAACTCGGCCTTGACCTGCTGGTACACGTGAACCCCGATGGCGTCGCGCAGGGCATCAACCCGCTGACCCACGGCAGTGCCAAGCACACCGACATCATGAAAACCGAAGGCTTGAAACAAGCCCTCGACAAGTACGGCTTCGACGCCGCTTTCGGTGGCGCTCGCCGCGACGAAGAGAAGTCCCGCGCCAAAGAGCGCGTGTATTCCTTCCGCGACACCAAGCACCGCTGGGACCCGAAAAACCAGCGCCCGGAACTGTGGAACGTCTACAACGGCAACGTCAACAAGGGCGAATCCATTCGTGTGTTCCCGTTGTCGAACTGGACCGAACTGGACATCTGGCAGTACATCTACCTCGAAGGCATCCCGATCGTGCCGCTGTATTTCGCCGCCGAACGCGACGTCATCGAGATGAATGGCACCTGGATCATGATTGACGACGAACGCCTGCTCAATCACCTGAGCGACGAAGACAAGGCGCGCATCGTCAAGAAGAAAGTCCGTTTCCGCACACTGGGTGACTACCCGCTGACCGGTGCGGTCGAGTCCGAGGCCACCAGCCTGACCGACATCATTCAGGAAATGCTCCTGACGCGAACTTCCGAACGCCAGGGCCGGGTCATCGACCACGATGGCGCAGGCTCGATGGAAGAAAAGAAACGTCAGGGTTATTTCTAAGGGGTTGTCATGTCGCACGCATCTGATTTGATCAGCGAGGACATCCTCGCCTATTTGGGCCAGCACGAACGCAAGGAAATGCTGCGCTTTCTGACCTGTGGCAACGTCGACGACGGCAAGAGCACCCTGATCGGGCGCCTGCTGCACGACTCCAAGATGATCTACGAAGATCACCTGGAAGCCATCACCCGCGACTCGAAAAAAGTCGGCACCACCGGCGACGATATCGACCTGGCATTGCTGGTCGACGGCCTGCAGGCCGAACGGGAGCAGGGCATCACCATTGATGTCGCGTACCGTTATTTCTCCACCGCCAAACGCAAATTCATCATCGCCGACACCCCGGGCCATGAGCAGTACACCCGCAACATGGCCACCGGTGCGTCCACCTGTGACCTGGCGATTATCCTGATCGACGCCCGCTACGGCGTGCAGACCCAGACCCGTCGCCACAGCTTCATTGCCTCGTTGCTGGGCATCAAGCACATCGTGGTGGCCGTCAACAAGATGGACATCAATGGCTTTGACCAAAGCGTGTTCGAGTCGATCAAGGCCGATTACCTGAAGTTCGCCGAAGGCATCGCGTTCAAACCGACCACCATGGCCTTCGTGCCGATGTCGGCCTTGAAAGGCGATAACGTGGTGAACAAGTCCGAGCGCTCGCCGTGGTACACCGGCCAGTCGCTGATGGAGATTCTCGAGACCGTCGAGATCGCCAACGACCGCAACTACACCGACCTGCGTTTCCCGGTGCAGTACGTCAATCGTCCGAACCTGAACTTCCGTGGTTTCGCCGGCACCCTGGCCAGCGGCGTCGTGCACAAGGGCGACGAAGTCGTTGTGCTGCCGTCGGGCAAGAGCAGCCGCGTAAAATCCATCGTCACTTTCGAAGGTGAGCTGGAACACGCAGGTCCAGGTCAAGCGGTCACGCTGACCATGGAAGACGAGATCGACATTTCTCGCGGCGACTTGCTGGTGCACGCCGACAACCTGCCGCAAGTGACCGACGCCTTCGACGCCATGCTGGTGTGGATGGCCGAAGAGCCGATGCTGCCGGGCAAGAAGTACGACATCAAGCGCGCCACGAGTTACGTGCCGGGTTCGATCACCAGCATCGTCAATCGTGTTGACGTGAACACCCTGGAAGAAGGTCCGGCCAGCTCGTTGAACCTGAACGAGATCGGTCGGGTCAAGGTCAGCCTCGACGCCGCGATCGCGCTGGACGGTTACGCCAGTAACCGCACCACCGGTTCGTTCATCGTCATCGATCGGTTGACCAACGGCACCGTTGCCGCCGGCATGATCATTGCTCAGCCGTTGGCGCATGGCAGCAGCACGCACCACGGCAAACTGGCGCACGTGGCCACCGAAGAACGCGCCCAGCGTTTCGGTCAGCAACCGGCCACCGTGTTGTTCAGCGGCCTGTCGGGCGCGGGCAAAAGCACCCTGGCTTACGCGGTTGAACGCAAACTGTTTGACTTGGGTCGTGCGGTGTTTGTCCTCGATGGTCAGAACCTGCGTCACGACCTGAACAAAGGTCTGCCGCAGGATCGCGCCGGGCGTACCGAGAACTGGCGTCGTGCCGCACACGTTGCGCGTCAGTTCAACGAAGCTGGTCTGTTGACCTTGGCAGCGTTTGTTGCGCCAAGTGCTGAAGGTCGTGAGCAGGCGCGGGAACTGATCGGCAAGGAGCGTCTGCTGACGGTCTACGTCCAGGCCTCGCCGACGGTCTGTGCCGAGCGTGATCCGCAAGGCCTTTACGCGGCGGCCGGGGATAATATCCCGGGCGATTCCTTCCCGTATGACGTGCCGCTGGACGCCGACCTGGTGGTCGACACCCAGTCGCTGTCGCTGGAAGAAAGCGTCAAGCAAGTGCTGGATCTGCTGCGCAAGCGCGGCGCGATCTAAGCGCTAGTCGCTCCAATAAAAAACCCGCAGACAAGTGATTGTCTGCGGGTTTTTTGTTGCCTTGAAATCGCCATCGCTGGCAAGCCAGCTCCCACAGGATTCGAGTCGTACGCGGTAGATGTGTCCACCATAAAAACCTGTGGGAGCGGGCTTGCCAGCGATGAGGCCGGTACAGGCGCCTGATTACTTCGCCGGATACTCCCGATGCAATTGCTCCAGCAGTGCATCCTTGTCTAACCAAAGCTGATTGATCCAACCCTGAAACTGCAACCGATACTCCCCGTCCTGGTCGTAGTTCTTGCCAATGAACTGCGGCGGAATCTTCAGCTCCTGAAAATGCACCACTACATCCTTCACATTCCCGCACAGCAGATCCCAGTAACCGGGACGCCCGGCCGGGTAGTGAATGGTCACGTTGACGATCGACTCAAGTTGTTCGCCCATCGCATCCAGCACAAACGCAATGCCGCCGGCCTTGGGCTTGAGCAGATACTTGAACGGTGATTTCTGCTGCGCGTGCTTGCCCTCAGTAAAGCGCGTGCCTTCGACGAAATTGAAAATCCCCACCGGATTATTGCGGAACTTGTCGCAGGTCTTACGGGTGGTTTCCAGGTCTTTGCCTTTCTTCTCCGGGTGCTTTTCCAGGTAGGCCTTGGAATAGCGCTTCATGAACGGAAAACCGAGCGCCCACCAGGCCAGGCCAATCACCGGCACCCAGATCAGTTCCTGTTTGAGGAAGAACTTCAGCGGCTGGATGCGACGGTTGAGCACGTACTGCAACACCATGATGTCCACCCAGCTCTGGTGGTTGCTGGTGATCAGGTACGAGTGCTTATAGTCCAGCCCTTGCAGGCCGCTGAGGTGCCAGCGGGTGCGGCAGACCAGGTTCATCCAGGCCTTGTTGTTGCTGATCCAGGCTTCATGGGTGTGGCTCATCAACCAGAGCGAGAAGCGCTGGGTGAGGGCAAAGGGCAACACCTTGATGATCGCCACGCAGAACAAAAACGAGCAAAGCAGAATGGTATTTAACGCCAGCAACAACGATGCAATCACGCCGCGCACGGCGGCAGGTAGAAAAGCCAGCATTTAAAGATCCATAGGTCGGTTGGCAGCTTGAATCGCGGTCAACGCGATGGTGTACACGATGTCATCGACTTGCGCGCCGCGCGGCAGGTCGTTCACCGGTTTGCGCAGGCCTTGCAGCATCGGCCCGAGGCTGACGCAATCGGCACTGCGCTGCACGGCTTTGTGCGTGGTATTGCCGGTGTTCAGGTCGGGGAACACGAACACCGTGGCGCGCCCGGCGACCTGGCTGTTCGGTGCCAGTTGCTTAGCCACGGTTTCGTTGGCGGCGGCGTCGTATTGCAACGGGCCGTCGATCAGTAGCGAGTTCTGCTGTTCGTGGGCGAGCAGCGTCGCTTCGCGAACCTTTTCGACTTCTTCGCCGCTGGCCGATTCACCGCTGGAGTAGCTGATCATCGCCACACGCGGGGTGATGCCGAATGCGGCTGCCGAGTCGGCGCTTTGCAGAGCGATCTCGGCCAGTTCGCTGGCGCTTGGGTGCGGGTTCATCACGCAGTCGCCGTAGACCAGCACTTCTTCGGGAAACAGCATGAAGAACACCGACGACACCAGCGTGCAGCCCGGTGCCGTTTTGATCAGCTGCAGGGCCGGGCGGATGGTGTTGGCGGTGGAGTGAATGACCCCGGAGACGAGGCCGTCGACTTCATCCAGCGCCAGCATCATGGTGCCGATCACTACGGTGTCTTCCAGTTGTTGCTCGGCCATCGGGGCGTTGAGGCTTTTGCTTTTGCGCAGCGCAACCATCGGCTCGACGTAGCGCTCGCGAATCAGGTCCGGGTCAAGGATCTCCAGCCCCGGCGGCAGCTCGATGCCCTGGGCGCGGGCGACGGCCTCGACGTCTTCCGGTTTCGCCAGCAACACGCAACGGGCGATGCCGCGCGCCTGACAGATCGCCGCCGCTTGTACGGTCAGCGGCTCGCTGCCTTCAGGCAGGACGATGCGCTTGTTGGCGGCCTGGGCGCGCTGGATCAATTGATAGCGGAACACCGCGGGCGACAGGCGCATTTCACGCGGGGTGCCGCAACGCTGGTGCAGCCAGTTGGCATCCAGATGACTGGCAACGAAGTCGGTGATGATCTCCGCACGTTCGCGGTCGTCGATCGGGATTTCCTTGTTCAGACCGTTTAACTGGTTGGCGGTGTCGTAGGAGCCGGTGCTCACCGACAACACCGGCAAGCCTGCCTGCAACGCGCCCCGGCACAGGTCCATGATGCGCGGGTCGGGCAGGGTGTCGCTGGTCAGCAACAGGCCGGCCAGGGGCACGCCGTTCATGGCGGCGAGGCTGACGGCGAGGATGATGTCGTCGCGATCGCCGGGCGTCACCACCAGCACGCCGGGCTTGAGCAGCTCCACGGTGTTGCGCATGGTGCGGGCGCAGATGATGATTTTGGTCATGCGCCGGGTTTCGTAATCGCCGGCATTGAGAATCTGCGCGCCCATCAGATCAGCGACGTCGCGGGTGCGCGGCGCGTTCAATTCCGGCTGGAATGGAATGCAGCCGAGCAAGCGGAAATCACCGCTGCGCAGCAACGGCGAATGCTCCTTCAAGCGCGAAGCGAAGGCCTCCATGCTTTCATCGGTCTTGACCTTATTGAGGATCACGCCGAGGACTTTCGGGTCTTTCGGGCCGCCGAACAATTGCGCCTGCAATTCCACCCGGCCAGACAGTTCGGTCAGCACTTCGTTTTCCGGTGCCGAGACCAGGATCACTTCGGCATCCAGGCTCTTGGCCAAATGCAGATTGACCCGCGCGGCGTAACTGGCGCTGCGGGTCGGGACCATGCCTTCGACGATCAGCACGTCCTTGCCGACGGCCGCTTGCTGATAAAGGGTGATGATTTCTTCGAGCAGCTCATCCAGCTGACCGTCGCCGAGCATGCGCTCGACGTGGGCCAGACCGAGCGGCTGCGGCGGTTTCAAACCGTGAGTGCGGGCCACCAGTTCAGTGGAACGTTCAGGCCCGGTGTCACCCGGGTGCGGCTGGGCAATCGGTTTGAAAAAGCCGACTTTGAGGCCGGCGCGCTCAAGGGTGCGCACCAGCCCGAGGCTGATGGAGGTCAGACCCACACCAAAATCGGTGGGCGCGATAAAAAAAGTTTGCATGCGGATTCTCTAAGGGTGCATGGCAATGGCGATCATCTATATCTGACGATCTACCGAAATTCAGTCGCCAAGGTTATCGCTAACCGAGCCTTGTGCGCACCAACCGCAATCAAAGGGCTGGCCTATTTTTTCAATACGTTGCGCGGGGTCCAGGACCCAGGCGCGCGATTGCCACGGTGGCTGGTGACGCAGGTGCTGGGTGTGGCCGCAGGAAAGCTCGGCCACCCAATGCCCGTCCTCATCCTGATGGAAACCGGTGACCGTCGAGTCTTTCGCCGCGATCCGTCTGTCCGGGTTGTGTTCGCTTTCGGACGATTGCTTCGCTAAACTTGGCCTTTCTTCATTCTTATGCAAAAGGTCTCGCCCCATGCTGATCGCCGCCAATAAGGCTGTCTCCATCGACTATACCCTGACCAACGACGCTGGTGAGGTCATCGACAGCTCCGCCGGCGGCGCGCCGCTGGTCTACCTGCAAGGCGCAGGTAACATCATCCCGGGCCTGGAAAAGGCGCTGGAAGGCAAAGCAGTCGGCGACGAGCTGACCGTAGCCGTTGAACCTGAAGATGCCTACGGCGAATACGCTGCCGAACTGGTCAGCACCCTGAGCCGCAGCATGTTCGAAGGCGTCGACGAACTGGAAGTGGGCATGCAGTTCCACGCTTCCGCGCCGGACGGCCAGATGCAGATCGTCACCATCCGCGATCTGGACGGCGACGACGTGACTGTCGACGGCAACCACCCGTTGGCCGGTCAGCGCCTGAATTTCCAGGTCAAGATCATCGACATCCGTGACGCCAGCCAGGAAGAAGTCGCTCATGGTCACGTCCATGGCGAAGGTGGCCATCACCACTGATTTTCTGCGCTAAGCTCAGAGAACTGGAGAGGCGCCCGAGGGCGCCTTTTTAGTCCGCGGCTGTCCCTGGCGACAACGCCAAGTGGCTGTTTCGAGTAGAACACGGGAATCTGGAGTTCGTCATGAGTGCTTTTCACGACCTTAAATTGACAGCCCTGGATGGACAGGAGCTACCGCTGGCGCCCTTTAAAGGGAACGTCGTGCTGGTGGTCAACGTCGCCTCCAAATGTGGCTTGACCCCACAGTACGCGGCACTGGAAAACCTTTACCAGAAGTACAAAGGCCAGGGTTTCAGTGTGCTGGGCTTGCCGTGCAACCAGTTTGCCGGGCAGGAACCGGGCACCGAGCAAGAGATCCAGGAATTCTGCAGCCTCAACTATGGCGTGACCTTTCCGTTGTCCAGCAAGCTGGAAGTCAACGGTCACGATCGTCATCAGCTGTACCGTCTGTTGGCGGGCGAGGGCGCGGAGTTTCCGGGGGACATCACCTGGAACTTCGAAAAATTCCTGCTGGGCAAGGACGGCCGTGTGTTGGCGCGGTTCTCGCCGCGCACAGCGCCGGATGATCCGACGGTCATCCATGCGATTGAAAAAGCGCTGAGCTGAAATCCCCCGTTCTAGGAGCCGGCTTGCTGGCGATGGTCGTCAACGATAACGCGGAAAGCCTGACCCTCCGCGGTGTTATCGAGTCCATCGCCAGCAAGCCGGCACCTACAGTACGTCTTACCTTTTAGATCTTAATCACTGCAATCAATAGTGCTGTTCAATCCATTCTTCGCTCCATATTATCGCCGTCATAAAGTCTTATCACGTGGAGCGTCCCATGCCAGTCAAAGCCCTGTTCAAACCGTTCCACCTCGGCACCCTCGAACTGCCGACCCGCGTCGTCATGGCGCCGATGACCCGTTCGTTTTCGCCGGGCGGCGTTCCCAATTCGAAAGTGATCGAGTACTACCGTCGTCGCGCCGCTGCCGGCGTCGGCCTGATCATCACCGAAGGCACCACCGTCGGGCACAAGGCCTCCAACGGCTACCCGAACGTGCCGCATTTTTACGGTGAAGCCGCGCTGGCGGGCTGGAAGAAAGTGGTCGACGCGGTCCACGCCGAGGGCGGCAAGATCGTTCCGCAGTTGTGGCATGTGGGCAGCGTGCGCCGCATCGGCACCGAGCCAGATGCCAGCGTGCCGGGCTACGGTCCGTCGGAGAAACTGAAGGACGGTCAGGTCGTGGTTCACGGCATGACTCAACAAGATATCCAGGACGTGATCGCCGCGTTCGCCCAGGCGGCTAAAGACGCCCAAAGCATCGGCATGGACGGTGTGGAAATCCACGGCGCCCACGGCTACCTCGTGGACCAGTTCTTCTGGGAAGGCAGCAACCAGCGCACCGACGAATACGGTGGCAGCCTGGCCAACCGCTCGCGTTTCGCCATCGAATTGATTCAGGCGGTGCGTGCAGCCGTCGGCGAAGGCTTCCCGATCATCTTCCGTTTCTCGCAGTGGAAGCAGCAGGATTACACCGCGCGCCTGGTGCAAACACCGGAGGCGCTGGGGGAGTTTCTCAAGCCGCTGTCCGACGCCGGCGTGGACATTTTCCACTGTTCGACGCGCCGTTTCTGGGAGCCGGAGTTCGACGGTTCCGAGCTGAACCTGGCCGGCTGGACCCGCAAGCTCACAGGCAAGCCGACCATCACCGTGGGCAGCGTTGGCCTGGATGGCGAGTTCCTGCAGTTCATGGTCAACACTGACAAGATCGCGCAGCCGGCCAGCCTGGAAAAACTGCTGGAGCGCTTGAACAACGACGAGTTCGATCTGGTGGCGGTAGGGCGTGCGCTGCTGGTCGACCCGGACTGGGCGCAGAAAGTGCGTGATGGTCGTGAGGAAGACATCCTGCCGTTCAGCCGTGAGGCGTTGATGACGCTGGTTTAAGCGGCGACTGGTCGGGCCTTATCGCGGGCAAGCCCGCTCCCACAGTGTGGCGGGGTGTTCACCAAATTATGTGATCACCACAAAATCCTGTGGGAGCGGGCTTGCCCGCGAAGACTGACTCAATGTCACCAAAGATTCAGGGTAAGGATGCTGCACCAGGAACCCCCTGTTCCCTGACACAAGCCCCTCGCAACTGCCCCTCAAACTGCTCGATAATCGCCGCCCAGCCCTGACGACTAGCATGCTGGCGCGCATTGAGCCGCACGCAACGCAAGGTTTCGCGCTCCTCCAACAACCACGTCGCGGCATCGCAGAACGCCTCTTCGTCCCCCGGCATCGCCAACACGCCGTTGTAGCCGTGGCGAATGTGTTGAGCCGCAGCAGCCTGATCGTAGGCCACCACGCCCAATCCCGAGGCCAGCGCTTCAAGCACTACATTGCCGAAAGTTTCGGTCAAGCTCGGAAACAGAAATACATCCGCTGACGCATAGTGACTGGCCAATGCTTCGCCACGTTGTGAACCGCAGAAAATTGCGTCAGGCAGTTCCTTCTCCAAAAAACCTCGCTGCGGCCCGTCGCCGACCACGATCAACTTCAATTTGCGCTGTGGATAAGTGGCCTCCATCGCGTCAAAACAGCGCTTGAGCAAGCCAAGATTTTTCTCCTGCGCCAGGCGTCCTACGTGGATGACCGCGATGTCCTTCTCGGCGAGCCCCCACTGTTCGCGTAAGGATTGCAGGCGTTTCACCGGATGAAACAATTGGCTGTCGACCCCTCGGGACAACAACGCCAGACGCTCGAAATGACGCCGCTCCAGTTCCATTCGTTGGCTGATGCTCGGCACTAACGTCAGCGTCGAGCGATTGTGAAACCAGCGCAGGTAATGAGTCAGCAAGCGCGACAGCAAGCCGAGCCCGTACTGATTGGAATACTGCTGAAAATTGGTGTGAAAGCCGCTGACCACTGAAATCCCCAAACGCCGCGCCGCCCGCAACGCCGACAATCCCAGCGGCCCTTCCGTGGCGATGTAGAGCACGTCCGGGCGATGGCGTTTCCAGCGCCGCAGCAGCTTGTGCATCGACGACTGACCCCATTGCAAACCCGGATAGCCCGGCAACGGCCAGCCGCGACACAGTAACAATTCATCGCTACTGGCCGCCAGCTGATCGCAGCCCTGACGCGGCCGCACCAGTTCGACCTGATGCCCGCGCGCGCGCAAGCCATCGCACAAGCGGCCGAGGGTATTGGCCACGCCGTTGATTTCCGGTGGGAAGGTTTCGGTGATCAGGGTGATATGCAGAGCTGTCGTCATGACCCCAGTGTCGGCTGGGGGCATGTCGTCATTGTGGCGTTTCGATGATGGATTTGTGACGGTGTCAGCGTTGGGTGACCAGATTCTCTGCGCCGCGCTCACGCACCCAGAACAGGGTCGCACCCGCCACAGCCGCCGGCATCATCAGGATGTTGACCACCGGTATCAGCAGCACCAGATACACGATCCCGCCAAAACTCATGCTCTGCCAACGCTTCTGCCGCAGCCAGGCGAGCATCTCGTTCCAGCCCAGCTTGTGGTTGTCCGCCGGGTAGTCGATGTACTGGATCGCCATCATCCACACCCCGAACAGCAGCCACAGCGGCGCGGCGATGATGTTCACCACGGGAATGAACGAGAGAATGAACAACCCGATTGCCCGCGGCAGGAAGTAGCCAAGTTTGCGCATTTCACGGGACAGGGTGCGCGGGATCATGGCGATCAGTTCGCCCCAACTGAACGCCGGGAAGTCATCGGTGCCCCGCACCACCACTTCGACCTTCTCCGCCAGGAAGCCGTTGAACGGCGCGGCAATGACGTTGGCGAGCATGGTGAAGGTGAAAAACACCATCAGAACCACCAGCACGACAAAAATCGGCCAGAGGACGTAATTGAGAAAACTCAGCCAGTCGGGCAGGGATGGCATCAGCGTATCGACCCACAGGCTGAATTGATGGCTGGCCAGGTAGATCAATCCGACGAACAGCACGAGGTTGATCGCCAGGGGCAACAACACGAACAAACGCAGGCTGGGGCTCAAAACCAGCTTGAGGCCTTCGCGCAGGTATTGCGGGCCGGACAGAACAGGGGCGGGCATAACGTGCTCCGAGCAGAGGGGGAAACGCGCCGACCTTACCGGCTTTGCCTGACAGGCGAAAGCGCGGTCGAAGCATCGACATCAACTGTAACAAAGGCGTCTCTATATTCAGTGTGACGGGATAGAGACCACCTATGAGCTGGATTGTTAAACCGTATTTCCTTAATCTTCGCCCCCTCGATACGCTGCACCCATTCTTTTTACAGGACTGTCGAGTTCAAGCCTTCCCCAAGTGCTTTCAACGGTCCTTTTTTATTCCCGCCGGCAACCCGGCGTTCCGCGCCAGGTGTTCCAGGCCGGTCAACAGGAGCAGGTCATGTCTGAAGTCCGTCATTCGCGAGTGATTATTCTCGGTTCCGGCCCTGCCGGTTACAGCGCCGCGGTCTATGCCGCCCGTGCCAACCTCAAGCCACTGCTGATCACCGGCATGCAGGCCGGCGGTCAACTGACCACTACCACCGAAGTCGACAACTGGCCGGGCGACGTCCACGGCCTGACCGGCCCGGCGTTGATGGACCGCATGAAAGAGCACGCCGAGCGCTTTGAAACCGAGATCGTTTTCGATCACATCAATGCCGTGGACTTCGCTGCCAAGCCGTACACCCTGATCGGCGACAGCGCGACTTACACGTGCGACGCCCTGATCATCGCCACCGGCGCCAGCGCGCGTTACCTCGGTCTGCCATCGGAAGAAGCGTTCATGGGCAAAGGCGTATCGGCCTGCGCAACCTGCGACGGTTTCTTCTACCGCAACAAGCCAGTGGCCGTGGTCGGTGGCGGCAACACCGCTGTCGAAGAAGCGCTGTACCTGGCCAACATCGCCAGCACCGTGACCCTGGTTCACCGTCGCGAAACCTTCCGCGCCGAGAAGATCCTGATCGACAAGCTCAATGCCCGCGTTGCCGAAGGCAAGATCATCCTGAAGCTGAACGCGAACCTGGACGAAGTCCTGGGCGACAACATGGGCGTCACCGGTGCCCGCCTGAAGAACAACGATGGCAGCTTTGACGAGCTGAAAGTCGACGGCGTGTTCATCGCCATTGGCCACACCCCGAACACTTCGCTGTTCGAAGGCCAGCTGACGTTGAAAGACGGCTACATGGTTGTGCAGGGCGGCCGCGACGGCAACGCAACGGCCACCAGCGTCGAAGGCATCTTCGCTGCCGGTGACGTGGCTGACCACGTTTACCGTCAGGCCATCACCTCGGCCGGTGCCGGTTGCATGGCGGCACTGGATGCCGAGCGTTACCTCGACGACCTGCAGAATGCCAAGTTCTGAAATCGTTGAAATGAAAAAACCGGCTTCGGCCGGTTTTTTTGTGCCCACAGAAAGTGCGGTCAACACAAACCCCTGTGGGACTACAGGGACTTTATATTCGGATCAGTTTCTTCAGACACGCCTCAAGAATATCCAGGCCTTCCTCCAGCACTATCGCCTCAGTCGTCAACGGTGCCAGTAGCCGAATAATGTGGCGCGACTTGCCGCTGGGCATCAGCAGCAAACCCGCGTCTCGCGCCAGACTCAGAAGTTGCGTCAACTGCGCGGAGGCCGGGGAGCCGTCGGCATGGGTCAGTTCGATACCGCGCATTGCACCGACGCCGGTCAAACGACCCAGGTACGGTGAAAGCTTGCTTGCGCGCCAGGACTCGTAACGGCTGACAATCGCTTCTTCCTGTTGTGCGCCCCAGGCGTGCAGGTTGGCATCCGTCATTTCATCCAGCGTCGCCAATGCGGCGGCGCAGGCGATGGGGTTTCCAGAATAGGTGCCGCCCAGTCCACCTTTGGGCAAGGTGTCGAGCAGCGACTTGCGCCCGACCACCGCGCCCAGTGGAACACCGCCGGCGATGCTTTTGCCCAGCAGGATCAGGTCCGGCTCGATGCTCAGCCGCGAAAAGGCAAAACGCTCGCCGGTGCGGCCGAAGCCGGACTGGATTTCATCGGCGATCAGCAGAATGTTTTTTTCATCGCAGAACGTGCGCAGTGCTTGGGCGAACGCCACGTCCATCGCCAGGAAGCCCGCTTCGCCCTGTACCGGTTCGACGATGAAACAGGCCACATCTTCAACGTCGATCTCGACACTGAACAGTCGATCCATGGCTTTCAAGGCGTCGGCACAGGTCACGCCGTTGTCCTTGCTCGGGTACGGCAAATGGAACACCGGCCCCGGTAGCACACCGACTTTCTGCTTGTAAGGCGCGACTTTGCCATTGAGGTTGAGTGTGGCCAGGGTACGGCCGTGGAAGGCGCCGTCGAACGCGATGACCGCAGTGCGACCAGTGGCGCCACGCACGATCTTCAGGGCGTTTTCCGCCGCTTCTGCGCCGCTGTTGGTGAGCATGCCGCTGACTGGGTAGTCGACCGGCATGAATGCGGTCAGACGATCCATCAGTTCGATGTAGGGCTCGTGCGGTGCAGCGTTGAACGCGTAGTGAGTCAGCCGGGTGGCTTGTTCGCGAATGGCCTCGACAATGCGCGGATGGCAATGGCCGAGGTTCAGTACGCCGATGCCGCCGACAAAGTCGATGTAGCGTTTGCCATCGGTGTCCCACACCTCGGCATTTTTGCCGTGGCTGAGCGTGACAGGATGAACGACGTTGATCGACTGGCTGATGGTTTCGCTGCTCATGGATGACCGACTCTGAAGAAGGGAGGCTTCTTTTTATCTAAGCCGTGAGCAGTGGTTTGGGGCAAACGAAATAAAGTGGCCGGGTCAATCTTAAAAGTCGGGATGTGTGCGAATAAGAGATGGGCAGGCAAAGCGTAACCTGTGGCGAGGGAGCAAGGTCCCTCGCCACAGGGGTGTTATCAGCGTCGAGTCAGCGGCTGTTGGGTGAATGTGACCCCGGCCAGCCCGTGCGTAATCAACGCGCGAATGTTGCCGTGGTCGTTGCCTTCAGGCGTGGCCACCACCGAGCGGTAATGCTCGCCAAAGGCCAGCAGCGTCTCTTCATCGCTCAGGCCTTCCAGCAGCGCCAGGCCCAGGGTCTTGCACGAACCTTCGTTCTGCCCGGCGGCGTTTTCCACGCCACCGTTGTTGAAAGCCTGAGGCTGGTAGTCGTAACCCGCAGCGATGAACGCCAGGGTGTCGGCGAAAACATGTTCACCGCTCTTGAGGCTGGCGCGCAGGGTATTCAAATCACTCATTGGGTTTTCCTTTGGCGAACGCCGCTTGTTGTTCGGCGTTGGCTTCTTGCTGGTATTGGGCTTTCCACTCGGCGTAAGGCATGCCGTAAACCACTTCGCGGGCGTCATCGAGGCTGACCTCGATCTGGCGTTCATCGGCGGCGGCCTTGTACCACTTGGACAGGCAGTTGCGGCAGAAACCCGAGAGGTTCATCAGGTCGATATTCTGCACGTCCTTGCGGCTGTCCAGGTGGGCGACCAGCCGGCGAAAGGCGGCGGCTTCAAGTTCCAGGCGTTGTTGATCGTTCATGGCGGGCTCTGTGCAATCCAATCGTGGCGCGGATGATAAAAGTCTGACGGACAATGCGCCAGACGTGCTCAGCGGCTCGCTGCAAGCGTAATGGACACCGACTCGGCGAATCGCAGGGCGTGGGGCTTGTCGACTTCAACCTCGGCGTACAGCACCGACGTGTTGGCCATCACCAGATCGAGGATTTCCTGGGTCAGGCGTTCGAGCAGGGCGAAGCGATTGCCTTCCACGTGGGCGATGATCGCCTTGGTGATGGTCCGGTAATTCAGCGCGTGATCGATGTCGTTGTCACGCACCGCTTCCTGAGCGGCATACAGGATGGTCAAGTTGATCAGCACATCCTGCTTGTTGAGGATTTCATCCTCGTTGATCCCGATGAAGGTCCGCAGGCACAGGTCCTTGACCCGGATGCGTGCCATTCCTGGTTGAAGTTGTGGCATTGCTACTTGCTCCGTCCAATCAATTGCAGGAACTCCTGGCGGGTGTTGCTCGACTCGCGGAAGGCGCCGAGCATCACCGAGGTGTTCATGGTCGAATTCTGTTTCTCGACGCCGCGCATCATCATGCACATGTGCTTGGCTTCGATGACCACCGCGACACCGGCCGCGTCGGTCACCTGTTGCACCGCCTCGGCGATCTGCCGGGTGAGGTTTTCCTGTATCTGCAGGCGGCGGGCGAACATGTCCACCAGCCGCGCGATCTTCGACAGGCCCAACACCTTGCCCGTCGGAATATAAGCCACATGGGCCTTGCCGATGAAGGGCAGCAGGTGATGTTCGCACAACGAATACAGTTCGATGTCGGCGACGATGATCATCTCGTCGGTGTCTGACGCAAACAGTGCGCCGTTGACGATCTCTTCGACACTCTGGTCGTAGCCATGGCAGAGGTACTGCATGGCCTTGGCCGCGCGAACCGGGGTGTCTTGCAGTCCTTCGCGGTCGGGGTTTTCACCGAGATTGATGAGAATTTCGCGATAACTCTGGGACAGGGCGTTCTGGTGCAGGGATAACGTCATGGAACATCCTCGCGGGGGCCGCTTATTTGATGTGCCGTCCGCCGTTGACGGTCAGGGTCGTACCGGTGACATAAGGGTTGTCGAGCAAATAACGCAGGCTCTGGTAGATCACTTCGCTGCCGGGTTCGATGCCCAGCGCGGACTTGGCCAGGGCCTTGGCGCGGTACGCAGCGTCGTCGTCGGGATTGAACATTAGCAGGGCTGGCGCGATACCGTTGACCTTGATTGTCGGCGCGTATTTCGCGGCGAAGGACAGGGTGAGGCTGTCGAGCCCGGCTTTGCTGGCGCAGTAGCCAATGTGTTTGCTGCTGCCCTTGTGGGTAACGTCATCGCTGATGTGCACGATGTCGGCGGGGCTTGAGCGTTCGAGCAAGTCGGCACAGTGCAGGTTGATCAGGTAGGGCGCCAGCATGTGCACGCTGAACATGCGGGTGAAGGCCTCGGCGTCCGTGTCCGGGGTTTCGGCCAGCCATTCGGAAGCGTTATGGACAATGGCTCGCAGGTTGTCGGTGTGGGTTTTCAGTTGAGTGATGAACGCGAGGATCCCCGCCTCAGTGGAGAAGTCGGCAAATACCGCAGTGGCGCCCAGGTCGCGCAATGTCTGCACGCCGGGGCGTTCGCTGCGGTAGCTGAAGATCACCGAATGGCCGTCTTCGAGCAAACGCTGCGCACAGTGCAGGCCGACACGCTGGCCGGCACCGGTGATGAGGATCGGAGCTGCGGAAGAGGTCATGAACGGCTCGCGTCGCGGTAAGAGCAAAACTATACCAGCGCGCAGCGACGTACACCTATTGTGGGAGCGAGCCTTTGTGGCGAGAGGATAAATCCCCTCGCCACAAAGGCTCGCTCCCACATTGAGATCAGTGGTTTTGAGGGGTGGGTTCTACGGGCAACGGCCGCGCCGGAGTGCTGTTCAGCCAGCTGGCCAGCACGCGGGTCGACAGCGGAATGAAGAAGTAGACCATCAACGGCGTCAGGCACAGGGTGCTGATGAGCACGCGCGGCAGCAGGCTCATGTCGCCGAGCAACGGCCCCAATACAAAATTGAACAGCAGCGAAACCGGAAAGAATGCCAGCCAGATCGCCACGGCCTGCTTCCAGCGGGGTGGGCGCTGGCCGACCGCACCGAACCAGCCTTCAATGCCACTCACGCGATGTTCCGTCTTATGCGCAAACAGATCGCTGCCGCGCGCCAGCCATGCGGTTCGCGAAGCGGAATGCTCCCAGGCGTGCATGGTTTGCTCGTTGGCAAAGCGGAAAATAATCTGGAATTCGTTATCGCCGGGCGGCGGGGCGAGCACGCCTGAGCCGAGATAACCGGGGAAGTCGGTGGCCAGTTGTTCGCCTTCGCGCAACCAGGCCATCAGGTCCTGATAACGCCCATCGGCGACGCGGCGTGCAACCATCAGCGTGACGGGTGAGGTAGACATGGTGTATCTCCGTATAACAGACGCGTCACTCCGGGTAGGAGTTTCGCCAGGCGCAGCGCCGGGGTGATGGGCTGCGTCTTGAGACAAGCAAGGATTATTCCTGATTCTGACGTATACACCAGCGACATCGTCGTTTTTCAGCCTTGAACAGGCATGGGGTGGAAGAGTTAGAATGGGATCCAACTTTGCGCGGACGTTAATTGCCACATGCCTGTCCTGACTGAAAGTCTCCCAGTTTTGCAGCGAGGAGCTGCACTGGAACAGGAAGAGCTGTTTCCCATCCGTGAAGTGGCGCGCCTGACGGGTATCAACCCCGTTACGTTGCGGGCATGGGAGCGGCGATATGGCCTGATCCAGCCCACACGCACCGAAAGCGGGCATCGGCTGTACTCGATGGCGGATATTGAAAAGGTCCGCAGCATTCTCGGCTGGATCGACCGCGGCGTTGCAGTGAGCAAGGTCGGCAAGATACTGGCCAAGACCGAGCCGCTCAAAGCCCTGGCGAAAATCATTCCCGACGAACTCGTTCAGGCCGACTACGCCCAGTGGCAGCAGGAGGTTCAGGTGGCGGTGACGGCGTTTGACGAGGTTAAGCTGGAGCAAGTGTATGGACAGATTTTTTCCAGTTACCCTCTGACAGTGGTGTTCCAGGACATCCTGATGCCGATCTGGAAGCTGATGCTGCAGCGCCATGACGCGTTCGGTCAGACCAGCGAATGGCTTTTTCTGGATGGTTTCCTGCGTTCCCGCGTGTTGCAGCGCATGTTGCTGGTGCGCGTCATGCAACCGCGACGCGTGATTGTCTGCGCCTTGGCCGATCAGGCTCATGAACTCGAAGTGCTGGTCACGGCGCTGTACCTGAGCAGTGTCGACTCGGCCATTCAATTGCTGGCGATCGGTCAGCCCTTCGACGAGTTGACCCTGGTTTGCGAGCGGATCAAGCCCACGGCACTGGTGCTGGTGTCCAATCACGCGCCGGCCCCCGAGTTGCCTCGACGTCTTAATCGACTGGCCTTGAGCCTGGATTGTCAGTTGCTGCTGGCCGGCGATGCGTCGGACCTGGCACAGGACAGCCTGGCCGGATCGTCGATCGGGTGTCTGGGGAATGAGGGGATGGTGATGCGTCAGCGTCTGAAACAGTTCCTGGCAGGAAACCTGGATACCTGAGATCAGATGTGCAGGGCGGGATGTGTCAGACGATGTTGCTGAAGGATGTACTGACGCAGTCGCTCGGTCTCGTCCTTGTCGCTCTGGCTTAGTTCGTAGGCGTAGAAACCTTGTTCGGTTTCGCGCTCAAAAGTGCCGCGCAATGCAATTCGCTCATAGCCTGACGGGCTGAACCACAACGCGAAGTGTTTGGGCGGTTTGGTCTTGTTGCGAACTTCCAGCAAAACCCCTTTGAACGATATTTCATGCACCCACATTGTGCCGGGTTGGCCTTTGGCATTTTCCAGTGCCACCGGCTCTTCAAGCGTCAGGCGCCATGGTCGTACCATCGGCCCGTCTTCATAAATACTCGGCACACCCAAGCGCAAATGCAGCGCATGAAATTCGTCTTCCACCAGGTGCAGAGGAAAGGTCATTTGCTGGTTTTCGAAGTTGGCCTGGATGGTGACTTGCTCATGGGCCGCCAGGCGCGTGAGCAAATCACGGATTTGCGATCCACCGTTGACGAGCAGACTCGACGTCGCATCCCGCACATTGAGTTGCGGGTTGTGTTGCATGGTCTGGATGAAATCCAGCTCATCCTGTGTCAGGAGTGCGTCGCGTTGCATGGCTAACTCGAAAGAAAAAGTTACAAAGTCATCGGTGATTGTAGTTAATGACAATTAATTCGCCGTTTTGTTTTCGCCGTTCGTCGCTTTCAGTGCGGCAAGCTCGGCTTGCATCTCAGCCAATTGTGCTTCCAGTTGCGCAACCCGCTGCTGTGCCTTGACCTGCACCGTAACGTCTTTCTGCACGCCGACAAAATAAGTTTGCCCATCGCTTGGGTTCTTCACTGTAGAAAGGGACAGTTCATTCCAGAACGGGGTGCCATCCTTGCGGTAGTTTCTCAGGATTTCCCGGCAGGAGCCGCCACGGGTCAACGATTCGCGAATCGCGGTGAGGGCTTCTTTTTGATCCCGGTCGCCGGCCTGCAGGAAACGGCAGTCCTGATAGAGGATTTCTTCGCTGGTGTAACCCGTCAGGCGCTCAAACGCAGGGTTTACGTAAATCAGGATGTTGTCTTGTTCGCCTTCCTTTTCGGCAATCACGATGCCGTCGTTGGAAGCGTTGATTACCATTTGAAGCAATTGAGCGTTGATCATCGGAGAATCCTTTCCGAGTGGGTTGAGGGCAGCATTCTAAAAGATCAAATAAGGCTGTGCTGTTAATATCTGTGTCTTTTACTCAGCTTCAGGATCAGTTTGATGAAAGTTGCCATCATTTCCGGCTCGGTGTACGGCACGGCAGAAGAAGTTGCCCGCCACGCCGCCACTCTTTTAAAAGAAGCGGGTTTCGAAACCTGGCACAACCCGCGGGCAACGCTCGCCGATGTCCAGGCCTTCGGCCCGGAAGCCTTTCTGGCGGTAACGTCGACCACTGGCATGGGTGAGTTGCCGGACAACGTGCAACCGCTGTATTCGATGATCCGTGACCAATTGCCTGCGGCCTGGCGCGGTTTGCCAGGGGCGGTGATCGGCCTGGGCGATGCAAGTTATGGCGATACGTTCTGCGGGGGCGGCGAGCAGATGCGTGAGTTGTTCGGCGAACTGGGCCTGCGTGAAGTGCTGCCGATGCTGCGCCTGGACGCCAGCGAAAGCGTGACCCCGGAAACCGACGCCGAGCCCTGGCTGGCAGAGTTGATCAGCGCGCTGCGGGGCTGACCGGCCGCTCGCGCAGCAGGGCGAGCCAGGCTTGTGCGGCTTTAGACAGGTACGCACCCTGACGCCAGATAAAGGCAATGTCCCAGCGCAAATAACTCGGGGCATTCAAGGTCAGGCGCACCACGCCTGGTCGCACCAGCCCACGCGCCACCACGCTGGGCAACAGCACCACGCCTTGGCCGGCGGCCACCAGTGCCGCAAGAAAATCCGCCTGGCCACTGCGCCCACCTTCCTTGGGTGTGAACCCCAACTGATGACAAGCCTGCAGCAACCGGTCGTTGAGCACGAAGCTGCGCTGATACAGCAGGAACGGCGTATCGGCCAATTCCTCCAATCCGATCACCGACTTCGTCGCCAGGGGATGATCGGCGGGCAGCAGCGCATCCAGCGGCTCGTCACAGAAAGGCTGAAAGGCGAACTGCGGATCCTTCGGCAACAGACTGCCACCGAGTTCAAGCTCACCGCTCAACACCGCCTGTTCGATGTTCAGGCTACCGCCCTCCAGCAACTGAATGCTGATGTTCGGGTAGCGCCGCCGGTACTCGGCAAACAGCCCGGCGAACAGCGCATCACTGCCCAGTAGCGGCAGTCCCAGACGCAATTCCCCTCGAGCCAGTTGGCTCAAATCGTCCAACTCGATGAGCAACTCGTTGCGCAGCCGCAGCATGCCTTCGGCCCGTTGCAGCACCACGCTGCCGGCGGCGGTCAGGCGAAGCTGGGAACCCAGACGTTCGAGCAGCGGTGTGCCCAGGCTCTGTTCCAGCTGGGCGACTTGCTTGCTGACCGCCGATTGGCTGATGTGCAGGGTCTTGGCGGCTTGAGTGAAACCACCTTGGTGCATCACTTCGACGAAGCTGCGTAGTTGCTTGAATTCCATGCGCCTGATTCCAGATTGGAATAGAGCCGAGTCTAACAATTCGTTTCGGGGATAGCAGCCCGCTCCGTAAAATGAGCACCTGTGAGGACTGAAACCATGAATGCATCAACCTTCAAACGCCTGGCTCGATTGACCGCTGAACTGGCCGTGCTGCTCGGCATCTACCTGCTCGGCTGCGAAATTGCCGCAGGGTTTTCCTGGCCGATCCCGGGTGGTGTCATCGGCATGGCGCTGTTGCTGTTGGCCTTCGCGGTTGGCGGGATCAAACCGGCGGCGTTGCAAATGGGAGCCGGCCTGTTGATGGCCGAGATGCTGCTGTTTTTTATTCCTGCACTGATGAGCCTGCTCGATTACGGCGGGTTGATGCGCCAAGACGGTTGGCGGATTCTGCTGGTGATTGGCGTCAGTACGCTGATGGTGATGCTGGTCACCGCGTTTACCGTTGAAGGGGTGGTGCGGTTGAGGAGGTCCCATGAAGCTTGAGCTGATGCCGATGTTCTGGCTGGCCTTCACCCTCTCGGCCTATTTATTCAGTCGCTGGATCTACCGTCGCACTGGGCGTTATCTGCTGTCGCCGCTGATTTTGGTTCCGGCCCTGCTGCTGGCCCTCGCGGTGCCGCTGCACACCGCGTATGCCGAGTATTCAAGCAACACCCATTGGCTGATGCTGGTGCTGGGGCCGGTGACCGTCGCGTTCGCGGTGCCGATCTGGCAACAGCGGCAGATGCTGATGCGGCATTGGTCGGCGTTGTTGCTCGGAATGCTGGCGGGCAGTGCGGCGTCCATCGGCACCTCGTTCGGGCTGGCCAAGGCGCTGGCGCTGGACAGTTCGGTGACGATGTCGCTGGTGCCACGTTCCATCACCACGCCGTTTGCCATGCCGCTGGCTCACGACCTCGGTGGCGTGCCGGAACTGACGGCGGTGTTCGTGATGTTCACTGGGGTGTTCGGGGCGATGCTTGGCGGCATTCTGCTGAAGTGGCTGCCCTTGCGCAGTGCCCTTGCGCGTGGCGCGTTGTTTGGCGTTGGCGCGCACGGAGCCGGCGTCAGTCGAGCCCATGAAGTGGGCGGTGAGGAAGGCTCGGTTGCGGGGCTTGTCATGGTTCTGACAGGGCTTTTGAACCTGTTTGCCGCGCCCTTGTTGGCGGCGGTCCTTTGACATGGATCCAGGCTTTCTTCTGAACTGACTCGTTAGGCCATCAAGCTGGCTGCCAATGCAACTACACGAAATCCGGGGGCTGACTAGACTGCTGTAACGACAGTAAAACAATAAGAACAGGAGGTCCTTGCCGTGAAAGTTGCTCCCGTCCAATCCCCCCAGAGTGTCAAAGACCAGGTCAGTGCCGCCGAGTGGCAGACCCGCGTCGACTTGGCTGCCTGTTATCGTCTGGTTGCCTCGCATGGTTGGGACGATCTGATCTTTACGCACATCTCGGCCAAGGTGCCGGGCACCGAAGATTTCCTGATCAACCCGTTCGGGCTGATGTTTCACGAGATCACCGCGTCGAGCCTGGTCAAGGTTGATCAGGCCGGCAACAAGCTGATGGACAGCCCTTACGAAATCAACCCAGCGGGTTACACCATTCACAGCGCCGTGCATGAAGTGCGTCATGACGTGGTCTGCGTGCTGCACACCCACACTGCTGCGGGTGTCGCGGTGTCGGCGCAAAAACAGGGCATTCTGCCGATCAGTCAGCAGTCATTGTTTGTGCTGTCCAGCCTGGCGTATCACGCCTACGAAGGCGTTGCCTTGAACCATGAAGAGAAGGCGCGCCTGCAAGCCGACCTGGGTGAAAACAATTTCCTGATGCTGCACAACCACGGCCTGCTGACCTGTGGCAGCACCATAGCCGACACATTCCTGATGATGTTCACCTTCCAGCGCGCCTGCGATATCCAGGTGCTGGCGCAGAACGGTGGCGCCGAGCTGATTGCTATCGAGCCGCAGATTCTGGCGGGCGCCAAGGCGATGATCGCCGGCGTGACCAAAAGTGCTCAAGGGATGGGCGGCGCGTTGGCCTGGCCGGCGTTGCTGCGCAAACTCGATCAACAAGACCCGGGTTATAAACTCTAATGGCACTTGCCGAGATCCCCTTGTGTGTCTGGCGCAAACGCGGCCAGACGTTCGTATTCCGTGGCCAGACCATCCGTTACTGGACGGCGGGGCAGGGTGAGCCGCTGCTGCTCATCCACGGTTTCCCGACCGCCAGTTGGGACTGGCATTACTTGTGGCAACCGCTGGCGCAACGCTATCGGGTAATTGCCTGCGACATGCTCGGCTTCGGCGACTCGGCCAAACCGGTCAACCACGAATACAGCCTGTTGGAGCAGGCCGATCTGCAACAGGCGTTGCTCGCGCACCTGAATGTCGAGCAGCCGGTGCATGTGTTGGCCCACGATTACGGCGACAGCGTGGCTCAGGAATTGTTGGCCCGGCATTACGAAACCCGCATCGATATCGCCAGTTGCGTATTCCTCAACGGTGGCCTGTTTCCTGAAACCCATCGCCCGGTGTTGATGCAAAAACTGCTGCTCAGCCCCTTGGGCTGGATGATCGGGCGAGCCTTTAGCCGCGACGGACTGGTGAAAAGTTTCCGGCAGATATTTGGTCCGCAAACCCGGCCCACCGAAAGCGAGATGGATGATTTCTGGGGCCTGATCGGCAGCAATAACGGCCCGCGAATCATGCATAAGCTCATCGCTTATATTCCTGAGCGGCGCGTCCAGCGCGAGCGTTGGGTCAACGCCATGCAGCGTGGTGAAGTCCCGTTGCGGGTCATCGATGGTGAAGTCGATCCAATTTCCGGCGCGCACATGGTCAAGCGTTATCGGGAACTGGTCCCCAACCCGGACACGGTGCTGTTGCCCGATATTGGCCATTACCCACAGACCGAAGCGCCGGCGCAGGTGCTCAAGCATTACCTGGAGTTTCGGGAACGGCTGGTTTCTCCGCCGCGCAGGGCCGCCTGTTCCTGACTATCCCCCAGCCTTATCGGGCACCATTCAGCTCTACCTTTGTTTATTGTGACCAGCAGCCTGGTGCCTGACACTCGGACTTATTGTCCCTGGTCTGCTGGAGTTCCCCCATGAATGAGTCTGTGCGCTTCGAAGATAAAGTTGTGATCGTCACGGGTGCCGGCGGCGGCCTGGGCCGGGCTCACGCGCTGCTGTTCGCCAAACAGGGCGCAAAAGTGCTGGTCAATGATCTCGGCGGCTCGGCTCAAGGGGAAGGCGCTAACGCGTCGGCAGCAGACCGCGTAGTGGCGGAGATCCGTGAGGCGGGCGGCATCGCCGAAGCCAACCACGACTCCGTTACCGATGGCGACAAAATCGTTCAGCATGCTCTCGACGCCTTCGGCCGCATCGATGTCGTGGTCAATAACGCCGGGATCCTGCGCGACAAGACCTTCCACAAAATGGACGACGCCGACTGGGACCTGGTTTATCGCGTCCACGTTGAAGGCGCCTACAAAGTCACCCGCGCCGCCTGGCCGCACATGCGCGAGCAAAACTACGGCCGCGTGATCTTCACCGCATCGACCTCGGGCATCTACGGCAACTTCGGCCAGTCCAACTACGGCATGGCCAAACTCGGCCTCTACGGCCTGACCCGCACACTCGCCATTGAAGGTCGCAAGAACAACATCCTGGTCAACGCCATCGCGCCCACCGGCGGCACTCGCATGACCGAAGGCCTGATTCCGCCGCAAGTGTTCGAGCAACTCAAGCCGGAACTGGTGAGCCCGTTGGTGGTGTACCTGGCCAGCGAGAATTGCCAGGAAACTTCCGGGTTGTTTGAAGTCGGCGGCGGCTGGATGGGCAAGGTGCGCTGGGAACGCAGCCTGGGCGCCGGGTTTGATCCGCGAGTGGGCTTCTCGCCGGAAGACGTGGCGGCGCATTGGCAGCAGATTTGTGATTTCGAAGGGGCGGCGCATCCGAAGGACAATATTGAGGCGCTGAAAGAAATGATGGGGAATTTGCAGAAGTATTCGATTTAAAAGTGTAAGGGGAGCAAGCATGAATGCTTGCTCCCTTATGTTTATTCTTCGGGTTTGAAGCCTGGTTTGCTGTTTATGTTTCGCCAAGCTTTAACTTTCGCAACGATAGCTTCAGGTGTTGAGTCTTCGTCTGAATCTGCGTAGTAAATCAAGTCGGATCCGTCGGGGTGCTCTGTTAGTTCTTCAAACAAAAGTACTGCATCAATCTGTTCCTTCTCTGTCGGGTATTCTGATTGGCAGATTCTGGAAACGAACTCAAGGAAATCTGTTTCGCTGTAGTCGGAGAGGTCAAAGAGGCTCATGTCATTTATCTCCATTGTGTATTTCTGAGTGTCGTTTCGGGGTGACGATTCGGATATTGTCCATGTCATATATCTCGCCATCTTTTGAAATTTGGTTCACATGGTGTAGCTCAAGTTTTACTTGGCCACCTAATCTGTCCGCTTTACGAGAAAAAGGGGCTCGGCCGTTACTCATTTCTTGAACATTGTTGGCATTGAATTGTGTCGCCAGCTCCAAATCGTCTGAAACCGCTCTCCAGAGCGCTTCCCTGAACGCTCTGAAATTCGAAAACTCCCGCCCCCGAAGTTGATCCGCAATCTGCTTGGGAATCGGCGCGCCTCCCGACAGCGATCTCGTCCCCAGCCAGATTCCTGAAACGAACTCTCCATTCCCGCTGGCAATTCCAGGGTCCTGCCGTCGATCCCTGAACAGCGTGAAAATCGGAGGAATGCCGGAGTCGATTGGAAAGACGGTAATAAAACCACCAAACCCGTAGCGATCCAGCTCTGGAAATGGATCGACTCGTCCGGTGTTGGGAGTGACAGTAGCGCCTTCATAAATCGGCAGATCTGTCTCGGTCAGCGGAAAATCAGTCGACGGGTTTATGGGTTCCACCAACGGTGTCCAGGTGATAACTGGACCGTTGGCGACAGTGCTGCCCGATACGTAAACATTCTTGCCAGCATCAAAGTGGGCCAGATTCACCGGCACACTGGCGGGAACTGTCACGCCGTCTGTGGTGACAACGACGATCTCAACCCTATGACCTATTGACTTCGAACCGAGGGTAACCGGCAGGTCGATTGTTCCCCCGGCGACTGCTTGTTCGTACAGATGGGCAGTTGGAACTGGCGAAAGTTCTGACAGCGGAACACTGACAGAAAACAGATCACCGTTACCTAGCCGTGATGGAGCGAAAAGGGCGGCGAATCCTACGAGAACTGGAGCGGCTGCTATCGCAAGAGTTGCGGTGACAGCGGATACGGCTGTGCGAAGCGCGGTCTTTAACGCCAGAGAGGTCGCAGGGCTATTGCCGATGGTCCCGGTCGTGCCGGTAAATGCTGGACCGAATGCTGCGGTCGAACCGACATTGGCAAACGTAGGGCTTTGCCACCTAGCCTCCGTTTCCTCTGACCCCAAGAGGCGGGCTTGCTCAAGTTTTCGTCGAGTCTCATCCTCTGCCGCCAGACGAGCCTGTTGCCGCTCGCGCTCTTGCGCTTGCCTTTCCTTCAATTGCTGAACTATCAGATTCACCCGTTGAACGTGGCGTTGAGCCACGGCAGTAGCTGAATCAATGACTTTGAGGCGAGTCTCCAGACGCTGTCTTTCCGTCTCTAGCTGCCTTTGTATCTGCTCGATTTGCTGTTCCATTTCAGCTTGGAGACGAGCCTGTTCGGCTGCGAAATGCTGAGCAGCTGCTTTCGCATTAGACTCAGCCTCGGCCAGGGCTGTATTCAATGCTGCAATACGTGCCTGTTCTTGAGCCTGAGCTTTCGCTTCAAGACGAGCCTGTTCCGCAGCGACCTGCTGCGCCGCTGCTTGCGCCGCAACCCGAGCTTGCTCAGTAGCCACCCGCCGCGCTTTTTCCAATGTTGCAAGTCGCGCTTGTTCTCGAGCCCGAGCTGCTGCTTCCTCATTTACGCGCACCAACTCTGCAGCAACTCTCTGGGCTTGCTCATTGGCCTGCACAGCACTCAGAAAGTTCTGCACATTGACATTTTGCTGTCTAAGTAACTCAAGGCCTTGAGCCAACAATCTTGCATCGTGAGCTGCCCGAAGGGACTGAAACAGCGCCTGCATGGCAACGCCGTTCGGCACCGGCCTATTTTCTATAGTTGTGGCTTTCTTCATGAACTCGTTGATGTGTCTGTTAAATGGATCTCCTCCATAAAAAGAATGGGCAACAGCTGTTTTGTCGTGGAGCTCAGCAGTTTTCCGAGCGGTGAGTCTGATTCGTGCGTCCAACTCGCGAATTATCGATTGCACAGGCGGAAGCGGATCAGTTGGACCCTCAAGCCGTGTGGCGGCGAGTTCAGTTTCAATACTTTGTGGCAGTTGACTGGACTTGGTTTGATATTCCTGCTCCAGCGCTTGGGAGGTGGCTTTAATGGTATTGAGATTTTGGTAATAAACAGGTATTCCGTGCCCGTGTGGACCCGTTGTGACAATGTTTGATGTTAGAGGCGCGGGTGTCATGTGGTCCGGAGCAACGCCTATCGTATGGATGGGCGTGCGAATATCAAGAGAACCTGGCCTTGGAGGCTTTTGCATATTCATATCCTTTTGAATGTGCATATGGATGACGTGTTGCCAGTCAGCCATTAAAAAATGGTTGTCGGTTATTGCGTCGTGCCATTAAAAGTTACAACAGAAGTAGGAAATCTGGGTCCGAGACTTGCGTCAGACCTTACATATAAAGCAGCGAGAAATTTCGATGAGGCAGGAATAAAGGCAGGATTGTCTTTCGCGTAAAGAGATATTTCTTATGTTGTTATAGGAAATATCTTGTAGGAATGTCGCCCATAAAAAAGGCCGCTGCAAACGCAGCGGCCAAAGTAAGACGTTGGATCAAGGAGCTACAAATCAACGTCAGTGAACACAGGGCGATCAATCGATAAAGCGTCGATTCATCTGGATTCTGTCGCCAATGGCGTGGGCTCATCACACACCATCGTTTCGCGCTTCCTGGCTGTGCACCGTGAAAGCCCGGCAAGAATAAGGTCTTGAGCCCAAAGGAAAAATAGCGATTCGCGACATGCACTGTTGCAGTCTGAGCAATAGTCCGCCGCGCCTCGTCCCTTGTAGCAGCTGCCGAGCAGCGCGAGGCTGCGCAGCAGTCGCAAACCTGCATATACAAATCTCCTGACGCACCGCGTTGGCTGATTCACGACTGCTTCGCAGCCGAACGCAGCCTCGCGCTGCTCGGCAGCTGCTACGGGGGGCGGGGCCAGCCACAGCGCTGCTCGGAGCCATCCTCCCGCCATGCGTTCTGCTGATAGTCCCCCATCCAGCCCATCCATGCCCGGCGCAAACCCTCGTCCCGTCAGGCCATTCATCCTTTAGAGGTACACCACGAATACCTCCTTGGTGCGCTTATCGCTCCCAACGTGCGGCAGTAGGGTGGGGCCTTCTGTCACTCACCGGGGAAGACGCATGACAAAAACAACAATGCGCGCCATCTTCACACCGCAAGCGCTGGCCGCTGCGGTTGCCTTGGGCTGCTGTGCCCAGGCGCAGGCTGTTGCGTTCAACATTGGCGAAATCGAGGGGACGTTCGACTCCTCGCTGTCCGTCGGCGCGAGTTGGGGCATGCGCGATGCCGATAAGTCTTTGGTGGGCACCGTCAACGGCGGGACCGGACAGTCTTCGACTGGTGATGATGGCCGGCAGAACTTCGAGAAGGGCGAAACCTTCTCCAAGATCTTCAAAGGCCTGCACGACCTGGAATTGAAGTACGGCGACACCGGCGTGTTTGTCCGTGGCAAGTACTGGTACGACTTCGAGCTCAAGGACGAAGATCGCCCGTTCAAACCGATCAGTGACAGTGGCCGCAAGGAAGGCGCCAAGTCCTCCGGTGCGCAGATTCTCGATGCCTTCGTGTATCACAACTATTCCATCGCCGATCTGCCGGGCACCGTGCGCGCGGGCAAGCAGGTGGTCAGTTGGGGGGAAAGTACCTTCATCGGCAACTCGATCAACAGCATCAACCCGATCGACGTGTCGGCGTTCCGTCGTCCGGGCGCCGAGATCAAGGAAGGGCTGATCCCGGTGAACATGCTGTTCGCCTCCCAGGGCCTGACCGATCAACTCTCGGTGGAAGGTTTCTATCAACTGGAGTGGGACCAGACCGTCGTCGACAACTGCGGCACCTTCTTCGGCAACGACGTGGTGGCGGATGGTTGCAATAACAATTACACCGTCGGCAGTCCCGCCATTGCTCCGTTGGCGCCACTGGCGGCCGCCTTCGGTCAGCCTATCCAGGTGACCCGCGAAGGCGTGGTCGTTCCCCGTGGTGGCGACCGCGATGCGCGGGATTCCGGGCAGTGGGGCACGGCGTTGCGCTGGCTCGGTGATGACACCGAGTACGGCCTGTATTTCATGAACTACCACAGCCGCACGCCGACTGTTGGCACTACCACCGCCGGCCTGTCGACACTGGCCAGCCTGCCAGGGATGGTGGGTGTGGCCAATCGTCTGGCGCCGGGCAGTGGTGCGGGACTGGCCCAAAGCGTGATGCTCGGGCGCGGTCAGTACTACCTTGAATACCCGGAAGACATTCGCCTCTACGGCGCGAGTTTCTCCACCACCTTGCCGACCGGCACCGCGTGGAGCGGCGAGATCAGCTATCGGCCGAATGCTCCGGTACAGGTCAGCACCAATGACCTGACCCTGGCTTTGCTCAACCCGATTGCCGGTGGCGCCGCATCACCGATCGCCACCACCCCCGGCGCTGACAACAAAGGCTACCGCCGCAAGGAAATCACGCAGATCCAGAGCACCCTCACGCAGTTTTTCGATCAGGTGTGGGGCGCACAACGGTTGACGTTGGTCGGCGAAGCGGCGGTGGTTCACGTCGGTGGCCTGGAGTCGCGCAGCAACTTGCGTTACGGCCGCGACTCGGTCTACGGCCAGTACGGTTTCGGCGGCGATACCGACGGTTTCGTCACCTCGACCTCTTGGGGCTACCGTGCCCGGGCGATCCTCGATTACGCCAACGTGATCGGCGGGATCAACCTCAAACCCAACCTGTCCTGGTCCCATGACGTCGCGGGTTATGGCCCCAACGGGCTGTTCAACGAAGGCGCCAAGGCCGTCAGCGTCGGCGTCGATGCCGACTACCGCAACACCTATACCGCGAGCCTGAGTTACACCGATTTCTTCGGCGGTGACTACAACACCCTGGAAGACCGCGACTTCCTGGCACTGAGCTTCGGCGTGAACTTCTGATCTGGCTGAGAAGGATGAATTTGATGCGCAAGATGATTCTGCAATGCGGCGCCCTGGCCTTGAGCCTGCTGGCGGCCAACGTGATGGCGGCGGTATCGCCGGAAGAAGCGAACAAACTCGGCACCACCCTCACGCCGCTCGGCGCCGAGAAGGCTGGGAACGCGGATGGCTCGATCCCGGCGTGGACCGGTGGCATCCCGAAAAACGCCGGCGCGGTGGACAGCAAAGGCTTCCTGGCTGACCCGTTCGCCAGCGAAAAACCGCTGTTCGTGATCACCCCCGCCAACGTCGACAAATACAAGGACAAACTCTCGGAAGGTCAGGTGGCGATGTTCAAGCGCTACCCGGAAACCTATAAGATCCCGGTCTACCCGACTCACCGCACCGTGGCCGTGCCGCCGGAAATCTACGAGTCGGCCAAGCGCAGCGCGCTGAACGTGAACAGCATCAACGACGGTAACGGCCTCGCCAACTTCACGGGTAACCGCTACTACGCGTTCCCGATTCCGAAGAACGGCGTGGAAGTGTTGTGGAACCACATCACCCGTTACCACGGCGGCAATCTGCGCCGCATCATTACCCAAGTGACGCCGCAGACCAACGGCAGCTACACGCCGATCCGCTTTGAGGAAGAGATCGCCGTTCCGCAATTGATGAAGGACCTGGACCCGGAAAAAGCTGCCAACGTGCTGACCTTTTTCAAGCAGTCGGTCACGGCGCCGGCGCGTCTGGCGGGTAACGTGCTGCTGGTGCACGAAACCCTCGATCAGGTGAAAGAACCGCGCCTGGCATGGATCTACAACGCCGGCCAACGTCGCGTGCGCCGCGCCCCGCAAGTCGCCTACGACGGGCCGGGCACCGCGGCTGACGGCCTGCGCACGTCCGACAACTTCGACATGTTTTCCGGCGCGCCGGATCGCTACGACTGGAAACTGGTCGGCAAGAAGGAAATGTACATCCCCTACAACAGCTACAAACTCGACTCGCCGAGCCTCAAGTACGACGACATCGTCAAGGCTGGCCACATCAACCAGGACCTGACCCGCTATGAACTGCACCGCGTCTGGGAAGTGATCGGCACGGTCAAGCCGAGCGAGCGACACATCTACGCCAAACGCCACATGTACATCGACGAAGACAGCTGGCAGGTGGCGCTGGTGGATCACTACGACGGTCGCGGACAACTGTGGCGAGTGGCCGAGGGGCACGCTCAGTATTACTACGATCACCAGGCCCAGGCTTACACGCTCGAAGCGCTCTACGACATCATTGCCGGTCGATACATTGCGCTGGGGATGAAAAACGAAGAGAAGCACAGCTTTGAATTCGGCTTCGAAGCCAAGGCGGCGGACTACACGCCATCGGCGTTGCGTGCGGAGGGTGTCCGGTAAGGGAGTTGATACATTCGCAGTGCAGAAGGCGACCGGTGGGTCGCCTTTTTTATGGCTGCCAATCAGCGTCCTGAATACTTCTCAACAAGCGGGTTGGAGAGGGCTAGGGTTGCCGGACAATTATAAATAGGCACGCCGCAATGACCGCCATGACCCCGTGTCTTGACCGTTCTGGATTCCTGCCCCGTCTGTCCTCTCATCACCTGTCACGTGATCGATTGACCGGGCCCTTGCTGGCGTCCACCTCCCGGGTGAAATTACTCTGCGCGCCCGCCGGTAGTGGCAAGACCGCGCTGCTTGCCGACTGCCTGTTGCAGGCGCCGCCGTCATGCCGGGTGTGCTGGTTGCCGTTATCTGGCATAGCGATGAGCACGGCGGATTTTCGTCAGCGTGTGGCAGAAGCGCTGGGGCTGGCTTCGTCAGAAGAGCCGGCGATGCTCGGCGCGCTGGCTCGATTGCAGGCGCCGACCTGGCTGTTTCTCGATGACTATTGCCGCGTTCCGAACCCGGAGCTCGATCAACTGCTGGATCGCATGCTGGCCGTCAGCAGCCCGGCGCTGACCTGGTGGCTGGGCGCCCGCCGTCGCCCGCAATGCAACTGGCCGCGGTTGCTGCTCGATGATGAATTGTACGAATGCGAGCGCGGTACGCTGGCCTTCAATCAAACTGAGATTGCCTCGCTGTTGCGCCACCTGAAACCGGCCGATGCCAGCACCGCCGCCAGCAAGATTATCCAGCGCAGTGGCGGCTGGTGCGCCGGTGTACGCATTGCGCTGCTGCAAAAATGCGACTGGTCGCGCAACGACCCGCATCACAGCCGACCTGACACTTTGCTCGATTACCTCGAACACGAACTGTTTACCAGCCTGACCCCGGAGTTGACGGAAGCCTGGCGGGTACTCGCGCATTTGCCACGCTTCAACGCACGGCTGTGCGATCACCTGTTTGGCGCAGGGGAGGGCGCGCAATGCCTGAAGACGTTGCAGGAACTGGGGTGCTTTATCGAGCCCTGGCAGGACTCCGCCGACTGGCTGCAGATCTTCCCTCCACTCACGCAATTGATGCGCGATGAACAATGGCCGGCCGGACGTTCCTGGCATCGCCGCGCCTGTCAGTGGTTCGCCGCCGAGCAGGACTGGAAAGCGGCGTTCGAACAGGCCTTGCTGGCCGAAGAGTTCGAGGTCGCGGTCAGCCTGTTGCAGCATTTCAGTTTCGAGCATTTGTTCGAGGAGCAAACGGTCGTGCTGTTGTTGCGGTTGTACGAGCAACAAGGCGACGCGCTGATGTTCGGTTCGCCGCAACTGGTCGGGTTAATCACGGCGGCGTCGTTGTTTGCCGGGCGGTTTGAGCAAGCCGCCGATTGCATCGAGCAGTTGTCACGATTCACACCTATGCCGTCGGCGCTCCTTCAGCAGCAATTGATTGCGCGCTGGCAGGCCCAGCAAGGGTGGCTCCTGCATTTGCAGGGTCGCATGGAGGGGGCACGCGCGCATTTTCTCGACGCGTTGACGGTGCTCGGTCCTGACCTCTGGCCCGTGCGCTTGATGTGCCTGTCGGGTTTGACGCAACAGGCCTTGCTCAGGAGTGAGCTCGAAGTGGCGCAGGCGATAAACCGCGATGCGTTGTGCCTGGCGCGGGCTCAAGGCTCGCTGGTTTTCGAAGGGCTGCTGGAACTCGATCATGCGCAATTGCTGGAGCAACGTGGGGCTCCTCAACGAGCCGACCATTTGCTCGCCAACGTTGAGGGCATACTCACTCAACAGCAGCGGATCGCCGAGCCTCTGCTTGGGCGGATTGCCTTGCACCGTGGACGCTTGAGTTTGTGCCAGGGCCTGGATACGCAGGCTGCCGAGTATTTCGAAGCGGGGCTGTGTATCTGTTTGCGCAACCACGACAAACGGGCGCTTTACGGTTTGCTCGGTTTGGCGCAGGTGGCGGCCAATCAGCGCGACTATGCCCAAGCTTTTGTCCATCTTCGCGATGCCGAGCGCTTGATGCAGCAACGGCAGATTCCCGACACCGTTTACCGCGGTGTGTTGTTGCAGATCAGCAGTCAATTCTGGCTTCAGCAGGGTCGCCCGGAACTGGCCCATGAGGCGCTCAGTCGCGTACTGCGCCACTATCGTGGCCCGCATGCACGGCAGGCGCCTCCCGCAACCCTGATGTTGATCGCGCGGATCGATTATCTGTTGGTGTTGGCAAAGGTCGATCTGCACCAGGCCCAGGACCCGCTGAGCCATTTCGCCCAGGCACTCGAACAATCGCAGCTCGCGGGCATGCTGGCGCTGGAGGTCGAATTGCTGTTCGCCGCAGCCGAAGTCGCGTGGCAGAACGGTGACATGGCCGGCGCCCGGGGTTGGTTGCGTAAAGGATTGAATCTTTCTGAGCACCATGGGCTTCGCCAGGCGCTCGTTGAGTTGCAATTGCGAAAGCCTGATCTTCTGCCTGTATTGGAGGTGACTTGGGATCGCTCGGAAAAAAATCCATTGGTAAGTGAAATCAATCCACTCAGTCAGCGTGAAGTGGAAGTGCTCAGGCTGATTGCTCTGGGCAATTCGAATCAACAAATAGCCGAGCAGTTGTTTATCTCCTTGCATACGGTAAAAACACATGCGCGGAGAATTCACGGAAAGTTGGGCGTGGAGCGTCGGACTCAGGCGGTTGCGAAAGCCAAGAGTGTCGGTTTATTGGATTGAAGAGTGCAAGACTGTTTGCTAGTGAGTATGAGCGCTCACGGAGCACGAATGGCCGGTTCTGCTTTGAAGTTTCTTCGGATTGGAAAAGTTTTCGGTGGGAGATGTTTCATCTTATATGTAAGAGCGGGTGTTTTAATGATTGATTAAACGTTAGGGGTGGGGCGGTCTTTGCAGTGTCAGGCCCGCAGTGGCTGAGTGCGCGGCTTTGTTGTAGAAGATGTTGGATCATGTATTTCGTTTTTTTCTTTATGTGTTTTTTCTGTGTTTAAGTTGCTTGTACAATTATTGAAAAACGTTTTGAGTTTTTAATAATGGTTCTGTCTGTTTTAGTTTGATCTCAAGTTAGTCGGCAGCAACGTGCCGTTTTTGTGATCAAACTAAATGAGGTTGGAAATGCAAGACGAACAAGCAGCAAATGCAATGCTGGACCAAGTGCGTGAAGCACGTAACAATTTGCTTGAAGCACTCAGAAAAATTCCTTCGTTCAAGACGATTCTTCATGTTGGCCTGGTAGACGAGTTGCAGAAGATAGACTCAGGCGCCTCTATAGCGCGGCGTTTTATTAATCTTCGCTCGGGTGTAAGTCCAATATCTGCAGAACCCACTGGCAATCTGCTAGATGTGTTTTTTGAGTGCTTAAAGCGCGGCAGGCCACCCCAGTACACTGCTGATAAATACGGGATGTATGAGCTGGATAAAGTCGGCACTGAAACCTTCAGGCTGAAATATCTGGATGTGGTAAGCGTCGGAAAAATGATCGCCGAACTGATGCAAAAACTGCCTGAGAAATGCAGTTCTGAATTAGGTAAGTATTGGAGCGTGTCCTATCAGGTTGATAGTAGAAATCGTCCTTTGCCGTCGCCTAAACAGGAGTTTCGCCTGCTTCAGGCGCGACTTTTCTGGCGCGAGCTGGACCTGGCGGGCAGCGAGAACCTGATGTCCAAAGCCGATGTCGCGACCATCAATGGTTTAATCGGTTCGGGACTGCCAAGTTCCTGCTATGCCGTCTCTGTTGAAAAACAAAAGGGAGGTTTTGCGACGCTGGCATCCACCTTTGTTATTTCTCTTTCCGGCGCTGTTGCAAATGAGCTGAATCCAGCAGGCAGTCAAGAGGTTGTTCTTTATTCGCCGTTCGGTGGATTCGAAAAGTTCAGCACCGTGAGTGCACTTCATAAAACGTTGCAACAACGGTTGTCCAATGCGTCGACCCGTGCCGAGCTTTTGCAGGGCCTGTCGGAGGACGAGCGAGCTCTGGTATCGAGTGCTCCAGCGATTCGTTACGCGAGAATCCTTGAAGATCTGTTTGACCATTGCAATAACGGCCTGCTGGCGAGGCAAAGTCGTGATGTCGTCTATCAAGTACGAAAATTAGTGACCGTCGGCGCGCATACCGAGGCGGCGTGGAAACCGCTGGACTCTGTTCTGTCCATGGATGCACTTGTACATTCTGAAAATGCGCGAAATGTGTTCTTGATCAAAGCGATGCTGGCGAATGCCCGGCCCGAGTGGTTTAAAAAAGCCTATGTCACCAATCAGGAGCTTTATGTCGGTCTGGAGAAGAACCTGCTGGCAAGCCAGATTCAGCTTCATGAATTGACCAAAGATGTGGCGACTCTTACAGCTTATGCCCGACAGGCAGTAGAGGCATTCATCTCGCCGGGAACCGACGAACGAATCGATCCTGACACGGTGTTTGTGAATATTCAGCACTCGGTCAGGATGGCGGATGGCAAACGCATAGAACACATTGAGCGGAAAACGCTGACCCAGGCGTTCATGTATGGGGCACATGATCGGGCAGGGCGTTACACGATTACGCTGGAGAAGAACTATGACCTCGCCAGGCTGACGCCTGAAAACATCATGCGCGCCATTGAAACGCTGGACCTGCGTCTGGCGTATGGCCCCGCGCGACAGCGGGTGTATGGCCAGCAGAACGTCAAGGAAGCGATGCGGGAAGTGCTGGGTCGAAAGACGGCTTTGACCCTGTTCGGCGCCATCTTGCAAAAATACATCACCTCGACTGCGCAGGATATTGTTCAGCGCTACAACTTTGGCGATCCCTCTATTGAAGCGTCTGGTATCGCATTAAGAGCTTTCTATAACTTCAAGCCCTTGAAGGATCTCATTGTCTACCGGAGGAAAGGAGGAGACCTGAATCTCAAAGCTTACGTGCTTTATGCACCCGGCTCCCCGACGGATAAAGACTGGTACGAATTCTCCGATCTGGACAGTCTGCAACGGTATATAGGGTTGTGGGCACTTGAAGAAGAGGGACGTACCTACCTTCGAACCCAAGTGCATGAAAGTGATCGACGTAATCTGGAGCATGAAGTCTTCGGCAAGGAATGGCCGCGTGGTGAGCCGAGGGAGAGGATTCAGGGCCGAGCATGGTGGGATCAGGTCAATCTTGTTGCCTGGGTTGAAAGCGATGAGTTAAAGGGCAGTATTCAAAGTGTCCTTGACTGGGAAGACGCCGAAGAAAGGGCTGTCACGCCCCATTGGTACCGAAATGCCTCTCTCTCTGATCGCCAGCTTTTCAATCGTTTGACCACAGACTTCAAGGCCATTTATAACGCGTCAAAAGACAAGTTTCATATTGAGGGCTTTCAAAAGTTTTCTCGTGAATTGGTCATGAGTCGGTTAAATGAACATTTGGGCCGCACGGGCGATCGCCAAATCGATCCTGATCAAGTCATGGTGAAATTCCACAAAGGCGCAATGACGCTGACACAGCTATTTATCAATTGGCATCTGTGGCGCAGCGATACCAATGTGTTCGAGAAAATCGTGCTGCCTGGATCGAGTACGCTCAGAGACAGTATCCGGGTGTCTGAGTTCTGGTGGAAAGACACGGGCAAGCCAATGACTGAGCTGAATTCCAGTACGCTCAACAAGCTTATCGACCTGATGCCCGGCGAGCATTACAGCCATTATTTGAAATCAAACTTTCTGTGGAAGTCGGATATTGATTTGCGGGCAAACCTGTACCGGGAACTCAAGAAAAATGAGATGTCCAGGGCGGCGCTGACGCAAAAGCTCAATGGCACGTTGCCGTCGGGGCATTATGAGTGGCTGATAGCGTCGATCAAGGGGCTGGACCGAGACACAAGGACACCAGATGGTGTTTCTCCTGGCAGTGAGCCTGGCGAAGGGGTTTATGAATTCTGGCTTGAAGGTGCGCGCATCGCGGGGGGATACGTTTTTGGTGAAGGGCATGTGAAGTTTGCCTATATCCCCAATTCGCCCGGCAAGGCGTTTATCTGGGTCGGTGATTTATCCAAGGCTATCGAGAACGATCGTATTTTGGGCGAGCATCTTCGGAGTCTGGCCGGGTTGCGTGGGCGGGACAGGGTCGGCGCTTACATCAGCAAGTCCCGCGACCCACGAGGTTCGTTGCCAGTACCGGGGTTGGGCGGCACCAATCCGGTTTACAACTTCAAGGCCGAATACGAAAACCTGATTAATCGCGCACTTGATGATCTGGATGTCCTGACCACCTCGCCAGTCGAAGCGTTCTGGCAGGAGACAAAGATTCTTCTCGAAGTGGCATTGGATGTGATCTCGATCTTTGTCCCGCCGGTGGGTTTCGCCGTCAGCGTGTTGAAGATCAGTCATTCGATCGTGCAAGGCATCATTGCATCCAGCCATGGCGATTCTGCAGGCGCCAATGCGCATTTTGCTGCCGCATGGCGCGGGGCAATCCTCATGTACCTGGGTAAGGTCGCCTCGGTAGGAACGGCGGCCTCTGCACTTGGCCTGCTATCCACGATCAGGGATCTGACTGACGTGCTCTCGGCCGTCACGGGCGTTCCGGTTGGAATCAGTTATGTCACTGCGGTGGCTGTGCCGCACTGGACCCCCGAGAGTACGACCCGCGTGATCGGTTGACAGTCGGGACGCACATCAAGGTGATAACCAGAGGATGAATGATCGGAGCTGATCAGTTCCGGTCTTCGGACCTCGGCGGTGTCTCATACCCCATCCGCCAACTCACGGCCCGCGTCGCCGCCAGCAATCGCTGCGCTGCCGGGCCGTTTTCGTCAGCTTGAAACAATGAGGTCGGGCCGACAATGGTCAAGACCGCCGCCACATTCCCTACGGCGTTGAATACCGGTGCCGACAAGGCGTCCACTCCCGGCATCAACAACCCATGCACATGATGCAGGCCGCGTTCGCGGATCTGTTCGCACAAGGCCGCATAGGTTTGATCGTCCGCCAGGACGTGGTCCGTGGCCTTGTGCAGTTCCTGATCTCGCAAGTCCACGGTTTCCCGTTTCGGTAGATAAGCGCCAAATACCAGTCCAGTGGACGAACTGAGCAACGGCAGCACCGAACCCAATTGCGTCACCACCGTCACCGCACGCACCGCCGGTTCGATGTGCACTACGGTCGCACCCTGATTGCCCCACACCGCCAAAAAGCAGGTTTCGTTCAGTTCATCGCGCAACTCGGCCAAGGGCAGGGCGGCGACTTTCAACACGTCCATACTGTTGAGGGCGGCGAGGCCGACGCGCAAGGCTTCACGGCCGAGGCCGTAATGGTTGGTCGCTGCGTTTTGCTCGGCAAAACCGCTGGCGATCAACGCCTGCAAATAACGATGAACCTTGCTCGCCGGCATCTGCACGTGTTCGGCCAGGCGCGACAACGAGGTCGAGGGTGACAACTCGGCCAGGGCCTTGAGGATGTCGGTACCGACCTCGGCCGAGCGGACTTTCTGTTTATCGTTGTTGCGCGGCGTTTCCATGGAGGCGATGTGATCCCGGGACGAATGGGCGTCTTTATAGCTTGACGGTCAATACCAATCAAATTACGTTATGCGTAATCGAATTACGATAAAAATAACCCAGGCGTGCCGAGACCTCTGCAGCAGAGCGACAGGCCATTGCCTACTCCCTGTTCAGGAGGCTCCATGAACCTCGATTCAACGGCGCCAGCGCTGGCTTATCAGTCAGGCTTCGGCAACGAATTCAGCAGTGAAGCGTTGCCCGGCGCATTGCCCGTCGGCCAGAACTCCCCGCAAAAAGCCCCTTACGGCCTCTACACCGAACTGTTCTCCGGCACCGCGTTCACCATGGCCCGCAGCGAAGCGCGACGCACCTGGATGTACCGCATTCAGCCGTCGGCCAATCATCCGGCGTTCGTCAAGCTGGAGCGGCAACTGGCCGGTGGTCCGTTGGGTGAAGTGACCCCCAATCGCCTGCGCTGGAACCCGTTGGACATCCCGACCGAGCCGACCGACTTCATCGACGGGCTGGTGAGCATGGCCGCCAACTCGGGCGCGGACAAACCGGCCGGGATCAGCATCTACAGCTACCGCGCCAACCGTTCCATGGAGCGCGTGTTCTTCAATGCCGACGGTGAACTGTTGCTGGTACCCGAGCAGGGTCGCCTGCGCATCGCCACCGAACTGGGCGTGCTGGACCTGGAGCCGCTGGAAATCGCCGTGCTGCCGCGCGGTCTGAAATTCCGCGTCGAACTGCTTGACCCGCACGCTCGCGGCTACATTGCCGAAAACCACGGCGCGCCGCTGCGCCTGCCGGACCTGGGGCCGATCGGCAGCAACGGTCTGGCCAATGCGCGAGACTTCCTGACACCCGTCGCGCATTACGAAAACCTCAAGCAACCGACCACCCTGGTACAGAAATTCCTCGGCCAGTTGTGGGGCTGCGAGCTCGATCATTCGCCGCTGAACGTGGTCGCCTGGCACGGCAATAACGTGCCTTACAAATACGATCTGCGCCGATTCAACACCATCGGCACCGTGAGTTTCGATCACCCGGATCCGTCGATCTTCACCGTCCTGACCTCGCCGACCAGCGTCCACGGCCTGGCCAATCTGGACTTCGTGATCTTCCCGCCACGCTGGATGGTGGCCGAGAAAACCTTCCGTCCACCGTGGTTCCACCGCAACCTGATGAACGAATTCATGGGCCTGATCAAGGGCGAGTACGACGCCAAGGCCGAAGGTTTCGTGCCCGGCGGCGCGTCGTTGCACAGCTGCATGAGCGCTCACGGCCCGGACGGCGAAACCTGCACCAAGGCAATCAACGCCGAACTGGCGCCAGCGAAAATCGACAACACCATGGCGTTCATGTTCGAGACCAGCCAAGTGCTGCGCCCGAGCCGTTTTGCTCTGGATTGCCCGCAACTGCAAACCAACTACGATGCCTGCTGGGCCACGCTGCCCGCCACTTTCGACCCGACCCGGAGATAACCCATGACTCAGACTTCCATCACTCGTAGCTGGGTTTCTTCCGCCAACGGCCACGCCGATTTCCCTCTGCAAAACCTGCCGCTGGGCGTGTTCAGCGTGAAGGGTTCGGCACCGCGCAGCGGTGTGGCCATTGGCGAACACATTTTTGATCTGGAAGCGGCACTGGACGCTGGCCTGTTCGATGGCCTCGCGAAAACCGCCGTGGAAGCCACCCGTGGCGGCCTGCTCAATGCGTTTTTCGAGCTGGGCCGTGAGGCTCGCGTGGCTCTGCGCGAACGACTGCTGGAACTGTTCGCTGAAGGCAGCACCCTGCACGGCAAGATCGAAGCCCAAGGCGCAAAACTGCTGCCTCTGGCGGCGAATTGCGAGATGCACCTGCCGGCGAAAATCAACGATTACACCGACTTCTACGTCGGCATTGAGCACGCACAGAACGTCGGCAAACTGTTCCGCCCGGACAACCCCTTGCTACCGAACTACAAGTACGTACCGATTGGCTACCACGGTCGTGCCTCGACCATTCGCCCGTCCGGCACCGACGTTCGCCGCCCGAAAGGCCAGACCTTGCCGGCCGGTCAGACCGAGCCGACCTTCGGTCCGTGCGCCCGTCTGGATTACGAACTGGAGCTGGGCATCTGGATCGGCCAGGGCAACGAGATGGGCGACTCGATCGCCATTGCTGATGCGGCCGATCACATTGCCGGTTTCTGCCTGCTCAATGACTGGTCGGCACGGGATATCCAGGCCTGGGAATACCAGCCGCTGGGGCCGTTCCTGTCAAAAAGCTTTATCACCAGCGTCTCGCCGTGGGTCGTGACGGCCGAAGCGCTGGAACCGTTCCGCCGTGCTCAACCGGCGCGCCCTGAAGGCGACCCGCAGCCGCTGCCGTATCTGTTCGACACGCGCGATCAAGCCGCAGGCGCTTTCGATATCGAGCTGGAAGTGCTGTTGCTCACCGAAGGTCTGCGCGAGCAACAACTGCCGGCCCATCGCCTGACCCTCAGCAACACCAAACACATGTACTGGACCGTGGCACAAATGGTCGCGCACCACAGCGTCAACGGCTGCCAGTTGCAGGCCGGTGACCTCTTTGGTTCGGGCACGTTGTCGGGGCCGGAAAACGGTCAATTCGGCAGCTTGCTGGAAATCACCGAAGGCGGGAAAAAGCCGATTGAACTGGCGTCGGGTGAGGTGCGTAAATTCCTCGAAGACGGTGACGAGATTATCCTGCGCGCCCGTTGCAGCCGCGACGGTTTTGCCTCCATCGGTTTCGGCGAATGCCGTGGCAAAGTGATCGCTGCGCGCTAAGAGGATCGGGTCATGGAGCTTTATACCTACTACCGTTCGACGTCGTCGTACCGGGTGCGCATCGCGTTGGCGCTGAAGGGCCTGGATTACCAGGCACTGCCGGTCAACCTGATCGCGCCGCCAGGTGGCGAGCATCGGCAAGCGCCGTATCTGGCCATCAACCCACAAGGCCGCGTGCCGGCCTTGCGCACCGATGAAGGTGACCTGCTGATTCAATCGCCGGCCATCATCGAATACCTGGAGGAACGTTATCCACAGGTGCCGCTGCTGTCCAAAGACCTGGTCGCGCGCGCTCATGAGCGTGGCGTTGCGGCGGTGATCGGCTGCGACGTGCATCCGCTGCATAACGTCAGCGTACTCAACAGGTTGCGGCAGTTGGGCCACGATGAACCGCAGGTGGTGGAGTGGATCGGGCACTGGATCAGCCAGGGGCTGGCGACGGTGGAGCAGTTGATCGGGGAGGAGGGTTATTGCTTTGGGCCGGAGCCAGGTCTGGCGGACGTCTATCTGATACCTCAACTGTACGCAGCCGAGCGGTTCAACATCTCACTCGAAGCGTATCCACGGATTCGCCGAGTGGCGACGTTGGCGGCGCAGCATCCCGCGTTCATCAAGGCCCATCCGGCGAACCAGTCAGACACCCCTAAAACCTGACAACTCCACCCCTGTGGGAGCGGGCTTGCCCGCGATGAGGGTGTATCAGTCGACATTCATTTGGCTGATACGCCGCTATCGCGGGCAAGCCCGCTCGCACAGGGGATCTGTGATTAATGGACGATGGAATTGGGCGGGAGGTGGCCCAGGCGTTCAGTCAGGCGAATCCGCTGGATCGGGTCATCACTGAGCAGCAGCGCATGCTCCAGGTCGAAACGCTCGGCGTTCGGGCAGTCCAGCCGTTGATAGAGGCTGGCCCGGGCCAGGTAATCGGCGGCGTTGGCGTTGCCCAGTTCCAGCACGCGTTCAGCGTCGATCAAGGCCCCGATGTAGTCATCGTGGGAAAGGTGCAGCTGGCGCAGGTTGCGCGACAGCCGTTGCAGCATCTGCACCGGGTCGGCGGTCAGCATATGCTCGGCGTTGAGTTGCATGTTCGGGCCGTACTGGCGTTGCAGCAGTTCACGGCAATCGTTGGGGTACAAGCGGCGCCCACCGCAGGGGTCCAGCAGATGGTCGGCACCCGGTACCCGCAGCAGGAAGTGCCCGGGGAAATTGACCCCGACCAAAGGGATCTCCAGGCGTTTGGCCAACTCCAGTGCGATCAGCCCCAGGGACAGTGGCTGGCCGCGCCTGAGTTCCAGCACTTTGTTGAGCAGGGCCACTTGCGGGCGCAGCGGGGTGAAGTCGTCCTGGGCGAATCCCAGGTCATTCATGCGCCGCAACAGCGGCTGGGCCAGTTCGCTCACCGGTAGCATCGGCAAGCCATAGCTCACCCGCTGTTGCAGGTCCTGGAATTCAGCCAGTACTTTTTCGGGATTCACCTCTTTGTCGTGCTCGGCCGCCATCCACAGCGCGGCCTCGATCAGCGCGGGTGGTGATCGTTGCAGGCAATCAAAAAAACGTTGGCGCGGCGTCATCGAAATCTCCGGGCAATGCCTCGTTTTAGCCCGGTCGCCGACATTCGTCCAGTACCGCACACATGCGGTAGCAGGTTATGCCTGAAAGCCTGCAATGCGGCGCCGCTTATTCCGGTGCGCTTCTGCAAATTTTGCGCGCAAGCCTATACTGGCGACTACAAGAAGTGATTCGGGAGCCCTACGATGTTCGCTCTCATGCAAAGCACTCGCCTTGAATCGCTGCACCTGAGCGTCGACCCGGTCACCGGGTTGAAGGCGGTCATTGCCATTCATAACAGCCGTCTGGGGCCCGCCCTGGGGGGATGTCGTTACCTTGCCTATCCCAGCGACGAATCTGCGGTGGAGGATGCCATTCGCCTGGCGCAGGGCATGAGTTACAAAGCGGCGCTGGCCGGCCTGGCCCAGGGCGGCGGGGTGGCGGTGATTGTCCGACCGGTGCATGTGGAGAATCGCGCGGCGTTGTTTGAAGCTTTCGGCCGCTGCATCAATCAGCTCGACGGGCGCTACATTACCGCGATCGACAGCGGCACCTCGGTGGCGGACATGGATTGCATCGCCCAACAGACCCAGCACGTCACCAGCACCACCTCGGCGGGCGACCCCGCGCCGCACGCAGCGATGGGCGTGTTCACTGGCATCCGTGCCACCGCCATGGCCCGTCTGGGCAGCGACAACCTCGAAGGCCTGCGAGTGGCCATTCAAGGTTTGGGCAACGTCGGTTATGCCTTGGCCGAACAGCTGCACGCCGCTGGCGCTGAACTGCTGGTCAGCGACATTGATCACGGCAAGGTGCAATTGGCGATGGAGCAACTGGGTGCTCACCCGATCGCCAATGACGCGTTGCTCAGTACGCCGTGCGACATTCTCGCGCCCTGCGGCCTGGGCGGTGTGCTCAACAGCCACAGCGTGACGCAACTGCGCTGCTCGGCAGTGGCCGGTTCTGCGAACAATCAGCTGACCCATCTGGAAGTCGCCGATCAACTGGAGCGGCGGGGCATTTTGTATGCGCCGGATTACGTGATCAATTCCGGCGGGCTGATCTACGTTTCACTCAAACACCGTGGCGAAGAGCTCACGACCATTACCGCCCACCTGTCGAAAATCGCCTCGCGGCTGACCGAAGTCTTCGCCCATGCCCAAGCGGAAAAACGCTCTCCGGCACGGGTGGCGGACGAGTTGGCGGAAAAAGTACTGTACCGCTGAGCCACTGCTTTACTGCAGACATGAAAAAGGCCCTGAGCCATTCGACTCAGGGCCTATTCAATTCGGGCATTGTTTACTTCGTTGTCTTGGCGGCTTTGGCTGGCTTGGTCGGCGCAGCGGCTTCACCCTCTTCGACCGGTTCAACCTTTTCAACCACTTCAACCGGCGCATTCAGCAGTTCGGACAACGCATCCGGCTGGCTCTTGAATGCCTTGGCGAACACATCGCGATTCTTCGCCATGTAGATCCCGGCTTCTTCCACTTGCTGTTCGGTCAGGGACGGAACGGCTTTCTGCAACACTTCAGCCAGCAATTCAGCCAGTTCGAGCATTTTGTCATGACGGTCAGCTTCGGCTTTATCCATGAACAAGCGCTCCAGATCTCGGCTGCTGCGGTATACCACTTCGACGGCCATTCACCACCTCACATGCCTTCACATTAGTTGTCTGTTTCGACCACTGTATTTATATACAGCGAAAAGGATAAGCGAATCCCTGCGCTTTGGGTAGTGGCTTTTTAATGTAGACCGAAATGAGGGTTTGTCATTTAAACCGTGGCGCGCCCATCGCTAGCAGGCTAGCTCCCACAGGTGCGACCAAACGCCACGGAGCGCGTTTTAGAGCATCTCGCCATCATGTGGCAGGCGCCCCTGGCCTTTTTTCTGCATGCAGAACAACCGTCACGTCAAAACCGCATCATCCGCTCGAACCGAGCTAAGGAAGAATCATCGTGAAAATCAACTGGGCCGAGAATCTGCGGCAGAACGTGCATCAATTGGCCGAGTCCCTGGGCAATCTGTTCGTCGAGACCTTCCATTACCTGGCGCTGTTCGCCATCGGTGCAGTCACCGCGTGGGCGGCGGTGATGGAATTTCTGGGGATGATCGAAGAAGGGCACATCAAGATCGATGACATCTTGCTGCTGTTCATCTACCTGGAACTGGGGGCGATGGTCGGGATTTACTTCAAGACCAACCACATGCCGGTGCGCTTCCTGATCTACGTGGCGATCACGGCGCTGACGCGGCTGCTGATCTCCAACGTCTCGCACCACAATCCGCCGGACCTGGGGATCATCTACCTGTGCGGCGGGATTCTGCTGTTGGCGTTTGCGATCCTGGTGGTGCGTTACGCTTCGTCGCAATTCCCTTCGGTGAAGATCGAACACCCGCAACGCAAGATCGGTACGGGTTCCGGTGAGCATCCCGAAGTCGAGAAGGGCGAGATTTAAAGGCCCATGGTCGGGCGGGGCCGGGTTTTGGCCTGGGGTGGCGGCAGGTTGCGATTGTCGCCATCGGTCATGGCTTCGAGGATGGCCACGGCGCTGTGGCCCTGTTCGATGGCGATGCCGAACTGAATGCTTTGCACCAGGCGCTTGAGGCGCTTGGGGTCATTGCGTTGTTCGGCGCTGATCACCCGCTTGGCAACCACATGGCCGCTGTTGGAGAGGGTCAGCATGATGCTGCCGTCCAGACCCTGAATGCTCAGGTTGATCTGATAATCCGCTGCAAAGGCATCGGTAATGAGCTGAAAAGGGTTGTCCATGATGCGTCACCGCCTGATTGAACGTGCAGTTGTTGACCGGCCATGATCGGGTTGGTTCGCGTTACCGGACCATCGGCAAGCCGCTCGCTGAGGTTTTCAAAAGTCCTTTTGCCTCTCAGGTGATGAAGCAAGGGCCATGCCGGAAAAATTGTCGAACAATGTTCACGGCAAAAAAGAGGCGGGCACCGAGGCCCGCCTTCTTTTTGCCTGCCCGTTTCAGGGCATGAACGAGTAGATGATCGCAGACAGTGCAATCAAACCGATCAACACCACGAACACGTTCGACGCCTGGCCAGAGTACTGGCGCAAGGCCGGCACGCGGCGGATGGCGTACATCGGCATCAGGAACAACAGGCACGCGATGATCGGCCCGCCGAGGGTTTCGATCATGCCGAGGATGCTCGGGTTGAAGGTCGCCACGGCCCAGCAGCTGAGAATCATGAACAGCGCCGTGATGCGGTTCAGCCAGCTCGCCGACATCACGCGACCACGGCCGCGCAGGCTTTTCACGATCAAGCCCTGAAAGCCTTCGCTGGCGCCGATGTAGTGTCCGAGGAAGGATTTGGTGATCGCCACCAGCGCAATCAGCGGCGCGGCATAAGCGATGACCGGGGTCTGGAAGTGGTTGGCCAGGTACGACAGGATCGAGATGTTCTGCGCCTTCGCCGCCGCCAGGTCAGCCGGGGACAGCGCCAGCACGCAGCTGAAGCAGAAGAACATCACCGTCACCACCATCATCGCGTGGGCGATGGCGAGGATGCCGCTGCTCTTGCGCTCGGCCTGTTCGCCGTACCGCTGTTTCTGGTCAACGGCGAACGCGGAAATGATCGGCGAATGGTTGAACGAGAACACCATCACCGGGATCGCCAGCCACAAGGTTTTGAAGAACAGCGGCAGCGGCATGCCTTCGCTGGCGGTGGCGAAGAACGCGCCGTTCCAGTTCGGGATCAGGCTGACGCCGAGCAGCAGCAACGCCGCGACGAACGGGTAAACCAGCACACTCATGCATTTGACGATGACGCCCTGGCCGCAGCGCACGATCGCCATCAGACCGAGAATCAGCACCAGCGACAGAATCGCTCGCGGTGGCGGGGCGATGTGCAATTGATGCTCCATGAAGCTGCTCAAGGTGTTGGTCAGCGCCACGCTGTACACCAGCAGAATCGGGAAAATCGCGAAGAAATACAGCAGCGTGATCAGCTTGCCGGCGCCGATGCCGAAGTGTTCTTCCACGACTTCGGTGATGTCTCCCGAGCGGCCGGACAGCACGAAGCGGGTCAGTCCCCGGTGAGCGAAATAGGTCATGGGGAATGCCAGCACCGCCAGGATCAGCAGCGGCCAGAAACCGCCTACGCCGGCGTTGATTGGCAGGAACAGCGTGCCGGCGCCGATGGCCGTGCCATAGAGGCCGAGCATCCAGGTGGTGTCGTGTTTGCTCCAGCCCTTGTGGGTTATTTCGCTATTGCGTGTCAGGTCTACAGCGGGATTTTCGGCAGCAGGTGTACGTACATCGGTCATCGTTTGGCCTCGTTATTGTTCTTGCTCGGGCTCACGGTTACGGGCGGTCAGGGAGCGCTCCTCAGCACTCCACCCAGCTCACAGCCAGGCCGCCCCGTGAAGTCTCTTTGTATTTGTCGTGCATGTCGGCGCCGGTATCGCGCATGGTGCGGATCACCCGGTCCAGGGAAATGAAGTGTTTGCCGTCGCCGCGCAGGGCCATTTGCGTGGCGTTGATCGCCTTCACCGCCGCGATGGCGTTGCGCTCGATGCACGGCACTTGCACCAGGCCGCCGACCGGGTCGCAGGTCAGGCCGAGGTTGTGTTCCAGGCCGATTTCAGCGGCGTTTTCCAGTTGCTCGGGCGTGGCGCCGAGCACGTCGGCCAGGCCGGCGGCGGCCATGGCGCAGGCGGAGCCGACTTCACCCTGGCAGCCAACTTCGGCGCCGGAGATGGATGCGTTTTTCTTGCAGAGTATTCCTACAGCCGCCGCGCCCAAAAAGAAGGCGACAACGTCATCGTCCGACGCGTCCGGGTTGAATTTCATGTAGTAGTGCAACACCGCCGGAATGATCCCCGCCGCGCCGTTGGTCGGTGCCGTGACCATGCGCCCGCCCGCTGCGTTTTCTTCGTTCACGGCGAGGGCGAAAAGGTTCACCCACTCCATGGCGGACAGCGTCGACGTGATGACATTCGGCTTGCCGATTTCCAGCAGGCTGCGGTGCAATTTTGCCGCGCGGCGCGGAACATTCAGACCGCCGGGCAGGATGCCCTCGTGACGCAGGCCTTGCTCGACGCACTCACGCATCACCGACCAGATGTGCAGCAAGCCCTGGCGGATTTCAGCTTCGCTGCGCCAGGCCAGTTCGTTGGCCATCATCAACTCGGAGACCCGCAGACCGTGCTGGTTGCAGAGTTTGAGCAGTTCAGCGGCGCTGGAAAAATCGTAGGGCAGCACCACGTCGCTGGCCGGCGCGATACCGGACTCGGCTTCCGCCGCTTCGATGATGAAACCGCCGCCGATCGAGTAGTACGTTTGCTCCGACAACTCACCGGTTTCGCCAAAGGCTGTCAGAGACATGGCGTTAGGGTGGTAAGGCAAACTCTCGTCGAGCAGCAGGAGATCGCGTTGCCAGTTGAAGGCGATGGTCTTGTTGCCAGCCAGAGAGAGCTCACCGGATTCGCGCAGGGTCTGGATTCGGCTGTCGACGGTGGTCGGATCGATGCTGTCCGGCCATTCGCCCATCAGGCCCATGACGCAGGCACGGTCGGTCGCGTGGCCGACACCTGTGGCGGAAAGGGAGCCGTAAAGACGGATTTCTACCCGACGGACGGCGTCGAGCAAATTCTGGTCAATCAGTGCCTGGGCGAAGGTTGCGGCGGCGCGCATCGGGCCGACGGTGTGGGAACTGGACGGACCGATGCCGACTTTGAAGAGATCGAAAACACTGATAGCCATGCTAAAGCCTATACAAGCAATGGAAGAGAAATCGCTGCCATTTTTGTAGGACAAGCGCAATGTCGGCGATACTGCCTACCTCGGTCCTACGTGACCAACGAAACTTCCTAAGACAGCCTTTAGCAGGACTAAACAATGAGTCGCCAATTGCACGCCCAGACTTACGTCTGGCTGCACGTGTTTTCCTGTGCCGCGCGGCACTTGTCGTTCACCCGCTGCGCCGAAGAGCTGCACATCACGCCGGGTGCGGTCAGTCAGCAAATCCGCCAGCTGGAGGAGCGGTTAGGCTTTCGCTTGTTTCACCGCCGTGCGCGCGGCGTGGAATTGAGCGCCGAGGGCCAGCGACTGGCCATCACGGTCAATGAGGCTTACGGCAGCATCGATGCGGAATTGCGACGACTGGACGCCGGAATGATCAGCGGAATTCTGCGGGTGCGTTCGATTCCATCGTTCCTGAGCAAGTGGCTGACCCCGCGACTGCCACGCTTGCAGCAGCGCTTTCCAGACATTCAGTTACGCCTGGTGGCCGAGGACAGCAGCGTGCCGTTGCACGAAGGGGACTTCGACCTGGCGATCGACCTGAACGACGGCAGTTATCCCGGGTTGTTATCCACAACCTTGCTCGACGAGCAGATCTTCCCGGTCTGCGCCCCGAGCCTGCTGCGCGGCCGACCACCGCTGCACGGCCCGGCGGGCCTGGTGCACTTTCCGCTGCTGCACGACATCACCGCCTGGCGCGGCAGTTACGAGTACGCGGAATGGGAGTATTACCTCAATGCCATCGGCTTCGAAGGCGCGGACGTGCGGCGCGGGCATACCTTCAATCGCAATCACCTGACCATCGAAGCGGCGATTGCCGGCATGGGCGTGGCGATTGCGCGGCGCACGTTGCTCAATGATGAACTGGAGCGGGGGACATTGATTGTGCCGTTCGGCCTGGCGGTGCCCAATCACAAGCGCTACGTGCTGCTTTATGCGCCTGGCGCGCTGAGCCATCCGGGCGTGCGCGCGGTGCATGACTGGCTGGTAGAAGAGGCGGGGATTTTCCGGAGCCTGCACCCGCTGGCGGAGCGGCAGATGTGAGCAATTGTGACTAAAGAGAGGTGCGACCCAACTCCCGACCTTAACAGCGCTTTTTGCCGTTGTCCGGCTTTTTTTGCGAATCCATATTTATCTTTTTTTAGGGGTTGAAATGTTCTTCGCGCAGACCGATTGTGTAAGTAAGAGGTCACGGTGATGACGCCCAAGGGCCAGCCGAAAGGCCTCTCGCGAGCTAGCTGAAATAAGGGATGAACTATGCAAATCCAAGTCAACAGCGATAACCATATTCAAAGCAGCATCCGACTGGAGGAGTGGGTACGTACTACCATTGAGAGCACGCTCGAACGTTATGAAGAGGACCTGACACGCGTCGAGGTTCATCTGCGGGACGAGAATGGCGACAAGCCAGGTCCCCATGACATGCGTTGCCAACTGGAAGCGCGGCCAAAAGGCCACCAACCGATTTCTGTCACTCATAAAGCCGACACCCTGGAGCAAGCGATCGACGGTGCGGCGGAAAAACTCGAACATGCGCTTGAGCATCTGTTCGGCAAACTGCGGGGCAAACCACGTGCCGCTGTGGTGCCATTCGAACGAACCGCTGCCGATGCGCTGCTCGAAGATGAGTTTTTCGAGAACGAACAGGCTGCACAAAACGGCTGAAGCCTGATTCACTTTTTACCTTCCCACTGAAAACGGGCCTGCTTATGCAGGCCCGTTCTTGTTTGAGGTGTTCACCAAATCCGCTGGTTCCACGATGACCTGTGGCGAAGGGCTTGTCGAATCGCCGCACCGTCCTGCTCGGCTGCGAAGCAGTCGCAGACTGGCTGACACGATTTGCCAGATTGAACCCAGTTGCAGGTTTTGGGACTGCTTCGCAGTCCAGCGGGAGCAAGCTCCCTTGCCACAGGGGCTGCGACAAACTCAAGTGATGTCGACAGTAATCAAAACGCCACGGATGTCTGCACATAAACCGTCCGCGGCTCGCCCACGTACTTGCCCTTGTTGTTGTCATCAAACGACCGGGTGAAGTACTGGTGGTTGAGGATGTTTTTCACCCCCACCGCCACATTTAAATCCGACAATTTCGGCCCGAAGTCATACGCCGCGCGGCTGCTGAACAGCATGTACCCCGGAATCTTGCCGTTGCTGCCATCAGCGCTTTCGGTCGAGGTGTTGGCGTTGTCGGCAAACTGGTCGCTCTGGTAGCTGCTGTCCAGGTTCAGCTTCCAGGCACCTTCGGTGTAACCCACCCCGATGGTTCCTTTGTGTTTCGAGGAGAACGGCACACGATTGCCCTTGTTCGGTCCGTCTTCGCGGATGGTCGCATCCACGTAGGCGTAAGTGGCGTACACATCGAAGCCGGCCAGCGACGGGCTCAAATCATCGAGCGAATAATTGATGCTGCTTTCGATCCCTTGATGACGGGTCTCGCCGCGAGCGATTACCGAGTCATTGGTCTGATTACTTTCGTACTGGTTGTCGAAGTTGATCAGGAACGTGCCAATTTCCGCTCGCAACGCGCCATTGTCGTAACGGGTACCCAACTCCCAGGTCCGCGCCTTCTCGGGTTTGACTTCACCGCTGGTCACCCGATTCGGCATCTGGCTGTATTGCACGCTGCCGAACGAGCCTTCGGTATTGGCGTAGAGATTCCAGGTGTCTGTCACGTGATAGAGCACGTTCAACGCCGGCAGCGCGGTGTTGTAGTCGCCCTTGTACTTCACGTTCGTCAGGTTGTTGGTCTGCTGCGAATCGATCATCTCGTAGCGAATGCCTGGGGTGAGTGTCCACTTGCCGATGTCGATCCGGTCGTCGACAAAGAATGCATTGGCTTCGGTGCCGCCACGGGTGTCGCGGTCATTGCGGCTGTTGGTGGTCGGATAGGTATTGTTGGCGATTGGTTCGCGGTAGCGCAGTTCGTGGCCGGCTTCGTTGATGTAGCGATAGCCGACACCGACTTCATGGCTGGTCGGGCCGAGGTCGAAGCCTTGGGCGAAACGGGTTTCCAGGCCGCGCACCCAATACTCGCGCGGTGACAACGACAGGAACGTACCCTGATCCAGATAACCGCTGCGCAGGGTTTTGGTGAAGAAGGTGTTGGCCGTGAATTCGCGACGGTCTTCCTGATAGCGATAGCCGAAATTGAACAGCGTCCGGCGGCCCCAGAACTGATCTTTCGGGCGGGTCGACTGGTACGGGTCGGCGTCGTAATCGGCGACGTTCAAGCCGCCGGGCATGTCGGCCTTGCCTTCGTAATATTGAGCCATCGCGTTGAAGCTGTTGGCGTCATCGAGCTGGTATTTGCCCTTGAGAATCAGGTCGTCGATCTGGGTGTCGCTGTGTTCACGCCAGTCGCCGCCGCGGGTGCCGGAATACAACAGCGCGCCGCCCAGACCGTTGTCGGCGGTGCCGCCGGCCAGCAAGTTGCCGGTGGTTTTGAAACCGTCGTGGCTGGAAGACGGGCTGGTGTCGGTCTGGAAACCACCTTTCACGGTCGGCTCGTCGGGAATCGCGCGGGTCACGAAGTTGACCACGCCGCCGACATTCTGCGGGCCGTAACGCACCGCGCCGCCGCCGCGCACCACGTCCACCGCGTCCATGTTGCCGAGGCTCACTGGGGCGAATGACAGTTGCGGCTGGCCGTAAGGTGCGAAGGGCACCGGGATACCGTCCATCAATACGGTCGAGCGGGACGCCAGGCGTGGGTTGAGGCCACGAATGCCGAAGTTCAGCGCCATGTCATGGCTGCCGGTGCCGTTGTTGTCCGGCGCGTTCACGCCGGGGATGCGGTTGAGCACGTCCTTGGCCTGGGTCGCGCCCTGGCGCTCGAACTCCTCGCGGCGGATCACATCACGTGCGCCCGGGTGCTCGAAGACGTTGATGGGCGCCGCCTCGCCCAGCCAGTCGCCGACCACTTTCGAGGTGTCCAGCTCCAGCGCGGTGTCGCCCGCCGGTTGCAGGCTGAAGGCATTGTCGCCCTCGGCGCGCGCTTGCAGGCCGGTGCCTTCGAGCAAAGCGTCCAGGCCCTGCGACGGGGTGAAGCTGCCTTCCAGGCCACGACTCTGCACACCGCGAGTGACTTGCGAACCAAAGGTAATCAACACGCCGGCTTCACGACCGAACTGGTTGAGGGCGTTCTCCAGGGACGACGGTGCGATGTGGTACGGCTTGGCGTCGGCGGCGTGTGCGAGCGGCAGCGCGCCGAAGCTCAGGCTGGCGCCCAGCAAGAGTTGGCGCACGGTGCGGGCCAGCGGGGTGAGGCGGGTGGGGTGCATGGAGGACGATCCTGAGAAGGTGGAATCAAGGGGGCTTTCCTTCTCTGTCACGCCAGATCTGAAAAACGGCTCACATTGGATGAATTTATTTGCTGGGCTGACAATGACCGGCTTTTGTGGCGAGGGAACAAGCTCCCTCGCCACAGGTAAGGTGTCTCGCTCCAGAATTACACCTTCGCTTCGACGGTCACCCAATACCGCGTAAAGCGCCTGACCTTCACCGGCAAACTGATTTCCAGCAGATCAAGAATCCGCTCGCTGTCGTCCAGCGGATACGTCCCGGAGATCAACAAATCCGCCACCTTCGCATCGCAATTAAGCTGCCCTCTACGATAACGGCCGAGCTCGTCGAGAAAGTCGCCGAGGCGCATGTGCGCGGCCACCAGCATGCCGTCGGCCCAGGCGCCGCTGTTGGCGTCCAGCGGCATTGGTTTGCCGACACCGCGCGGGCCGAAACCCAGTTGCCGGGCGGCGGGCAATACCAGTGGTGTGCCACCGTCCGGGGTCAACTCGACACTGCCCTCGAACACGGCCACCTGGGTGCGATCAGCAAACTGCCGGACGTTCAATCGCCCACCTTGCGTGGTCAACACACCCTGCGCGGTCTGCACCTGAAACGCCCGGCTGGCGGTCAACAGCAGTTCGCCCTCCAGCAAACGGATCAGCCGTTGCTGACCCTCCACCCGCACATCCGCCGAACTCGCGGTGTTGAGCTGCAACTGATTGCCTGCGCCGAGCGCCACCTTGCGCCGCTGACCGACGGGGCTGCGGTAATCGGCGAGCAACGGCGGCAGCACGTTGTGTTCGCGCATGCCCCAAGTGACTGCAGAACCTGCGCCGAGAATCAGCAGCAGTTTCAGCGCCTGACGTCGGCTGCCGGACTTCGGCGCATTGAGCGTCGCGTGGGCCAGCGGAGAGGACACACCGCGAAGTCGCTGATTGACCCGCTGGATATGCTCCCACGCCCGTTGATGTTCGCTGTGCGCATCGTGCCATTGCTGCCAGGCATGCTGCTGGCGCGGGTTCAGCGGGCCTTGCTGCATTTCCATCAGCCAGTGCACGGCCTGCTCGGCGACCTGGGAGGAGAAATCCGGAGTGCCGTTCATAGTGCGAAATAGCAGCGCATGGCGGCTTTACTCAAATTGCGTTTGACCGTGGCAATGGAAATGCCCAGTTCGGCCGCGATCTGTGGATAAGTCAGGCCATCGACCTGCGCGAGCAAAAAGGCGCGTTTGACCAGCCTTGGTAAACCGTCCAGCAACTGGTCCAGCTCCATCAGGGTTTGCAGGATGATTGCCCGCTCTTCCTCGGACGGCGCGTACACCTCGGGCATTTGCGCCAGTGCTTCGGTGTAGGCGCGTTCCAGATCCTGGCGACGGTAATGGTTGAACAGCACGCGTTTGGCGATCGTCGTGAGGAACGCTCGCGGTTCGATGATTTGCGGCGTTTCCCGGGCCGTGAGCACGCGAATGAACGTGTCCTGGGCCAGGTCGGCCGCGCTGTCCGGGCAGCCAAGCCTGCGCCGCAACCAACCGGTGAGCCATTGGTGGTGGGCGTGATAGAGGATTTCGACGGGATTGGCGGGCTGCAACAGAACCACTCCGACACAAACGGATACGTTAGAGAACAAGAATTGTTCGCATTGTATTGGTGCGCAACAGCCCCCGGCAATCGGATCTGTTTTGCGTATGAGAATATTTATCATTAATATTGCGCGCTTGCTGGCCCGTGATCTTCACGCGGCCTCACCCGGTTTCAAGGTCGAAACATGAAAGGCAAAATCAGCACGCTCCCCGCTTCTTATCGATTGGCCGTCACTTCACGAGTGCTGGCCGCGGTGTTGGGCGGCTACATCGTCGCGGCGCTGGCCAGTATCAGCCTGAGCTCCTGGTTGCCGATGGCCCGGGCCGAAGCCGTGGTGACCGGGATGATGAGCTCGTTTCTGGCCTATCTGATTGCGGTGTTCTGGTGTTTTGCCTGTCGCAGTGCCTGGCGAGCCTGGTTCGGATTGATCGTGGCGAGCCTGGTGCTGGCAGCGGTGTCCGGGTTGGCGTACTGGATGGGCCACGCATGAAAGAGGGATTTCGTCAGGCGATGGCCTGGTTGCACACTTGGGCCGGGTTGACCTTTGGTTGGTTGTTGTTCGCGATTTTCCTGACCGGCACGCTCGCCTATTTCAAGGACGAGATCAGTCACTGGATGCAGCCCGAGATACCGGCGCGTGCGGTGACCTCCGAAGCCAGTCTGACCCTGGCGCAAAACTACCTCCAGCACCACGCAGCCGGTGCCTCGCGCTGGCTGATCGACTTGCCGAGCGCTCGGGAACCGGGCCTGTCGGTGCGTTGGCAGCAGACGCCGGCCAAACCCGGCGAGCGCGGGCAATTCACCGAGAAACTGCTCGACGCGCAAACCGGCAGTGAAGTGCAGGGCCGCGAATCCATGGGCGGCGACTTCTTCTATCGTTTCCACTTCCAGCTGCAAATGCCCTATCCGTGGGGCCGCTGGTTGTCGACCATCGCAGCCATGGTGATGTTCATCGGCCTGATCACCGGGATCATCACCCACAAGAAAATCTTCAAGGACTTCTTCACCTTCCGCCCCCGCAAAGGCCAGCGGTCCTGGCTGGACGGGCACAACGCGGTGGGCGTTCTGGTGTTGCCGTTCCATCTGATGATCACTTACAGCAGCCTGGTGATTTTCATGGCGATGGTGATGCCGGCGAGCATTCTGGCCTCGTACAAAGGCGATCCCCGCGCGTTTTACGCGGAGGTGTTCCCGGCCTCCAGCACGCCCGAGCTTGCCGGCAAACCGGCCGAACTGGCACCGATGGCGCCGCTGCTGGAGCGGGCGCGCGCGCAGTGGTCGGGCGGCCGGGCGGAACGGCTGACGGTGAACAATCCGGGGGATGCGAATGCCTCGATTGTCGTCTCAAGGGATGACGCCGACCGAGTGATTTATGACGCCAGCAGCGCGGTGACCTTCCACGGCGTGACCGGCCAGCAACTCAGCGCCACGCCGCAGCAACCGGTGCCGATGGCCATCGCCGGCAGTTTCTATGGCTTGCACATGGGCCATTTCGCGAGCCCCGTGCTGCGCTGGCTGTACTTCATTTGCGGGTTGGCGAGCACCGCGATGATCGGCACCGGGCTGGTGATCTGGCTCGGCAAGCGCCAGCTCAAACATGCGAAAAGCGGCGTAATGCCCTTCGAGTTGCGGCTCGTCGAAGTGCTGAACATTGCCAGCATGTCCGGGCTGGTGGTCGCGGTGGCGGCGTTCTTCTGGGCCAATCGGTTGCTGCCGGTGGAGATGGCCACAAGGGCGGATTGGGAAGTGAACAGCTTCTTCATCGTCTGGGGCTTGAGCGCGGTTCATGCGGTGATCCGCCGTGGACGCGCGGCATGGGTCGAGCAACTCGCCGTGGCTGCGTTGCTGTTCTGCGGCGTGCCACTGTTGAATGCGCTCACCACGCCGTATCACTTGGGCGTGACGCTGTCGCAGGGTGACTGGACGCTCGCCGGGTTCGATTTGACGTGCCTGGGCAGTGGCCTGTTCCTGGCTTGGGCTGCCTGGAAAATGCAACGCACCGGGCAGACCGTTCGCGTCGCCAAAGACCGTGCCCGACCGATCACGCTTGAGCAAAAGGTGAACTGAATGCTGTTGGCCCTGCTGCTCTGCTACGGCGGTTTCACCGCGCTGTGTTTATCGATGGATCGGCATCACGCCGAACTGCTGGGGCGCAAATCGTCAGCCCGGCGACGCAAAACGTTCAAGCTGAGCGGCTGGTTGCTGCTGGCCGTTTCGTTATGGGCGGCGGTGGCGAAAACCGGTTGGGGGCTCGGGTTGGTGGAGTGGTTTGCGGTGTTGATGCTCAGCGCCTTGCTGTTGGTGTTGTTGATGCCGTATCGCCCGCGCCTGGCTTTGGCGTTGGCCGGGTTGAGCCTGCTCGCGAGCCCCGTCGCCGTGTTTGCGCAGTGATGATCACCACTCCACCTGAATCACACGATGAAGAGCATCGCGGCGCCCGCGCGCATTTCCTTCAGGTGTTCCTGTCCCAGCGTTCGCAGATGGAAGCGCTGGTGAGCCGGCGTGTCGGCTGCCGAGCGACCGCCGCCGACCTGGTGCAAGACTTGTTTCTGCGTTTCTGGCGGCGGCCGCTGGTGCAGGTCGAGGAACTCAGCACCTATCTTCTGCGTTGCGCCGGCAACATTGCCATCGATCATCTGCGCAGCGAAGGCACGCGGGTGCGGGTCAACGAAGGCTGGATGCCGGATCAACCGGACAGCCAGGGCAGCGAACCACAAGCGGCGCTGGAGGCGGGCAACGACCTGCGTCACGTCGAAGCGGCGTTGCGCGCGTTGCCGGAACGTACCCGGCAGATCTTTCTGCTCAACCGCATCCATGGCCGCAAATATGCGCAGATCGCCAAGGCCATGGGCCTGTCCCAAAGCGCCGTGGAAAAACATATGATGCGCGCCCTCGATGCCTGCAAGGCCAGCCTGCAGGAACCGCCAACGCGCACGCCAGGGAAAGCACCGTGAATCCACTCGACCGCGTCACCCCGACGCCCGCTCAGGAGCAGGCTGCGCTCGCCTGGCTGAGCCTGTTGCACGACCAACCGAGCAGCGGCGATCAACTCACTTTCAGCCGCTGGCTCCAGGCCGATCCCGCCCACGCCGAGGCTTACGCCCAGGCGCAAGTGCTGTGGGAATTGAGCGAAGTGCCGGCGCGAACCCTGGCCGATGAAGACGCTTTCGCCTTGCAGGGTTACCTCAATGCAATGAACCGATCCCGACGTACTAGCGTGCGGCGCTGGTCCGGCGCGCTGGCCATGGCCGCGTGCCTGGTGCTGATGGTCGGCCTCGGCGCGGGTTGGCAGCCGACGCGCTGGATCGATGATCTGGGGGCGGACTATGTGTCTGCGCCGGGGGAAATTCGCACCGTGACACTGGCCGATCAGTCGCAAGTCACGCTGGATGCCGACAGCGCCATCGCTGTGGATTTCAGTCGCGGCGAGCGCCATGTTCAGCTGCGTCGCGGTGCCGGATTTTTTAGCGTGACCCACACGGGCGATCCGTTTGTGGTCGATGCTGAAAAGGGTCAGGCGCGGGTGTTGGGCACGCAGTTCGAAGTGCGTTTGCAGCCCCATGGTGCGCAGGTCACGGTGCTGTCCGGACGGGTCGGCGTGACAGCGGATAAGCACGCCGAGCAGCAGATTCTGACCGCCGGCCAGCAAGTGGCGTATGGCGAGGGTGCGGCGGAAAAATTGCACGCCGTCGACAGCGAAGCGCAACTGGCCTGGCGTCAGGGCTGGCTCAATTACTACAAGACAACGCTCGCCGAGGTGGTGCAAGACCTGGGGCGTTATTACCTGGGGCGAATTGTGCTGCTCAATGATGAATTGGCGACGCGGCGGGTCAGTGGCAGTTTTCCGAGCAAGGACCCGCAGGCGGTGTTGAGTTCGTTGCAGGGCGTTTTGGGGTTTGAGCAGACCAAGGTGATGGGGCATCTGATCATTTTGCGGTGAGGCTACCGGCCCCATCGCGGGCAAGCCCGCTCCCACAGGTTTTGCGAACGCCACAGATCACTGTGGGAGCGGGCTTGCCCGCGATGGCGGCAGATCAGGCACCACATCCCTCAAGGCCAAAAATTATTTTCAACATTTTGATGAGGTAAACCCGACCCTCATCCGTGTAGTGACTGAAACTGCGAGTCATTCGCATCCCGTAGGTTCTACACAGGTCATTGAGCAATGAAGTCCAGGGCAAAACCGGGTTCGGTCAAACAGTGGTTGGGTGCTTCTGCACTGAGTATGTCGGCGTTGGCCTTGCTGCCATCGAGCGTCGCATCGGCCGCTGAGGCGGGCACCACGCAACAGCGCACGCAGTTCAGCTTCGCCATCGCTGCCAAGCCGCTGCCCCAGGCCTTGAGCGACTTCAGCCGCGTCACCGGTATCAGCGTGGTCTACACCGATGAAGCGCCCTACGGCCTCACCGCCCCGGCGGTCAATGGCCCGTTGAGCGCCGAGCAGGCGCTGCAGCGTTTGCTCAGCGGTTCGGGCTTCACCTTCCGCCGTAGCGATGCTCACACCCTGGTGCTTGAACCGCTGCCCAGCGCCGGCACGTTGAATCTGGGCACGACCACCATCAACTCGGTGGCCGATCAGTCCATGAGCTATCAACCGCCGCCCACCAGTTCGGTGATGCGCTCGTCGGCCTTGCTCCAGGAAATCCCGCAGACCGTCAACGTCATTCCGGCCCAGGTCATTCGCGATCAGGCACCGCGCAATTTGGATGACGCACTGGCCAACGTCAGCGGCATCACCCAGGGCAACACGCTGGCGAGCACTCAGGATTCGGTGATGACTCGCGGTTTCGGCGACAACCGCAACGGCTCGATCATGCGCGACGGCATGCCGATCGTGCAGGGCCGAGGCATGAATGCGACCGTGGACCGGGTCGAAGTGCTCAAGGGACCGGCCTCGCTGCTGTACGGCATCCAGGACCCGGGCGGCGTGGTCAACATGGTCAGCAAGAAACCCGAGATGGAGCAATACAACGCCCTGACGCTGCGCGGCTCGACCTACGGCGACGGCAAAAACGGCAGCGGCGGCGGCCTCGACAGCACCGGCGCGCTCGGTGATTCCGGCTTCGCTTACCGCATGGTGCTGGACCACGAAGACGAAGATTACTGGCGCAACTTCGGCACCCACCGCGAAACGCTGGTGGCGCCGTCGCTGGCCTGGTTCGGCGAAAGCACCAAGCTGCTTTTCTCCTACGAACACCGCGAGTTCCTGACCCCGTTCGACCGCGGCACGGTCATCGATCCGCGCACCAACCATCCGTTGGACATCTCGCGCAATGAACGCCTGGACGAGCCCTTCAACAACATGGAAGGCCGCTCGGACCTCTACCACTTCGAGGCCGATCACGAGCTCAATGACAACTGGAATGCCCACTTCGGCTACAGCTGGAACCGTGAAACCTACGACGCCAGCCAGGTGCGCGTCACCGCCATCGACACCCGACGCGGCACGCTGACCCGCAGCATGGACGGCACTCAGAACGCGATCAGCACCGACCGTTTCACCACCGCCAGCCTCGAAGGCAAGGTGAACGTGTTGGGTATGCAACACGACCTGGTGTTCGGCGTCGATGACGAATACCGCAAGATCTACCGCGAAGACCTGATCCGCCAGAAAAGCCTGAGCACCTTCAGCTACGTCAATCCGGTCTACGGTCGCGAAGTCGCCGGCACCACGGTCAGCCCGGCGGACAGTGCGCAGACCGATGAGCTGCGCAGCGATTCGATCTTCCTGCAGGACTCTATCCACCTCACCGATCAATGGATTTTCGTCGCAGGCGCACGCTTTCAGGAATACGACCAGTACGCCGGCAAGGGCGTGCCGTTTCAGGCCAACACCGACAGCAACGGTCAGAAATGGGTGCCGCGCGCCGGTCTGGTTTATCGCTTCACCGATGAGCTGTCGTTCTACGGCAGCTACACCGAATCGTTCAAACCCAACTCGACCATCGCGCCGTTGAGCGGCAGCAGCACCGTGCTCGACGGCAGCGTCGCGCCGGAAGAAGCCAAGTCCTGGGAAATCGGCGCCAAGCTTGATATGCCAGGGCGCGTGACCGGCAACGTCGCGCTGTTCGACATCAAGAAACGCAACGTGCTGGTGGCCAACTCCGAAGGCCCGGTGACGATTTACAGCGCCGCCGGCGAAGTGCGCTCCCGTGGTCTGGAAGTGGATTTGAGCGGCCAGCTCAGCGACCGCTGGAGCATGATCGGCAGCTATGCCTACACCGACGCCGAAGTCACCGAAGACCCGACCTACAAGGGCAAAAAACTGCAAAACGTCGCAAAGAACAGCGGCTCGCTGTCGGCGGTCTATGACTTCGGGACCATTGTCGGCGGCGATCAACTGCGGGTCGGCGCGGGTGCGCGTTACGTCGGCGAGCGGGCGGGTAACGCCGTCAACGATTTCGACCTGCCGAGCTACACCGTGGCCGATGCGTTCGCGACCTACGACACCAAGGTTGAAGGGCAAAAGGTCAAGTTTCAGCTCAACGTGAAGAACCTGTTTGACCGCACCTACTACACCTCGGCTGCGAGCCGGTTCTTTGTGTCGATGGGGGATTCGCGGCAGATTTCGTTGTCCAGCACACTGGAATTCTGATCGCAGACCGCGTCATCGTTCATCGCGGGCAAGCCCGGCTCCCACAGGGATAGTGTCGTTCACAAAAGATAGGTTCGACACCTGACCTGTGGGAGCCGGGCTTGCCCGCGATGGCGATTTCGAAGACGCTGAAAATCTAGGAGTTAACGCAAAAACGCCTGCCGATACTCCCCAGGCGTCCCCCCCAAAACCTGCCGAAACCGATTGGTGAAATGACTCGCGCTGGCAAACCCGCACGCCAGCGCAATCTCCCCCAAAGGCTGCGAGGTCGAACGCAACAACTCCCGCGCCCGGCTCACTCTGCGCGCCAACACATACTGATGCGGCGGCAAGCCAAAGCTCTCCCGAAACATCCGCGCAAAGTGATATTCCGACAGCGCACACAACGCCGCCAGTTGCCCCAGGCTGATCGCCTCGGCCAACTGATTGTCGATGAACTCCACCAACTGCCGCCGCTGATGCGCCGCCAAGCCACCTTTTAACCGTAAGCCTTCACGCATCCCGACCTGGCCGAGCAACACGTGACTGAGCATTTCGTGAGCCAGGCTGCTGGTGAGCAGGCGTTCGCCGGGCTCATCCCAGTTGAGGGTGAGCATCTGCCGAAAGCGTCGGGCCTGTGCTGGATCGTCAAGGAAAGTGGCTTCGCGCAATTGCAGTTCGCGTGGCTCGCGGTCCAGCAGCGTGACACAGCCGAGGGCGAATTGTTCGGGGCTGAAATACACATGGGCCAGGCGAATGTCGCCGTTGATCACCCAACCCGATTGATGCTCGGCCGGCAGGATGCACAGCTTGTCCGGGCCGCCCTTGGTGCCGGGCTGGTCGCGGCGGAACGTGCCGGTGCCGCCGGCGATGTAGCAGGACAAGGTGTGGTGGCTTGGGGCTTCGTAGTCTTGGGCATCGTGATGGTTGCTCCACAGGGCTGCAGCCATGCCGTCACCAAGCTCGGCGCTTTGCTCCAGACGAGCATTGGGCGAGCGGTTGAGGGCTTGAAAGACTTGCAGGGTTTCCAGTGCGGGCATGATCGCTTCTCTCCAACACCTTGCATCCTACTCCGTAGACCATGCGCTGCCAGCCTCTGCCACGACAAAAGCGCAAGTTTATGCAAGTGCGCCCACGCTTGGCGCAGGACACTGAGTTCCTATCGAGGAGCCTTTGTCATGAACCTGTCGTTGTACTTGCTGACCGTGCTGATCTGGGGCACCACTTGGATTGCCTTGAAATGGCAGCTGGGTGTGGTGGCCATTCCCGTGTCGATCGTTTATCGCTTCGGCCTCGCGGCGCTGGTGCTGTTCGTCCTGTTGCTGCTCAGCCGACGCCTGCAAGTGATGAACCGTCGCGGGCATTTGATCTGTCTGGCACAGGGCTTGTGCCTGTTCTGCGTCAACTTCATGTGTTTCCTGACCGCCAGCCAGTGGATTCCCAGCGGTCTGGTCGCCGTGGTGTTTTCCACGGCCACGTTGTGGAATGCGCTCAATGCACGGGTGTTCTTCGGCCAGAAAATCGCTCGCAACGTTTTGATGGGCGGTGCGCTGGGCCTGTCCGGGCTTGGCCTGTTGTTCTGGCCGGAACTGGCCGGCCACACCGCCAGCCCGGAAACCCTGCTCGGCCTGGGCTTGGCATTGCTTGGAACCCTGTGTTTCTCGGCCGGTAACATGCTCTCGAGCTTGCAACAGAAGGCCGGTTTGAAACCGTTGACCACTAACGCCTGGGGCATGGCGTATGGCGCCGCGATGTTGTCGGTGTGGTGTCTGCTCAAGGACATTCCGTTCGACATGGAATGGAACGCGCGTTACATCGGCTCGCTGCTGTACCTGGTGATTCCGGGTTCGGTCATTGGCTTCACCGCTTACTTGACGCTGGTCGGGCGTATGGGCCCGGAGCGGGCGGCCTATTGCACCGTGCTGTTCCCGGTCGTGGCGCTCAATGTCTCGGCGTTTGCCGAAGGCTATCAATGGACCGCGCCGGCATTGGTGGGGTTGGTGTTGGTGATGCTGGGCAACGTACTGGTGTTCCGCAAACCCAAGGCGCCGATAGCGCAAGGCAATGGCAAGCTCGCATGAAAGCGTTGGGGGCCGAGTGCGCTTAGCGTTCGGTCCTGAGCGCAACGAATATCAGCAGCGGAAGTATGAAGTCGACAATATGCCGGGCCCAGTCCTTGGCATTCCAGGTGTGTGATTCGTCCATGTTGAACCATTCAACGCCGATCACTTGCAGACAAACGTAGTAGACAAATATGGCGATCAATAATCCGATGATTGAGAACTTTTTGGCCTCATGGAATAGGTCGGCAGACGCGTTCAGGTTTCGGTAAAGGTGATAGGCACCGACCAGGCAAAAGGCGGTATAGATAACTTCAAGTGTAATGATGAACCAATAGATCCGGTGGTGGAGCATGGGTGAGGTGATTGCCCGGTAGTTCAGCTTAATGTTTTCCCTTGTGGTGTCCATGCTCAGGATGTGGCCGACGTATTCATAGTTGGATGCGTAGTCGGTGAAGTTGCTGTACATCACCAAAAGGCCAAAAAAGCTTATATAAGCCATTAATGATAATTTGCTGTATCTGATGATCTTGTCGGTGGTTAGGCTGTTCAAGTTTAATGTGCTCCAACACTATTTTTCGTGAGTCGAATAAGCAGTGATGAGTGTATAGCGCTTGAACTTTTTTAGTGAGTTGACTGAATTGCAAGTTATGTAAGAAGCGGGCAGATACTTGATAAGTATTTGCCCGTTTTAGTTAGCCTTTCCACACTTGCGGATTGACCAGATCTTGCGGCCGCTCGCCCAGCAGTGCGCTGCGCAGGTTAGCCAACGCGCGGTTGGCCATGGCCTCGCGGGTTTCATGGGTCGCGGAGCCGATGTGCGGCAACGTCACCGCGTTTTTCAGCTGGAACAACGGCGACTCGGCCAGCGGTTCTTTCTCGTAGACGTCCAGCCCGGCGCCGCGAATGCGGTTGTTTTGCAGCGCTTCGATCAGGGCAGGCTCGTCGACGACCGGACCGCGGGCGATGTTGACCAGGATGGCGCTCGGCTTCATCAGGGCCAGTTCGCGGTGGCTGATCAAGTGCCGGGTTTTCTCGCTGAGCGGGACGACGAGGCAGACGAAATCGGCTTCGGCCAGCAGTTCGTCAAGGTTGCGGAACTGCGCGCCGAGTTCTTGTTCCAGCTCGGTCTTGCGGCTGTTGCCGCTGTAGATGACTGGCATGTTGAAGCCCAGGCGACCGCGACGGGCAATGGCCGCGCCGATGTTGCCCATGCCGACGATGCCCAGGGTTTTGCCGTGTACATCGCAGCCGAACAGCGGGGCGCCGACGGTGGCTTGCCATTGGCCGGCCTTGGTCCAGGCGTCGAGTTCGGCGACGCGGCGGGCACTGCTCATGAGCAGGGCGAATGCCAGGTCGGCGGTGCTTTCGGTGAGCACATCCGGCGTGTTGGTCAGCATGATCCCGCGTTCGTTGAAGTAGGCGACATCGTAGTTGTCGTAGCCGACGGAGACGCTGGAGACGACTTCAAGGTTGGTGGCGTTTTCCAGTTGTGCGCGGCCGAGTTTGCGACCGACGCCGATCAGGCCGTGGGCGTGGGGCAGGGCTTCGTTGAATTGGGCGTTGATGTCGCCGTTTTTCGGATTGGGGACGATGACGTCGAAGTCTTGCTTGAGGCGCTCGACCATTTCCGGGGTGATGCGGCTGAAGGCGAGGACGGTCTTTTTCATGGGAGGAGGGCTCGTCGGGGCTTGGTGAATGCCAAGCACGCTAACATTCTTTTCCAGCATTGTGCGAGTGGGCGGGGTGACTGCGGGGATTTGTGATGTACCCAATACAATTGTGGGAGCTGGCTTGCCAGCGATGGCGGCCTAATAGCCGACCAGTCTCTTTCAGGTGTACATATCCATTCCTGCGGTAACGGCGGCTGGCGGTTTCGCCCTTACGGCGAGTCCCTTTTGGCAAACGCCCGGAGTGCCGGCCCAGCCAAAAGGAACCAAAAGGTCTCGCCCCAAGCGTCCGGCCCCTCGCTAAGGCTCGGCGTACCTTCGCTCCGGTATCCATCCGGGGACA